>NZ_MSGP01000058.1 GCF_002078235.1 Streptomyces viridosporus
AACTACGGCCGTCACCGGGGGCGTAACCCCCGGTGACGGCCGTAGTTGTGTTCATCGTGGAAGAGACGATCCCGGGCACCGAAGCCGCACAGATCCCGACGCAGCGCGGGGCATCACTGCTGGACACCGCAGTTCGCTGCACCGAGGAGCGGCACTGGGACGTGTTCCCGGGCACCTGGCTGGAGGCCGCCGGCGGGGCGCACCGCTGCTCGTGCGGTGACGCCGTGTGCCCCGCGCCCGGCGCACATCCGGCCGGGCCCGACTGGGCGGCCCGGGCGACCGGCAGCGCCACCGTCGCCCGCCGCATGTGGCAGGAGCAGCCGACCGCCTCGGTCCTGCTGCCCACGGGCCGTGCGTTCGACGCGGTCTCGGTGCCCGAGACGGCCGGGTTCCTGGCGCTGGCCCGGATGCAGCGGATGGGGCTGCCGCTCGGGCCGGTGACCCTGACGCCCCGGCGGCGCATGGAGTTCTTCGTGCTGCCGGGCGCGGCGGCGAAGGTGCCGGGCCTGGTGCGGGGGCTTGGCTGGGCGCCGTCCTCGCTCGATCTGGCGGTGCTGGGCGAGGGGGCGTACGTCGCCGCACCGCCCACGCGGTTCGGGTCCGGGGGCGCCGTGCAGTGGGTCTGCCGGCCGACACCGGCGAACCGGTGGCTGCCGGACGCGGAGGAGCTGCTCCCGCCCCTGGCCTACGCGTGCGGGAGGGACCGGTAGGGCGCCGCCCGGGAGCACCGCGCCCCTCCGGGGCACCGCGTCCCCCTTTAGGGTTCGTGGTGACGGAGGGAGACGTGGTGGGTGCTGACACGGTGGGCGCCGGCGCGGCGGGTACGGCCGCCGTACGGGTGCGGGGGCTCTGGAAGCGGTTCGGGCAGCAGGTCGCGGTGGCCGGGATCGATCTGGAGCTGCCCGCGGGCAGGTTCATCGGGCTCGTCGGGCCGAACGGGGCCGGGAAGACCACCACGCTGTCGATGGTGACCGGGCTGCTGCGGCCCGACCAGGGCACCGTCGAGGTGGTCGGGCACGACGTGTGGCGCGACCCGGTCGAGGTCAAGGCCCGGATCGGGGTGCTGCCGGAGGGGCTGCGGCTGTTCGAGCGGCTGTCGGGACGTGAACTGCTCGCCTACTCGGGCCGGTTGCGCGGGATGCCCGGCGCCGAGGTCGACAAGCGCGCCACCCAGCTCCTCGACGTCCTCGACCTGGCCGGGGCCCAGCACAAGCTCGTCGTCGACTACTCGACCGGCATGCGCAAGAAGATCGGCCTCGCCGCCGCCCTGCTGCACAACCCCGAAGTGCTCTTCCTGGACGAGCCGTTCGAGGGCGTCGACCCGGTCTCCGCGCAGACCATCCGCGGCGTCCTGGAGCGGTACACGGCGTCCGGCGCCACGGTCGTGTTCTCCTCCCACGTCATGGAGCTCGTGGAGTCGCTGTGCGACTGGGTGGCGGTGATGGCCGCGGGCCGGATCCGCGCCCACGGCCCGCTCGCCGAGGTGCGCGGCGAGGCGCCCTCGTTGCAGCGGGCGTTCCTGGAACTCGTCGGCGCGGACGGCCGCGACGCCGGCCTCGACCTCGACTGGCTGGGCGGGGGCGCCCGGTGAGCGCCCCCGCGATCACCCCCGTCGTCGTCCGGCTGAAGCTGTCCCTGCTGCGCAACGGCCTGCGGCAGTCGGGCGGACGCAGGGCGGCGTACATCGCCTCCGCCGTGATCGCCCTGCTGTTCGCCGCGCTCCAGCTCGTCGGCCTGATCGCGCTGCGGGGTTTCGACCACGCCGAGTCGCTGGTGGTGCTCCTGGTGGCGGTGCTGGGGCTGGGCTGGGCGGTGATGCCGCTGTTCTTCCCCGGCGGCGACGAGACCCTGGACCCGACCCGGCTGGTGATGCTGCCGCTGCGGCCCCGTCCGCTGGTGCGGGCCCTGCTCGTGGCCTCGCTGGTGGGCATCGGGCCGCTGTTCACGCTCTGCCTGCTCGTCGGTTCGGTGATCGCCGTCGCGCACGGCGGCGCCGCCTTCGCCGCCGGTGTCCTCGCCGTACCGCTGGCGCTGCTGGTGTGCGTGGCGCTCGCGCGGGCCGTCGCCGCCGCCAACGTGCGGCTGCTGACCAGCCGCAGGGGCCGGGACCTCGCGGTGCTCAGCGGACTGGTGATCGCGGTCGGGGCCCAGCTGGTCAACTTCGGGGCGCAGCGGCTGGGTTCCTCCGGCCTCGAGCAGCTCGGCCCGGCGGCGGACGTGGTGCGGTGGATCCCCCCGGCGTCGGCGGTCGGCGCGGTGCACTCGGCGGGCGAGGGCGCGTACGGTGCCGCCGTCGTCCAACTGCTGCTGAGCGCGGCGGCCCTGGCGGGGCTGCTGGTGCTCTGGGCGCGGTCCCTGACCCGGCTGATGACCGCGCCCGACGGCTCCACCCTCCAGACCTCCCGGGCGGCCGCCCGCGACCGCACGTCGACCGGGCTCGCCCGGCTGCTGCCCCCGGGCCGCACCGGTACGGTCATGGAACGCAGCCTGCGCTACGTCTGGCGCGACCCCAAGACCAAGGCCGCGTGGGTGACCTCGCTGGCGATCGGCCTGATCGTGCCGGTGTTCAACGCCTGGCAGGGCACCGGCTCGGTGTACCTCGCCTGCTTCGCCGCCGGCATGCTCGGCATGCAGATGTACAACCAGTTCGGGCAGGACACCTCCGCGTTCTGGATGGTCGCGATGACCGTCTCCTCCCCCCGGGACGCCTACGTCGAACTGCGCGCCCGCGCGCTGGCCCTGCTGCTGATCACCCTGCCGTACGCCACGCTCGTCACCGTCCTGACGGCCGCGCTGCTCGGCGACTGGCCGCTGCTGCCGGAGGCGCTGGGCCTGTCCTTCGCCCTGCTCGGGGCGATGCTGGCGACGGGCGCGTGGACCTCGGCGCGCTTCCCCTACTCCATTCCGCAGGAGGGGTACAAGAACGTCGCCCCCGGGCAGGTCGGGCTCGCCTGGGTCTCCATCGTCGGCGGCATGGTCGCGGCGGCCGTGCTGTGCGCACCGGTCATCGCCCTCACCGTCTGGCTGAACGCCGGCGCGGACGGCGACGCCGGGCGGTGGCTGCTGCTGCCGGTGGGCACGCTGTACGGAGCGGCCCTGACGCTGCTGGGTCTGCGCCTCGCCGCCCCGCGAACGGCCCGCCGCCTGCCGGAGATCCTCGCGGCGGTCAGCAAGGGATGACCCGGGTGCCGGGAGAGCGCGCCGGGCCCCGCCGGAAACGGTCGGGAGCGGCCGGGAAGGGACCCGGCCGCCGCCCCGGTCCGGCGCGTCAGGGCCGGCTGAGCGCGTCCAGGAACGGCTCGATCGCCGCCCGCCAGGCCTCCGGCTGGTCGTAGTGGACCAGGTGGCCCGCGTCGGCCACCTCCGCGTACCGGCCGTGCGGCAGGACCCGCACCATCTCCTGCGCCTCCGCGCGGCCCAGCTCGCCGTCGAGGCCGCGGACCACCAGGGCGGGGCAGCGGACCTGGGCCAGCTCCTCCCAGTGGGCGTCGAACACCCAGGTCTCGCGGGAGCGGAGCATCTGCTCCGGGTCGAACACCGGGCGCCACCCGTCCGGGGACTCGGCCATCACCTCGGCGTAGAACTCGCCGCGGGCCGGGTTGGGCCGCTCCACCCACGGGTCGTCCTCGCCGAACCACTTGCGCACGTCGGCGAGCGTGGCGAACGGGACCGGCCATGCCTTGAACCACTCGGCCCACTCGTGCTGCGAGGCACCGCCGAGGGCGGAGGCCCGCATGTCGCAGATGATCAGCCCGCGGACCAGGTCGGGCCGCTTGGCGGCCAGCTGCCACGCCGTCAGCGCGCCCATGGCGTGGCCGATGAGGACGGCCGGACCGAGACCGAGCTGTTCGAGGGCGGCCTCGGCGTCGTCGACGTAGGCGTCGCGGGTGAAGGCGGCCCTGGGGGGCTTGTCGCTGCGGCCGTGGCCGCGCTGGTCGAGGGCGACGGCGCGGTGGCGCTCGGAGAGCCAGCGGGCGGTGGGCGCCCAGTGCGAGGCGCGGCCCATCAGTCCGTGCAGTAACAGCACGCCCGGGGCGCCCTGCGCGGCGCCCTCCGCCGGGTCGGTACCGGTCTTGGCCGGGTCGCCGAACTCCCAGGCGGCGAGTCGTACGCCGTCCGCCCCGGTCACGTCGATGCGTCGCGCCATGGTCGTGGCACCCCCAAGCTCCCTGACTGCCCGCTGCCTGCCGTGCTCGTCCTGCCCGTTGCCGCTGTGTCCGCAGATTATCGAATGCACATTCGAGAATGCCGTTTCGGCCGTCAACACCCCTCGTTCGAGTGACACCCTCCAAGGATTGATCGCCGCGGCCCAGGGGAGATCTTCAACGGGGGGCGGACCGCTCGGGGAAACCGGTCCGCGGGAAATGACCCTGGGAGCTCGGGGCTCCGGGTCAGCACAGGGGAGGACAGGCCCCGGCGCCGTACGGCGCCGGGGCTCCTCACGTGGTCACGGCACATCCTCCCGCCCCTCCCCGGCCGGGGTGACATCGCTGTCGGACCCGGCCAAGAACCCCTCAGGTCATATGCCTCACGCAACAGCCTCGCACGCGAACCCGGTGAACGCTGCCCTTCGGCGTACCGGATCGCGGATTCGACGCGATCACGTCGGCGCGCCGTCCGCTCCCCGGACCGGCGCCGCAGCCGCCCCCCGGATCCACGCGGCAGCCACCCCGCGGACCGACGCGGCAGGCGGCACGCCTGCCGCGTCGACGCGGTCGCGCACCGGGCGCGCGGTTCCGGTCAGGGCTTGGCGACGAACACGTGGGAGGCGACGTCCGACTCCAGCTCGGCCGCCTCGCCGCCGCTGCCGACCAGCACCCCGCCCGCCGACTCCGTCACGCTCACCACCGAACCGGGCTGCACACCCGCCCGGCGCAGCGTGTACATCAGCTGCGCGTCCGTCTGGATCGGCTCGCCGATCCGGCGCACCACGACCGTCTTGCCCTCGGAGCCCGGGTCGAGATCGGCCAGCGAGACCATGCCCTCGTGCAGGAACGGGTCGGCGCCGTCCTTCTCACCAAGCTCCTCCAGCCCCGGGATCGGGTTGCCGTAGGGCGACTCGGTCGGGTGCCGCAGCAGCTCCAGCACGCGGCGCTCCACGGCCTCGCTCATCACGTGCTCCCAGCGGCAGGCCTCGGCGTGCACCTGCTCCCACTCCAGACCGATCACGTCGACGAGCAGGCACTCGGCGAGACGGTGCTTGCGCATCACGCGCGTGGCCAGCCGGCGACCCTCCTCCGTGAGCTCCAGATGGCGGTCGCTGGCGACGGACACCAGGCCGTCGCGCTCCATCCGCGCCACCGTCTGGCTGACCGTCGGCCCGCTCTGGTCGAGCCGCTCGGCGATCCGGGCGCGCATGGGGACCACACCTTCCTCCTCCAGCTCGAGGATGGTGCGGAGATACATCTCCGTGGTGTCGATCAGTCCGGACATACGTGCCCCTCACGAGATCTGCGATTAGCCCTGCCGGAGGCTGGACGGCTCACCGGCGCGTGCGCTGGCCCAGGAATCAATTCTGACGCATCCGGCTGACAAGCGTGCCGCGCCGTGGAAACGGGGGCTCCCCCGGAGTGCCGCGGCTCCGGCGGACGGCCGCACCGGCCCCGGGGGCCGCGCCCCGTCCGCCGTATTGACACGGCACTGGTCCGGACCGCACGGTGATCCGCAGCAGAGCCACCCGAAGGGATGCCGCATGAGCGACCGCACGCCGGCCGATCGGTTCCTCGACGCCGCGATCGACCTGCTGCAGCGGGTGCGCGACGAGGAGGCCGACTCCCTCGCGGCCGCGGGCACGCTGCTCGCCGACACGGTCGCGGACGGCGGCCGGCTCTTCGCCTTCGGCGCCGGCCACTCCTCGCTGGCCGCACAGGACCTCGTCTACCGCGCGGGCGGTCTGGCCCTGATGAACCTGCTCGCCGTCCCGGGCGTCGTCGGCGTCGACGTGATGCCGGCCACGCTGGGCTCCGCCCTGGAGCGGGTCGACGGGCTCGCGGGCGCGGTGCTCGACTCCTCGCCGGTCCGCGCGGGCGACGCCCTGGTGATCGTCTCCCTGTCCGGCCGCAACGCCCTCCCCGTGGAGATGGCCATGAACGCCCGTGCCCTGGGCGCGCGGGTCATCGGCGTGACCTCGGTGGCGTACGCGGACCGGACGACGTCCCGGCACTCCTCCGGGACGTTCCTGAAGGACCACTGCGATCTCGTCCTGGACTCCAAGATCGAGGTGGGCGACGCGGAGCTCACCCACGACGGCGTCCCGGCCCCCTTCGCCCCCGCGTCCACGGTCGTCACCACGGCCCTCCTCCAGGCCGTCGTGGCCACCGCCGCCGCCACCCTGGCCGACCGCGGCATCGAGCCCCCGCTCCTGCGCTCCGGCAACGTGGACGGCGGCCACGAGTGGAACGGCCGCGTCCTGGAGCAGTACGGGGACCGGATCTTCTACCGACACTGAACCCGGCGTTCGACGCCGGCGGACCGCCGCCGCGCGTTCCCCTGCCCGCGTCGTCCGGAGGTCAGGGCTTCTCGATCACGCGCTTGATCGAGCCGGCCGGGTCGAGGCCGTTGCAGGAGACCCGGTCGACGGCCGGGTGGCCCTCCAGGTACCGGGCGACCTCCAGGCCCCTGGCGTTCACCCGTTCCATGCGCAGCCGCAGCGTGTACGGGCTGCGGCGCAGCAGGAGGGCCGTGTCGTCGTTCCGCCCTCGGTGCACACGTCCGGGCTCAGTGCGGCCTCCCCGGCCGGCCGCGCCGTGGTACGACTCGGGAACGCCTTCCCGGCGTAGTAGAGGTCGAAGTCGTCGAATGCCGTACGGAATCTGGCGCACCGCGTCCGGAAATCCGTCTCGTCGCACACGTGGACCGGTGTGCCGTGGCGCTCGGCTGTCTCCGTGACGGGCATTCCGCCGATCGTGAGGGTTCCCTGTGCGTCCACGGCGGCGGTTTTCGGCCAGATGCCGGAAGAAAGGGAGAAGGGGACGGGTCGAGAAGTCGGGGACTCTTGCGCGTGCACGGCGCTCCTCCGGTCGTGCGGCGGGTTTTCGGGCAGGGCGGTGGACGGATCCGCGGGGAAAGGCGTCGCGGAAACCGGGGCAGCCCGGAACGTCCGGGCGCGGGCGGACCCGGGCCGGAAGGGACCGAGGGCTCAGATGTCGAGAGCGAGCACGCCGGCCAACAGGAACATGACGATCCCGCAGCCGACGTTGACCTTGCGGGTGAGGTTCGAATCGCCGGTGAAGCGTTCGGCGAGGACCCCGCTCGTCACCCCCACGACCGCGTCCGCGGTGAAGCCGATGATCACGAAGATCACGCCGAGGGAGAGCAGTTGGGCGGGGACGGGCCAGCCGGAGGACGAGGTGAACTGGGGCAGGAAGGCCACGTAGAAGACGATCACCTTGGGGTTGATCAGGTTCACGATCATCGCGCGGTAGGCGATGCGCCCGTAGTCCTGGCGCGCCCGCTCCGTGCTCACCGCCATGTCGGACCTGTCACGGATGATCGAGACGCCGAGGTGGACCAGGTAGCAGAGTCCGACGACCTTGAACGCCGAAAGGAGCGCCGGATAACGGGAGATGAGGAGGGACACACCGAAGGCGCAGAGCACCGCGTGCGCGAACATCCCGGCGGCGACGCCGGCGGCCGCCGACACCCCGCCCCGGCGCCCCTGCGACACCCCGAAGGACATGACGTAGAGCATGTCGGGTCCCGGGGTGACGCAGACGATCGTGGCCGCCACGAGGAAGGAGAGGAAAGAAGCACTGTGGATGTCCATGACGGCTCGCCGCTCCGCACCTTCCGCTGGCGGCGCGGTGCGCCGCAGACCTTCGTGGAGACGACTCCAGTATCCCATCGGAGAGCGCTCACGAAGATCAACTACATGCATACTTATCAGCCGAATGCACATGGGGACAGGTGAACGAAATGAACTTACCGCACAATATCCCCCCTTCCCCGCTCTCCGAGGCGGAACTGGCCCTGTATGCCTTTGCCGTGGAGCGCGCCGACATACGCTCGGACTAGTTACCGGACATCGACGGCGAGGGGACCGAGGAGGTCGCCGCGGCCTTTCGGAGCCTGGTCGAACGCCAGCTCCTCCTGCCCGTGAACGGGGAGCAGGAACGTTGCGCCGCGGTCCCCCCGGACGTCGCCTGCGAGGCTCTCGTCCGTCCCCTCGCCCAGCGGGCGCGCGCGGCCGGCGACGCCGCGGACCGGCTGCTCGGCGAACTGGTGCCCGTCTACGAGAGCGCTCTTGAACGGCGCCTCCACCAGCCCCTGTTCGAGGAACTGCCCGATGTCGCCAGCGTGCGACGGGCCCTGGACCGGTTCGCCACCGAGGCGCAGCACGAGGTGCTGACCTCCCAGCCCGGCGGCGGGCGCACCGAGGAGGTCCTGCAGGAGGCCATGGGCCGCACCGAGGCGGTGCTCGGGCGAGGCGTCCGGATGCGCACGCTGTACCAGCACACGGCGCAGTACGACCCCGGAACCGCGGCGTACGTCGAGATCGTGACCGGCCTCGGGGCGGAAGTGCGCACCCTGGGCGGGGGTTTCATGCGGATGCTCGCGTTCGACGGCGAGGTCGTCGTGATCGAGCAGACCGGCAACCCCAAGGCCGCCCTGGTGGTCCGGGAGCCCAGCGTGGTCCCCTTCGCGGTGGCCGCCTTCGAGCTGATGTGGCGACAGGCCGACCCGTTCCCGGTCAACCTCGGTCGGGAGCAGGCCATCCGGGTGTCCGAGAAGACCAAGGAGGACATCATCCGGCTCCTGGTCCAGGGGGAGTCGGACAAGGTCATCGCCCGTCGCATGGGCATGACGGTGCGCACCCGCCAGCGCCACATCGCGAAGATCATGGAACGGATCGGCGCCAGGAGCCGGGTGCACGCCGGCTACCTGCTGCGGAAGCACGAGGAGGACCTGCGGCTCGCCGACGTCACGACCGACGGCCCCGCACACGACTGAAGCGGCCGAGCGGGGGCCGGCAGCCCCGCACTCCGCCGCTCCGGGTCGCCCGTGTGTCCGTCGCTTCCGGGGCATCGGCTCCGGGCGTCGGCGTCACGGAAGGACATGAGGTACCGCCCCCGCAGAGATCCCCCGCTCCGGCGGTCGTGGAACCCGGCGCGCCCCGGGAAGGAGCTCCGGTCATCGATGGGGTCGGCCGGACGACTGGCGTCGGACATTGCCGGGTTCGGTGTTCGACGAGGCCGGCCCGTGCCGTCGAGTCGGCGCACACGGGCCGGGGTGCGGCCGGCGAGGGCGGTCACGGCCCGTCCGCGCCCGCCCCGGCCTCCCCGGTCAGCTCCGCCAGGTCCAGGGCCGCGGCGATGTGCACCGCCACGTCCTCCGCGTACACCGCGTCGGAGCGCTCGAACGCGTTCCGGCCCGCGCCGCGCAGAAACGTCACGGCACCAAGGGTCCGGCCCCGGCTGCGCAGCACCGTGCACAGGGCGTGCACCGCGTCCGCCGGCCACTGCCGCGCCAGCGCCCACGCCCGCGCCTCCTCGGCGGTCACGGACCCCGCGGCGGCCCGCACCGACCCGATCCGCGTCACGCACTGCACCGCCGGGTGCTCCTCGCCGTAGCGCACCGGGAGACCCGCCCGGCCGACGAGCCTGCTCGGGCCCGGCGCCCCGGACGGCGTGGCCGCGATCCGCACCAGCCGGACCCGCCCGGCGGCCTCCGCGTCGTCCGCCCTGCCGTCGGCGACCCGGTCGATCAGCGCGTGGTCGGCGAAGCCGGCGAGCGCGAAGTCCAGGTGGACCGTCGCCGCCTCCGCCGGGTCCTCGCACTCCGCGGCGGCCCGCGCCGCCCGGTGCAGCTGCTGCGCGCGGAACCGCAGCAGCGAGGCCTCCTGCTCCCCCTGCCGGGCCTCGGTCACGTCCTGGAACATCCAGCCGACACCGAGCGGAACCGGTTCCTCCGACAGCGGTGACGCCAGCCGCACGAACCCGCTCCGCCAGCACCGCCGCCGCTCGCCCTCCGGCGTCCGCACGCTCACCCACATCTCGGCGGGCGCGGGCGGCGCGCCCTCCGCCAGCACATGGGTGAGCGCGCTCTCCAGCTCCTCCACCCCCTGCGACAGCAGCTCACCGAGCGGCCGCCCCAGCACGGACGTCCGCCCCGCGCCCAGCGCCCGCGCCGCGTGCGCGTTCACCACCGCGGGGCGCAGGTCGGCGTCGACCAGCACCACACCCCAGCTCGCGTCCTCCAGCAGCGCCTCGCTCAGGGCGATCGAGCGCTCCAGGTCGATCTGCGCGTGCACCTCGCTGAACGCGCAGTACACCCCCGCCGGCTTCCCGTCCGGTCCGCGCACCGCCGCGGACTGCGTCCGCACCAGCACCCGGCCGCCGTCCTTGGTCAGCAGCGCGAACTCGTGCACCTGCCGGCCCGGGGCGTCCATGGCCGACATCAGCCGCGCCTCGACCTCCGCGGCGTCCGCGCTGCGCACGGCCCACCCGGCGAACCCGCGCCGGCCCACCGCCTCGGCCGCGGTCCACCCGAGGATCCGCTCCGCCTCGCGGTTCCAGTGCGTCACGACCCCGTCCGCGGCGAAGGCGCACAGGGCGGCGTCCATGCCGTCCAGCAGCGCGGCGAGCAGATCGGACCCGTCCGAACCCTCCCGCCCGGGCTGGGGCTCGTCCGGCCCCAGCTCGTCGGTGGCCCCACTACGCCGGGAAGCACTCACCTGGACCCCCTGCAGGCTGCGTCCGCACGCACGGCACGCCGGTTCGCTCACTTGCAATCATTGAACTTGAACGTGATGCAGCGCACATTCGGTTCCCACAAGATTGTGGGAATCGTTGCACAGTACCGCCCTGATCCGGCCCCCGGCGGTCCTCCGGAACGATCTCCGGGAGGCCGGGCTCACCGCCCGGCCGACGGGCACGGCGGCACCACGCGGTACGGTGCCGCGGGCTCGGTCGGCACCGACGCCCGTCCGACGGGGCCCGGCGTCCGGAGGACGACCGCCCGGCCGCGGATCGACCCACGCGCCGCGCTCGCCGTCCGGCACGTACCGCTCCCGCTCGACGAACCCCCGTGCCCCGCCCGAGCCGCCCGAGCCGCTCGCGCACCTCGCCGCGCGGCGTCGCGGCGGGCGGCGTCGCGGCGGGCGGCGTCGCGGCGGGCGGCGTCGCGGCGGGCGGCGCGATCACGTCGTGGCCGTGCCGCCCCGCTCCGGCACGGCCTCGCCGTCCACGGCCTCGACACCGAGCACGGCCGTCGGCCGGTCCGCCGCCTTCCGGCCGGGGGCCCCGGCCCCGCTGCCCCGCCGCGCGTCCACCTCGATCTCGATCCTCATCCGGGGATCCGCGAGACCGCACTCCAGCATCGTCGCGGCCGGGCGCACCTCACCGAAGTACCGCTTCAGCACCGGCCAGCACGGCTCGAAGTCCTCCCGCGCGGGCAGCAGGTACCGCACCCGCACGACGTCGGCGAAGCCGCACCCGGCCTCCTCCAGCGCGGCCCCGATGTTCCGCAGGCACTGCTCGGCCTGCTCCACGACGTCGTCGGAGATCGTCATCGTCGCGTAGTCGAACCCGGTCGTCCCCGACACGTACACGCGGTCACCGTCGACGACGGCCCGTGCGTACCCGATCCGCTCCTCGAACACCGACCCGCTGAGAACCGCCCGCCGCATCCCGCTCATGCGCGGCACGCTAGGTGATCACCGTGCGGCCGTCACCGGAATCTCGAAAAAAGAGGTTGATGACAGGGCCGGTGGTTTCTTAGGGTTTCAGGTACATGAGAAGGGAGGTGGTTCGGCAGATGTATGAATACCGGACGCATGAGGTGGCTGCGGGCTAGCGGCCCGTCACCACGTTCCGTGCGGTGCCGGACCAGCGTGTGAGGAACACGCAGCCGGCCAATCCCACGCAGTCACCCGACCCGCGAGTCGCCGGTACGTCCGGCCGGCTCCTCCAGCCGGAGGAACCAGACTCGCGGGTCGTCTGCGTGTCCGGGGACTTTCCCGGGGTCAGCGGGGGCCGCGGGATCAGCGGGCGAGGTCCGCGTAGCCCTTGACCTCGCGCGGGTCACGGGTGCCCGGGCCGATGTAGCGGGCCGAGGGGCGGACCAGGCGGCCGGTGCGCTTCTGCTCGAGGATGTGGGCCGACCAGCCCGCCGTGCGGGCGCAGGTGAACATCGAGGTGAACATGTGGGCCGGGACCTCGGCGAAGTCCAGGACGATGGCGGCCCAGAACTCGACGTTGGTGGCGAGGACCCGGTCGGGGCGGCGGGCGTGGAGCTCGGCCAGGGCGGCCTTCTCCAGGGCCTCGGCGACCTCGTAGCGCGGGGCGCCGAGCTCGCGGGCGGTGCGGCGCAGGACGCGGGCGCGGGGGTCCTCCGCGCGGTAGACGCGGTGGCCGAAGCCCATGAGGCGCTCGCCCTTGTCGAGGGTCTGCTTGACGTACGCCTCGGCGTCCCCGGTGCGCTCGATCTCCTCGATCATGTGCAGCACCCGGGAGGGCGCCCCGCCGTGCAGCGGGCCCGACATGGCGCCGACGGCGCCCGAGAGGGCCGCCGCCACGTCCGCGCCCGTGGAGGCGATGACGCGGGCGGTGAAGGTGGAGGCGTTCATGCCGTGCTCGGCGGCCGACGTCCAGTACGCGTCGACGGCGGCGACGTGCTTGGGGTCGGGCTCGCCGCGCCAGCGGATCATGAAGCGCTCGACGACGGAGTGCGCCTTGTCTATCTCGCGCTGCGGGACCATGGGCAGGCCCTGGCCGCGGGCGGACTGGGCGACGTAGGAGAGGGCCATCACCGCGGCGCGGGCGAGGTCCTCGCGGGCCTGCGCGGCATCGATGTCGAGCAGGGGTTTCAGGCCCCAGACGGGTGCCAGCATGGCGAGCGCGGACTGGACGTCGACGCGGATGTCGCCGGAGTGCACGGGGATGGGGAACGGCTCGGCGGGCGGCAGGCCGGGGTCGAAGGCCCCGTCCACGAGCAGCCCCCAGACGTTGCCGAAGGAGACGTGCCCGACCAGGTCCTCGATGTCGACGCCCCGGTACCGCAGGGCACCGCCCTCCTTGTCCGGTTCGGCGATCTCCGTTTCGAACGCGACGACCCCTTCGAGCCCGGGTACGAAGTCGGACATCAGGCGGCTCCTCGTCAAGTGGGGAACAGATGGTGTTGTGTAGGGGGCGGCCACGTGCCGGCCTGCGGAAGCGGGTGCGTCCGGGGGATCCGCGGTCGGCTCACGAGGACTCGCGGTCCGGGACGTCACCCCTGTGATGCCCGGCTGGATGTCACCCAACCGGATCAGTGCCAGCACGATATCCCCGAGTGCCCTTTTTGGGGAGGGCTCGCGGCACTGAGTGCCATTCGCACCCCGCTCGCGTCCCTCCCGTCGTCCCTCCCGTCGTCCTCTCGCCTCCCTTTCGCGCCCCTCTCGCCTCCTTCTCGGTCACCGGGGACACCTCCTCCCCCAGGGGTCCGCGCATGCGGCAGGATGACGGCGTGACCGACCGAGACGCCGTCCCCTTCGATCTCGCCGCGATGCGCAAGCACTACCGGACCGAGGGGCTCTCCGAGACCGACCTGGCCGCCTCCCCCGTCGAGCAGTTCGCGCGCTGGTTCAAACAGGCCGCGACGGAGGGCGGGCTGTTCGAGCCGAACGCCATGATCGTCTCCACCGCGGACGCGGACGGCCGGCCCAGCTCCCGCACGGTGCTGCTGAAGCACTTCGACGAGCAGGGGTTCGTGTTCTACACCAACTACGACTCCCGCAAGGGGCGGGAGCTGGACGCGAACCCGCACGTCTCGCTGCTGTTCCCCTGGCATCCGATGGCCCGGCAGGTCATCGTCACCGGCACCGCGCGGCGCACCGGCCGGGACGAGACGGCCGCCTACTTCCGCACCCGCCCGCACGGCTCCCAGCTGGGCGCGTGGGCCAGCGGCCAGTCGTCGGTGATCGCCGGCCGTGCGGAGCTCGACGCGGCCTACGCCGAGCTGGCCGCCCGGTACCCGGAGGGCGAGCAGGTGCCGGTGCCGCCGCACTGGGGCGGCTTCCGGGTGGTCCCGCGGACGGTGGAGTTCTGGCAGGGCCGCGAGAACCGGCTGCACGACCGGCTGCGGTACGTGGCGCGGCCGGACGGGGGCTGGCGGGTGGAGCGGCTCGCTCCCTGAGCGGGCGCCTCACGGCCCGCCCCACAGGTGTACGGCTTGCCCCACGGGTACGCGGTGCGGTGCGGGTGCGGACGGTCACCCACGGGTCAGCCCAGTTCCGCGTCCAGCAGGGCCGCCCACTGCGCCACCACCCGTTCGCGGCGGGCCGCGTCGTCGGTGAGGAGGTTGGCCAGGCCCAGGCCGCGGGCCATGTCGAGGAGGCCCTGGACGGTCTCGCGGACACCGGGGCGGGTCTCGTCGGCGCCGAGGAGTTCCACGGCGATGCGGTGGGACTCGCGGCCGACGCGCGACTCCAGCTCGGTCACGCGCGGGCGCAGCTGCTCCTCGTTGGAGGCGGCGACCCACAGGTGGAGGGCGGCGCGGAACAGGGGGCCGGTGTAGAGGTCGACCAGCGCCGCGACCACCGCGCGGCGGTCACCGGCCGCCGCGCCCTCGGGGAACAGCGCGCGCAGGGCGGTGGAGCGTTCCTCGGCGACGTACTCGACGGCGGCGGTGAAGAGGTCCTCGCGGGTCGGGAAGTGGTGCTGGGCGGCGCCCCGGGAGACCCCGGCGCGTTCGGCGACGACGGACACCGTGGAGCCCGCCCAGCCGTGTGCGGCGAGGCAGGCCACGGCGGCTTCCAGCAGCCGCTGCCGGGTGGCCCGGCTGCGGTCCTGCTTGGGAACTCGTTCCGCACGGTCGGTCGTGCTCACATCACCCACTCCGGATCCCGTCGTTCGAGGAAGGCCGTCATCCCCTCGTGCGCGGCGGCGGAGGAGAAGAGCCGGGCCGAGAGCGCGGTCAGGTCGGCCGCGTCCCGGTCGAAGGTCTCCAGCACCCTAGCCGTGAGCAGCCGTTTCGTCTCGGCCAGGGCCTCGGGGGCGGCCCTGCGCAGGCCGTCGAGGACGGGGGCGAGGGTCTCGTCCACGTCGTCGCCGACGGCGGTGAGCAGGCCGACGCGGACGGCTTCGGCGGCGTCGAGGCGTTCCCCGGTGAGGTAGTAGCGGGCGAGTGCGCGCGGGTCGGTGCGGGGCACCACGGGCAGGGAGACGACGGCGGGGGCGACGCCGATGCGGACCTCGGTGAAGGCGAAGGTGGCGGCGTGGGAGGCGACGGCGATGTCGCAGGCGGTCAGCAGGCCGAGGCCGCCCGCGCGGACGTGTCCGGTGACCCGGGCGACGACCGGTTTGGGCAGCTCGACGATCTGCCGCAGCAGACCGACCAGGGCCTCGGGCGCGGGCGGGTCGCGCAGGTCGGCGCCGGCGCTGAAGGTGGTGCCGGTGTGGGTGAGGACGACCGCGCGGACGGCGGCGTCCCCGCCCGCGTCGGCCAGCGCGCCGGCCAGTTCGGCGACGAGGGCGGCGGAGAGGGCGTTGCGGCGGTGCGGGGCGTCGAGGCCGAGCGTCTCGACGCCCCGTTCGCGGGTGCGGCCGATCAGGGTCACGAGGACTCCTCGTCCGCCGCCCGGTCCCTGAGCTCGCGGCGCAGGATCTTGCCCGAGGCGGCGCGGGGGACGCCGTCGACGAAGGTGACGCGCCGGACGCGCTTGTAGGGGGCGACGCGTTCGGCGACGTACCTCATGACCTCGCCCTCGGACAGCCCGGGGGCGGACGGCCGGCGGACGACGTGGGCGTGCGGGACCTCGTTGCCGTCGTCGTCGTGGGCGCCGACGACGGCGGCGTCGACGATGTCGGGGTGGGTGAGCAGCAGCGCCTCGAGTTCGGCGGGGGCGACCTGGAAGCCCTTGTACTTGATCAGCTCCTTGACCCGGTCGACGACGAACAGCCAGCCGTCCGCATCGACATGGCCGACGTCCCCGGTGTGCAGCCAGCCGTCCGCGTCGATCATCGCGGCGGTGGCGTCGGGGCGCCCGAGGTAGCCCTTCATCACCTGCGGGCCGCGGATGAGGATCTCGCCGGACGCGCCGGGGCCGAGGTCCTCGCCGGGGTCGTCGAGGGAGACGATGCGCATCTCGGTGCCGGCGAGGAGCTTGCCGACGGTGCCGGGCGGCGCGTCGCGCAGGGCGGCCGGCGGGACGACGTGCGTGCCGGGCGACAGTTCCGTCATGCCGTAGGCCTGGCCGACGGGCGGCAGTCCGAGCCGCTGCGAGCAGGCGGCGGCGAGGCGCGCGTCCAGCGGGGCGGCGGCGCTGATGACGTGCTTCAGCGAGGACAGGTCGTACCGGTCGATCAGCGGGTGCTTGGCGAGGGCCAGGACGATCGGCGGGGCCACGTACAGGTTCGTGATGCGGTGGTTCTGGATGGCGGCGAGGAACGTCTCGAGGTCGAAGCGGGGCAGCACGACGACGGTGGCGCCCTGCCGCAGGGGGGCGTTCATGAGCGCCGTCAACCCATAGATGTGAAAGAACGGCAGCACGGCGAGGATGCGGTCGCCGGGGCCCGTCGAGATCAGCGGCTGGAGCTGGGCCAGGTTGGTGGCGATCTGGCGGTGGGTGAGCATCACGCCCTTGGGGACGCCGGTGGTACCGGAGGAGTAGGGCAGGACGGCGACGTCCTCGACGGGGTCGATGTCGACCACGGGCTCGGGCGCGGTGGAGGCCAGCAGGTCGATCAGGGACCGGTGGCCGGGCGCGCTGTCGCAGACGAGGATCTCCTCGATGCCGCCGGCGCGTTCCGCGGCGGCGCGCGCGGTGTCCAGCAGCGGCGAGACGGTGACGATCCAGCGGGCCGCGGCGTCCTTCAGCTGCTTGGCGAACTCCTCGGCGGTGGCGAGCGGGTGGACGGTGGTGACCGAGGCCCCCGCGCGGGTGGCCGCGTAGAAGGCGGTGGGGAAGGCGATGGTGTTGGGGCTGTGCAGGGCGAGCACGTCGCCCTTGCGCACGCCGGCCTCGGCGAGCCCGGCGGCGACGCGCCGGTGGAAGCGGTCCACCTGCTCGTAGGTGAGGGTGGTGCCGTCGGTGCCGTCGATGAGCGCGGGGGTGCTGCCGAACTCGGCGGCCCGGCCCAGTACGGCCTCGTGGATGGGGAGTTCGACGGGCGGGACGTCTGCGTACTCGCTGCGGAACACGGTTCCTCCAAAGCGGCCTAGTACGACTTGGGAAGCCCCAGGGTCTGGTGGGAGACGTAGTTGAGGATCATCTCCCGGCTCACCGGGGCGATACGGGACACGCGGGCTGCGGTGATCAGCGAGGCGAGCCCGAACTCACGGGTGAGGCCGTTCCCGCCGAGGGTGTGCACGGCCTGGTCGACGGCCTTCACGCAGGCCTCGGCCGCCGCGTACTTGGCCATGTTGGCGGCCTCGCCGGCGCCGATGTCGTCGCCGGCGTCGTAGAGGTGGGCGGCCTTCTGCATCATCAGGCGGGAGAGTTCGAGCTCGATGTGCGCCTGGGCGAGGGGGTGGGCGATGCCCTGGTGGGCGCCGATGGGGGTCTTCCAGACGGTGCGCTCGCGGGCGTAGGCGACGGCCTTGGCGAGGGCGTACCGGCCCATGCCGATCGAGAAGGCGGCCGACATGATGCGTTCGGGGTTGAGGCCGGCGAAGAGCTGGAGCAGCCCGGCGTCCTCGTCGCCGACCAGCGCGTCGGCGGGCAGCCGCACGTCGTCGAGCACCAGCTCGAACTGCTTCTCGGAGGCGTTGAGTTCCATGTCGATGGCCCGCCGCTGGAAGCCCTCGGTGTCGCGCGGGACGATGAACAGGCAGGGCTTGAGGTTCCCGGTGCGGGCGTCCTCGGTGCGGCCGACGACGAGGGTCGCGGCGGCGTTGTCCACGCCGGAGACGAACACCTTGCGGCCGGTGAGCAGCCAGTCGCCGCTGTCGGGGTCGCGCCGCGCGGTGGTGGTGATGCGGTGGGAGTTGGAGCCGGCGTCGGGTTCGGTGATGCCGAAGGCCATGGTGCGGGTGCCGTCGGCGAGGGCGGGCAGCCACTCCCGCTTCTGCTGCTCGGTGCCGAAGCGGGCGATGACGGTGCCGCAGATCGCCGGGGAGACCACCAGCATGAGGAGGGGGCAGCCGGCCGCGCCCAGTTCCTCCAGGACGATGGAGAGTTCGGTGATGCCGCCGCCTCCGCCCCCGTACTCCTCCGGCAGGTTGACGCCCAGGTAGCCGAGCTCGGCGGCTTCCGCCCAGAGTTCCTTGGGGTGGTGGCCGGATCCGACGGTGCTGGTGAGGTAGTCGCGGCCGTAGCTCCTGCCGAGGGCGGCGACCGCCGCGCGGAAGGCCTTGTGCTCCTCGGATTCGATGACGGGCATGAGCGCTCCTAAGGGAGAGGGGCTTCAGGTCGTCGGGAGGGTGCGGGTCGTGTGCGGCCGGCCGCGCCCACGCGGCACAGGGCCGCACACCGGGCACGGCCTCGTGCCTCAGGGAGTGGGGTGTGCCTCCACGACAGCCAGGAGGGCGCCGACCTCCACCTGCTGTCCCGGTGCCACGTGCAGGGCGTCCAGGGTGCCCGTGACCGGAGCCGTGATCCTGTGCTGCATCTTCATCGCCTCCAGCCACAGCAGGGGCTCGCCCGCCCGGACGGCGGCTCCCTCGGCCAGTCCGTCGGCGACGCGGACGACCGTGCCCGGCATGGGGGCCAGCAGGGAGCCCGGGGCGTGCTGGGCGGCGGGTTCGGGGAAGCGGGGCAGGGCGGTGAGGGCGGTGGCGCCCGCATACACCCGGTCCCCGTAGCGGCCGATCTCGTAGCGGCGCCGGACGCCGTCGGCCTCGAGGACGACGAGGCCGGCGTCGGCGTGCACCACCCGGACCCCGTCCGCCGCGAGCCCGTCCCGGGTGTGCCGGTAGCGGACCTCGTGTTCCTCGCCCGCCAGGGCGTACCGCTTGACCTGCGGCCCGGAGGGCAGGTTGCGCCAGCCGCCGAAGCGGGAGCGGCCGTGGGCGTCGGCGAGTGCGGCGGCCAGCGGGGCGTACGGGTCCGGGGCCGGCTCGGTCAGCGCGGTCAGGTGGCGGTCGTAGAAGGCGGTGTCCATCCGGCCTTCCGCGAACTCCCGGTGCCGCAGGGAGCGGACGAGGAGGTCCCGGTTGGTGACGGGGCCGTGGATCACCGCCCGTTCCAGCGCGGAGGCGAGTGCGCGGACCGCCTCCGCACGGGTGGGGGCGTGCGCGACGACCTTGGCGAGCAGGGGGTCGTAGTGCACGCCGATGTCGTCGCCGTCGGTGTACCCGGTGTCCAGGCGGACGGCGCCGGGGACGGAGAGGCGGTGCAGGCGGCCGGTCTGCGGGGCCCAGTCGCGGGCGGGGTCCTCGGCGTACAGGCGGGCCTCGACGGCGTGGCCGTGCGCGGGGGGCGGGTCGGCCGCGAGGGCGTGCCCCTCGGCCACGCGGATCTGCTCGGCGACGAGGTCGATCCCGAACACGGCCTCGGTGACCGGGTGTTCCACCTGGAGGCGGGTGTTCATCTCCAGGAAGTGCGCCCGGTCGCCGGCGACCAGGAACTCGACGGTCCCGGCGCCGACGTATCCGACGGCGCGGGCCGCGCGCACGGCGAGCGCGTGGAGTTCGTCGGTGAGGGCCGGTGCCAGCCCGGGGGCCGGGGCCTCCTCGATCACCTTCTGGTGGCGGCGCTGGAGGGAGCAGTCCCGGGTGCCGAGCGTCCACACCGTGCCGTGGGTGTCGGCGAGGACCTGCACCTCGACGTGGCGTCCGTCCTGCACGTAGGGCTCGACGAACACCTCGCCGTCACCGAAGGCGCTCGCCGCCTCGGCGCGGGCGGCGGCCCGTTCGGCGTCGAGGTCGGCCAGGCGCCGTACGACGCGCATCCCGCGCCCGCCGCCGCCCGCCGCCGCCTTCACCAGCACCGGCAGGTCCGCCTCGGTGACCTCGCGCAGGGGCTCGATCCCCATCAGCTCCTTGGCGCGGGTCTTGGACGCCATCGCCTCGATCGCCTCCGGGGGCGGCCCGATCCACACCAGGCCCGCGTCCCGCACGGCCCGCGCGAAGCCGGCGTTCTCGGAGAGGAAGCCGTAGCCGGGGTGCACGGCGTCCGCGCCGGCCGCGAGGGCCGCCTTCACGATCAGGTCGCCGCGCAGGTAGGTGTCGGCGGGCGCCGTCCCCGGCAGCCGCACCGCCGTGTCGGCCACGCGTACGTGGAGGGCGTTGCCGTCCGCGTCCGAGTGCACCGCGACCGTGCGGATGCCCAGGTCACGGCAGGTACGCACGACACGGCAGGCGATCTCGCCGCGGTTCGCCACAAGAACGGAAGCAATCATGGGCCTCACATCCGGAAGACGCCGAAGCCACCGCGCACGCCCTCGTAGGGCGCGGTGTGGATGGCCGACAGGCACAGGCCGAGGACGGTGCGGGTGTCGCGCGGGTCGATGACGCCGTCGTCGTACAGCCGCCCGGACAGGAACATCGGCAGCGACTCGGACTCGATCTGCTGCTCCACCATGGCGCGCAGCGCCGCGTCCGCCTCGTCGTCGTACGGCCGTCCCTTCGCCGCCGCCGACTGCCGGGCGACGATGGACAGCACGCCGGCGAGCTGCTGCGGGCCCATGACGGCGGACTTGGCGCTGGGCCAGGCGAACAGGAACCGCGGGTCGTAGGCCCGCCCGCACATGCCGTAGTGGCCGGCGCCGTAGGAGGCGCCCATGAGCACCGAGAGGTGGGGGACCCTCGAGTTGCTGACCGCGTTGATCATCATCGCGCCGTGCTTGACGATGCCGCCCTGCTCGTACTCCCGGCCGACCATGTAGCCGGTGGTGTTGTGCAGGAACAGCAGCGGGATGTCGCGCTGGTTGGCGAGCTGGATGAACTGGGCGGCCTTCTGCGACTCCTCGCTGAAGAGGACGCCCCGGGCGTTGGCGAGGATGCCGACGGGATAGCCGTGCAGGGTGGCCCAGCCGGTGGTCAGGCTGGTCCCGTACAGCGGCTTGAACTCGTCGAAGTCGGAGGCGTCGACGATGCGCGCGATCACCTCGCGCGGGTCGAAGGGGATCTTCAGGTCGCCGGGGACGACGCCGAGGAGTTCGTCCTCGTCGTACTCGGGCGGCGCGGCCGGTCCCGGGTCGGGGTACGCCTTGCGGTGGTTGAGGCGGGCGACGATCCGACGGGCCTGGCGGAGCGCGTCCGGTTCGTCGACGGCGAAGTGGTCGGCGAGGCCCGAGACCCGTGCGTGCATCCCGGCGCCGCCCAGGGACTCGTCGTCGCTCTCCTCCCCGGTGGCCATCTTCACCAGCGGCGGGCCGCCGAGGAACACCTTCGCCCGCTCCTTGACCATGATCACGTGGTCGGACATGCCGGGGACGTACGCGCCCCCGGCCGTGGAGTTGCCGAAGACGACGGCGACGGTCGGGATGCCGGCCGCCGACAGCCGGGTCAGGTCCCGGAAGACGGCACCGCCCGGGATGAAGATCTCCTTCTGGGAGGGCAGGTCGGCGCCGCCGGACTCCACCAGGCTGATCACGGGCAGCCGGTTGGCGAGCGCGATGTCGTTGGCGCGCAGGGCCTTCCTCAGGCTCCAGGGGTTGCTGGCGCCGCCGCGCACGGTCGGGTCGTTGGCGGTGATCAGGCACTCCACGCCCTCGACGACGCCGATGCCGGTGACCAGGGAGGCGCCGACCGTGTACTCGCTGCCCCACGCGGCCAGCGGGGACAGTTCCAGGAAGGGCGTGTCGGGGTCGAGGAGCAGCTCGACGCGTTCGCGGGCGAGCAGCTTGCCGCGCCCCCGGTGCCGCTCGACGTACTTCTCGCCGCCGCCCGCGAGGGCCTTGGCGTGCTCGGCGTCGAGGTCGGCGAGCTTGGCGAGCATGGCCTCGCGGGCGGCCCGGTACTCGGGGCCGGCCGTGTCCAGGGCGGAGTCGAGGACGGTCACAGGAGGACCTCCGGGATGTCCAGGTGGCGGGAGCGCAGCCATTCGCCGAGCGCCTTGGCCTGCGGGTCGAAACGGGCCTGCGCGGCGACGCCCTCGCCGAGGATGCCCTCGACGACGAAGTTCACGGCGCGCAGGTTCGGCAGGAGGTGCCGGGTGACGGGCAGGTCGCGGGTCTCGGGGAGCAGCTCCCGCAGCCGTTCGGCGGTCAGCTCGTGCGCGAGCCACCGCCAGGCGTCGTCGCCGCGGACCCAGACCCCGACGTTGGCGTTCCCGCCCTTGTCCCCGCTGCGGGCGCCGGCGAGCAGCCCGAGCGGGGCCCTCCGCACGGGTCCCGCGGGCAGGGGCTCGGGGAGCGCGGGTCCGGGCACGTCCTCGAGGGCGCGGGTGCGGTGGGGCGGCTGCACGGCGACCCGGCGCCCGTCGGGGAGGACGGCCACGTGGTCGACGGCGCCCTGGGGGACGTACGCGTCCTCGAAGACCCCGTACGGGGAGCCCTTCCCCGGGGGCGCCAGGACGTGGAAGCCGGGGTAGCTCGCCAGCGCCAGCTCGACGGCGGCCCCGCTCAGCGCCCGCCCGACCGCCTCCCGGCCGGGGTCGCGTACGACGAGCCGCAGCAGCGCGCTCGCGGTCTCCTCGGTGCCGGCGTCGGGCCGGTCGGTGCGCGCCAGCTCCCAGCGCACCTCGGCGGGCGGCGCCTTGGCGAGCGCGTCGCCCATCTGCTCCTTCACCAGCTCCGCCTTGGCCTCGATGTCGAGTCCGGTGAGGACGAACACCACCTCGTTGCGGAAGCCGCCGAGCCGGTTGACCCCGGTCTTGAGCACGGGCGGCGGCGCCTCCCCCCGCACCCCCTCGACGCGCACCCGGTCCGGCCCGTCCTGGCCGAGCCGCACGCTGTCCAGCCGGGCGGTGACGTCGGGGCCGGCGTACCGGGCGCCGCCCGTCTCGTACAGCAGTTGGGCGGTGACCGTGCCGACGTCGACGAAGCCGCCGGTGCCGGGGTGCTTGGTGATGACGCTGCTGCCGTCGGCGTGGATCTCGGCGAGCGGGAAGCCGGGCCGCCGGACGTCCGCGGGGCGTTCGCCGAAGAAGGCGTAGTTCCCCCCGGTGGCCTGCGTCCCGCACTCCAGCACGTGCCCGGCGACGACGGCCCCCGCGAGCCGGTCGTACTCCGTCGGCGCCCAGCCGAAGTGCGCGGCGGCGGGCCCGGTGACCAGGGCGGCGTCGGTGACCCGCCCGGTGACCACGACGTCGGCGCCCCCGCGCAGGCAGGCCGCGATGCCGAAGCCGCCGAGGTAGGCGTGCGCGGCGAGGCTGCCGGGGTGCCGCGCGGTGAGGTCGTCGCCCTCGACGTGGGCGACCCGCACCGGGATCCCGAGCCGGTCGGCGAGCCGGCGCACGGCGTCGGCGAGCCCGGCCGGGTGGAGCCCGCCGGCGTTGGTGACGATCCGCACGCCCCGCTCGTGGGCGAGGCCGAGGCTCTCCTCCAGTTGCCGCAGGAAGGTGCGGGCGTATCCGGCGGCGGGGTCCTTCAGCCGGTCGCGGGCCAGGATGAGCATGGTCAGTTCGGCGAGGTAGTCGCCGGTGAGGACGTCGACCTCGCCGCCGGTGAGCATCTCGCGCAGGGCGTCGGCCCGGTCGCCGTAGAAGCCGGAGAAGTTGCCGACGCGCAGGGGCGCGGCCGTCACGCGGCGCCCCCCTTCGGCGTCCGCCCGGCGCCGGGCGGTCCGGCGAAGGCCTGGGCGATGTCCAGCCAGCGGTCGGCGTCGGGGCCGTCGGCGGTGAGGGCGAGGTCGGCGCGGTGGGCGCGCTGGGTGACCAGGAGGCAGAAGTCGAGCGCGGGGCCGGTGACGCGCTGGGGGGCGTCCTCGGGGCCGTGGGTCCACAGCTCGCCGCTCGGGGCGACGAGTTCGACGCGGAAGGGGTCGGTGGGCGGGGTGAGCCCGTGCACCCCGTAGGCGAAGTCGCGGGTGCGCACCCCGAGCCGCACCACGTGCCGGAGCCGGTCGGTGGGCGGCCGCACCGCACCGAGCGCGTCGGCCACGTCCAGGCCGTGGGCCCAGGTCTCCATGAGCCGGGCCGTCGCCATGGAGGCGGCCGACATGGGGGGCCCGTACCAGGGGAAGCGCGCCCCGGGCGGCGCCGACCGCAGCGCCCGCTCCAGTGCCGCGCGCCCCTCGCGCCACCGCGCGAGCAGCGTGTCGGGCGCGGACCGGGCGTACTCCTCGGCGCCGTCGTCGACGAAGCTCTGCGGGGCGGCGAGGGCGTCCTCGACCAGCTCGCGGAAGCCGTCCGCGTCCGTGACGGCGAGCAGCGCCGAGCGGTCGGTCCAGGCGAGGTGGGCGATCTGGTGGGCCACGGTCCAGCCCGGGGCGGGCGTCCTGCGCGCCCACTGCTCCGGGCCCAGCCCGGCCACCAGCCGGTCGAGCTCCTCGCTCTCCTCACGCAGATCGTCGATCACGGGCGTCGGATCGGACACGGTGCGCTCCCCTCGGGGGACGGCGGTGTGCGGCGCGGTCGCGTGGAGCATGGCAGCCCGCCATGAAACAAGCAAGCACGCTTGCATGTATCTTTTCGTCGCCCGGCCCCGGTCGACGGCGGCACGGGGCGCGGCGGGAAGGGGTGGGGCGGGAAGCGGCGAGGCGGGGTGCTCCGCCGTACGCCGGTACACCGATTCGCCGGCCCTGGATCATGAATGGCCCGTACGTCCCGACCGCACGCGTTCCGCACGATCCGGTGGATCCGAGCGGCCCCTGCGCCCGAGCGGCCCCTGCGTCCGGGGGCCGCTCGGGCGGGGCGGGCGATCCGGTTCCGGACGCGCCCGACGCCTCAGCCGGACTCCGCCCGCCAGACCGTCATGTCCGCGGTCAGGAAGCCGATGTCCGGCATGGCGGTCGACTTCACCTGGACGACGAGCAGCGCGATGTCCCCCTGGCGGTTCTTGACGCAGATCTCGCTCCCGGCCGCCGCCGCGGCCAGCGGGAGGCGGTGGCTGTCGACGCCGGAGGTCAGCATCCGGCACGTCTCGTACGTGGCGCCCGGATCGCCGAACACCATGTTGAACACGCTGGTGTCGCTCTCCAGCGCGCAGCTGCCCCGCGAGCAGTCGAAGCGGATGTCCCCTTCGCGGTCCTCGCGCTGGTTCCCGCTCCTGGTGCTGGCCGAGTTCTCGCCGGTGAGCATCAGGGTCGGGTAGGCGTGGGCCCGCGGCGTCGCGGACGCGCCCGCGGCGCCGCCGGCCCCCGTGCCCGGCGCGGCCGACGAGGCGGAGCCCGGGCCCTGCGACGCCCCGGCCTCTCCCCTCGACGCCGCCTCCCCGGACGCCGCCGACCGCTCCGCCGGGCCGGGTGTCCCGGACGCGGACGCGGCCGTGTCCCGGTCCCGGTCGCGGTCGCCGTTCCGGTCCGTCGCGTCCATGAGCGTCCACGCCGCCACGAGCAGCAACCCGACCGCGGCCAGGGCGGCGGCCGCGCCCAGGGCGAAGCGTCTCCCGCGGGTCCGCCGCTCGTCCGGCCCCTGCGGCACGCTCGGCCCCTGCGGACCGGCCGGCCAGGGGGCGGCGGGCCCTCGCGGGGCGAGCAACGGCCGCGTGCGCACCGCGGTGGGATCCGGGGACGGCTCCGGGGCCGGCGGCGGAACCGTCACTTCCGGCCCTGCCACCTCCCGCCAGACGGCCGGGCCCGCGCCCGCGTCGGCGTCCCGGCCCAGCTCCCGCCGGCACCACGCGACGACCTCCGCCGGGGTGCCCCGCTCCTCCGGCTCGGCGGCGAGGCACCGGGCGATCAGCGGACGGAGCCGCTCGGGCAGGCGGGACAGGTCGGGTTCCGAGTGCACGATCCGGTACAGCACGCCGGCCGAGGAGCCCTCCCCGTACAGCGGCTCGCCCAGCGCCGCGAACGCCGCGGTCTGGCCGAGCGCGAAGACGTCGGTCGCCGCCGTGACCTCGCCCCCGGTCGCCTGCTCGGGGGCCATGAACTGCGGCGTGCCGATGACGGCGCCCGTGGCGGTGTGCGCGGTGGCGTCGGCGGCCAGCGCGATGCCGAAGTCGATCACCCGCGGCCCGTCGGCGGCCAGCAGCACGTTCGACGGCTTCAGGTCCCGGTGGACGATCCCGGCGCCGTGGATGTCCTGCAGCGCCTCGGCGACCCCCGCCATCAGCCACAGCACCGCCGGCACCGGCAGCGGTCCGCGCCGGGCGACGGCCTCCGTCAGGGAGGGGCCGGGCACGTACACCGTGGCCAGCCAGGGCGGTGTGCCGTCCGGGTCGGCGTCGATCAGTTCGGCGGTGTACGCGCCCTTCACCGTCCGGGCCGCCCTGATCTCCCGGCCGAAACGCCGCCGGAAGGTCGGGTCGTCGGCCAGTTCCGACCGTACGACCTTGAGGGCCACCGGCCGGCCTCCCGGGGTGTGCGACAGGTAGACCCGGCCCATGCCGCCCGCGCCGAGCCGGGCGACGAGGCGGTGACCGGCCACCGTGCGCGGGTCGTCGTCCTGCAAGGGCTGGAAGACCTCGGCCGGGTGAGTCATCGGTTCCCTCCCCTTGATCCCGATGAGTTGACCAGGTCCGCAGCCTATGCGGTGCGGATCACCTCTTGCCCGGCCGGGGACGCCGCGGGCCCGGGGGCAGGCCCGGGAGCGCCTTGGTCCGGCGTCGCCCCGCCTGCGTCCGCACCGCGCCCATGCTCGCCGCGATGACCAGCGCGATGGCGGCGGACTGGATCGCGGACAGGGCCTGGTCGAGGATGATGAAACCGGCCGCCGCGGCGATGGCGGGCTCCAGGCTCATGAGGATGGCGAAGGTGGGCGCGGGCAGGCGGCGCAGGGCGAGGAGTTCGAGGGTGTAGGGCAGGACGGAGGAGAGGAGGGCCACCCCGGCGCCGAGCGCGAGCGTCACCGGGTCCAGCAGCTTCGTCCCCGACTCGGCGATGCCCAGCGGAAGGAACAGCACCGCGCCGACCGCCATGGCGAGGGCGAGCCCGTCGGCCTGCGGGAAACGGCGGCCGGTACGGGAGCTGAAGACGATGTAGGCCGCCCACATGGCGCCGGCGCCCAGCGCGAACACGACACCCAGGGGATCGAGGCTGTCGAAGCCCCCGCCCCCGAGGAGGAACACACCGGCGAGGGCCAGCGCGGCCCAGACGAGGTTGACGGCGCGCCGGGAGGCCAGGACGGACAGGGCCAGCGGACCGAGCACCTCCAGCGTGACCGCCGGGCCCAGCGGGATGCGCGCGACCGACTGGTAGAAGAGCCCGTTCATCGCGGCCATGGCGACACCGAAGACGATCACCGTGCCCCAGTCGGCGCGCGAGTGCCCGCGCAGCCGGGGCCGGCACACCACCAGCAGCACGATCGCGGCCACCAGCAGTCGCAGCGTCACCACCCCGAGCGCACCGGCCCGGGGGATCAGCATCACCGCGAGGGCCCCGCCGAACTGCACGGAGATCCCTCCGGCGAGGACCAGCCCCACCGGCCCCAGGGGACCTCGCCCGCGCGGGGCGCCGTCCGGCGCGGTCGCGGGGCCGTGGCCCGTCGCGGAGGCGGCGGCCGGGG
>NZ_MSGP01000580.1 GCF_002078235.1 Streptomyces viridosporus
AGACCGCCTCCAACCGGCTGGAGGCGGTCTACGACGCCAGTGGCAAGGCCTGGCAGGCCGGCACCCTCGACGTCGACGAGCACCTCGACCGGCACGGCCGGGTGATGGAGGTCCTCTCCGAACACCTCTGCCAGGGCTGGCTGGAGGGCTACCTCCTCACCGGCCGGCACGGACTGTTCTCCTGCTACGAGGCGTTCGTGCACATCGTCGACTCCATGGTCAACCAGCACATCAAGTGGCTGAAGACCTCGCGGGAGCTGCCCTGGCGCGCACCCATCGCCTCGCTCAACTACCTGCTCACCTCGCACGTGTGGCGCCAGGACCACAACGGCTTCTCCCACCAGGACCCCGGTTTCGTCGACCACGTGCTCAACAAGAGCCCCGAGGTCGTACGGGTCTACCTGCCGCCGGACGCCAACACCCTGCTGTCCGTCGCGGACCACGCGCTGCGCAGCCGCGACTACGTCAACGTGGTCGTGGCCGGCAAGCAGCCCTGCTTCGACTGGCTGTCGATCGACGAGGCGCGCGTCCACTGCGCGCGGGGCGCCGGGATCTGGGAGTGGGCCGGCACCGAGAACGGCGGCGCGCCCGACGTGGTGCTGGCCTGCGCCGGTGACGTGCCCACCCAGGAGGTCCTGGCCGCCGCGCAGTTGCTCCGCCGCCACCTGCCGGAGCTCGCCGTCCGCGTGGTCAACGTCGTCGACATCGCCCGGCTCATGCCCCGCGGGGAACACCCGCACGGCATGACCGACTTCGAGTACGACGGCCTGTTCACCGCCGACAAGCCGGTGATCTTCGCCTACCACGGCTACCCGTGGCTGATCCACCGCCTCGCCTACCGCCGCAACGGCCACCCGAACCTGCACGTGCGCGGGTACAAGGAGTCCGGCACCACGACCACGCCCTTCGACATGGTCGTCCGCAACGACCTGGACCGCTACCGGCTGGTCATGGACGTGATCGACCGCGTCCCCGGCCTCGCGGTGCGCGCCGCCGCCGTGCGCCAGCGGATGGCCGACGCGCGCACGCGGCACCACGCGTGGATCCGCGAGCACGGCACCGACCTGCCGGAGGTCGCCGAGTGGAGCTGGAACGCGTGAGCGCTACGGCCCGCCGTGCACGTTGCGGTGGGCCTTCGCCAACTCCGCGTACATCGTGCCGTTGAGCGTCAGTCCCGCACGCTCCTCCTCGGTCAGCTCCCGCCGCACCTTCGCCGGCACCCCCGCGACGAGCGACCCCGGCGGCACCTCCATGCCCTGCGGCACCAGCGCCTGCGCGGCCACGAGGGAACCCGCGCCGATCACCGCGCCGTTGAGCACGGTCGCCCCCATGCCGATCAGGCAGTCGTCCCCGACGGTCGCGCCGTGCACCACGGCGTTGTGCCCGACGGAGACGCGCTCGCCCACGCTCACGGGGAAGCCGGGGTCGGCGTGGAGCGTGCAGTTGTCCTGGACGTTGCTGTCCGCGCCGACCGAGATCCGCTCGACGTCGCCGCGCAGTACGGCCCCGTACCAGACGCTCGCACCCGCGTGCAGCGTCACGTCCCCGATCACCGCGGCCGTGGGGGCCACGAAGGCCTCCCGGTCCACACGCGGCTCCCTGCCTCCGATGCCGGTGATCAGCGCCCGGTGCGTCATCGTCGCCTCCTCGTCGGGTGATGGAGGCACCGTACGCCAATGCCATGGGGTGAAGATCACAGGGTCACCGGCTCAACGGCGCCGCGCCCGCCGACTACGGTGAGCGGGTGCCGAAGAGCAAGAACACGTTCTCGTCCTGGCCGCGCCGCCTCGCGCAGCGCGCGGTCCACGCGGGCTGGGCCTGGGTGCAGCGCACGGGGTCGGTGACCGCCGAGCACCCCGGCCGCTTCCGCTTCGGATCCATGGGAACGGGTACCAGGCTCGCCTTCCCGCTCGGCACGGTCTTCGGCGAACCCTGGATCCACGTCGGCGCCCACTGCATCATCGGCGAGCAGGTCACCCTCACCGCCGGTCTGATGCCCGGCCTCGACCTCGGCCCGGAGCCGATCCTGCGCATCGGCGACGGGGTCGTCCTGGGCCGCGGCAGCCACGTCATCGCCGACACGTCCGTCACCATCGGCAGCGACTGCTACTTCGGGCCGTACGTCTACGTCACCTCCACCAACCACTCCTACGACGACCCGCACGAGCCCATCGGCAAGCAGTGGCCGCGGATGGAACCGGTGCGGATCGGCCCCGGGTGCTGGATCGGCACCGGCGCGGTGATCCTGCCGGGGGCGCGGATCGGACGGAACGTGGTGGTGGCCGCGGGCGCGGTGGTCCGGGGCGCGGTGCCCGACCACGCCGTGGTCGCGGGCGCCCCGGCCCGGGTCGTGCGCCGCTGGACCCCCGCCGACGGCTGGCAGCCGCCGCTGCGCACCCCGGCGCCCGTCCCGATCCCGGAGGGCGTCACCCCGGAGCAGTTGCGGGCGCTGTCGGAACTGGACGGGGAGGACGTCGCGCGGCTCGCGGAACTGGACGGGGACGACACGGCCCGGCTCGCCGAACTGGGGCCCGAGAGCTGACCCGGGAGCCGGGACGCGCCCCCTCGCCCCGTCGTCACCCCGTCGCCAGCAGCACCGACCCCACGAGGGCCAGTCCCGCACCGGCCGTCTGGACCGCGCGCAGCCGCTCCCCGAGGAGGCCGCGGGCGGCGACGGTGGTCACCACCGGGTAGAGCGAGGCGAGCACCGCGGCCACGGTGACCGGACCGATCCGCGCGGCGGTCGCGTACAGGCCGTTGGCCGCCACGTCCGCGAGCCCGACGAACGCGAGCGCCGGGAGCGAGCGCCACGGGAACCCGCCCGGCGGGAGGGCGGGCCCGCCGCGCCGCACCGAGACGTACAGGGCGAGGCCGCCCGCCACGACGTTGGTGACCCGCTGCACGAACAGGGCGAGGAAGAGCCCGGTGAGGGTGGTCGACGCCTCGGCGATCAGCGCCATCACCGCGCCGAACCCGAACGCGGCGAGCAGGGTGAGGAGAACGGCCTGCCGCTGCACCGGCGCGCCCCGCAACTGCGGGCCGCCGGCCATGACGACACCGGCCACGGCGACCAGGATGCCCGCGAACTGCGGCACGCCCGGCCGTTCGCCCAGCGCCAGCCCCACCCCGACCGGCACGGCCACGCCGAGCGAACCGAGCGGCGAGACGACGCCCATCGGCCCCAGGGCGAGCGCCTTGTAGAAGGAGAGCATCGCCACCGGGCCCACCAGACCGGCGGCCACGGCGAACCACAGCCGCGCCCCCGCCTCGCTCCAGGCACCGGTCGCGGCCACGATCACGCCGAGCACGGCCACCGCGACGGACTGCGAGACCACGACCACGGTGAGCGCGGGGGTGCGCCGGGTCAGCAGCCCGCCGCCGAAGTCGGCCAGGCCCCACAACAGGCTGGTGGCCAGGGCGAAGAGTGCTGTCACGACAAGCCTCGCAGTACAGTGCGGTGAACGATCGGGTGCACCACACCGTAGTTGAATGAATTGAACCCTGTCATCCATTCCATTGAACGGAAGGGACGGAACGTGTCGGACCTCGACCTGCTGACCCAGTCCCTGGCGCGCAACGTCAGGCGCTGGCGCACCGAGCGCGGCTTCACCCTGGACGCGCTGGCGGCACGGGCCGGTGTCAGCCGCGGCATGCTCATCCAGATCGAGCAGGCCCGCACCAACCCGAGCATCGGCACGGTCGTCAAGATCGGCGACGCGCTCGGCGTCAGCATCACCACCCTGCTCGACTACGAGCGGGGCCCCAAGGTCCGCATCGTCCCCGCCGACCGGGCCGTGCGGCTCTGGCACACCGAGGCGGGCAGCTACAACCGGCTGCTCGCGGGCGCCGAGGCGCCCGGTCCGCTGGAGATGTGGGACTGGCGGCTCATGCCGGGCGAGGACAGCGAGTCCGACCCGCACCCCACCGGCACGGTCGAACTCGTCCACGTCACGTCCGGGGAGCTGACGCTCACCGTCGACGGGGCGGAACACCGCGTGCCGGCCGGCGCGAGCGTCTCCTTCGAGGCCAACACCCCGCACACCTACGGCAATCGGGGCGACGTACCGACGGAGATGATCATGGCCGTCTCGGTGCCGCCCGTGCACTGAGACGCCCCTGAAACGGCCGCCGCGCCGCTGTTACGGTGCGGCCATGCGCGCACCCATCGGAGACTTCGACCACGCCACCCCCGCCCCCGACTGCCTCGACGAGCTCACCGCCCCGGTGGCCGCCGCCGTCCGCGACTGGAGCGGCGGCGTCCCCGCCGACCGGATCCTCTACGTCGACACCGACCCGCTCTGGGCCGACACCGCCGTCTTCGTGGAGCACTACGGCCGGGACCTGCTGGAGCGGTCGGCGAACTGCGTGGTGGTCGCGGGCCGGCGCGGCGGCGGGAGCACGCTCGCCGCCTGTGTCGTGCTGTCCACCACCCGCGTCGACGTCAACGGGGTCGTGCGCCGCCACCTCGGCGCCCGCAAGGCGTCCTTCGCCCCGATGGACACGGCGACGGGGGAGACCGGCATGGAGTACGGCGGCATCACCCCGATCGGACTGCCCGGCGACTGGCCGGTGCTGGTGGACGCGGCCGTCGTCGACCTGCCGTACGTGCTCGTCGGCAGCGGCCGGCGCCGGGGCAAACTGCTGGTGCCGGGCAAGGCGTTCGCGCAGCTCCCGGGGGCGGTCGTCCTGGAGGGACTGGGGATCGCCTGAGAGCGCTCCGCCGCGGTGGCCGCCGGACCGGGCCGGTGGTGGCGCACGCCGGTGCTCAGGGCGCTCGGCGCGCCCCGTGGTGGACCAGCGCGAGGTGCGGATCCGTCTCGCCCGGCACCGGCTCCGGATCGGCGTGGACCAGGGCCGCGGTCAGCCGCGGCACGGCGTGCAGCAGGGCGTGCTCGGCGTCGACCGCGATGCGGTGGGCCGCGCGCACCGTGGCCCCGCCGTCCACCACGACCGCCACCTCGGCGCGCAGCCGGTGACCGATCCAGCGCAGCCTCAGCTCGCCCACCCCGCGCACCCCCGGCACCCGCGCCAGCGCCCGCTCGGCCCGGTCCACCAGCGCCGGGTCGACGGCGTCCATCACCCGCCGGAACACCTCCCGCGCGGCGTCCCGCAGGACCAGCACGATCGCCGCCGTGATCGCCAGCCCCACGACCGGGTCCGCGAGCCGCCACCCGAGAGCCGCGCCGCCGGCACCCAGGAGCACGGCCAGCGAGGTGAACCCGTCCGTACGGGCGTGCAGTCCGTCGGCGACCAGGGCGGCCGAGCCGATGGCGCGGCCGACGCGGATGCGGTAGCGGGCCACCCACTCGTTCCCCGCGAACCCGACGAGCGCCGCGACGGCGACCGCCGGCACGTGCGCGACGGGGCGCGGGTCGAGGAGCCGGCCGAACGCGGTCCAGCCGGCGAAGGCCGCGGACGCGGCGATGGCCAGCACGATGACGATGCCGGCCAGGTCCTCGGCCCGCCCGTAGCCGTAGGTGAAGCGGCGGGTGGCGGCCCGCCGCCCCAGCACGAAGGCGATGCCCAGCGGTACGGCGGTCAGCGCGTCCGCCGCGTTGTGCACCGTGTCGCCGAGCAGCGCCACCGAACCCGAGACGGCCACCACGGCCGCCTGCGCCAGCGCGGTCGCGCCGAGCACCGCCAGCGAGACCCACAGCGCGCGCATGCCCCGGGCCGAGGACTCGAGGGCGGGGTCCAGCTTGTCCGCGGTCTCGTGGGAGTGGGGGGTGAGGAAACGGACGAGGCGGTGCCGCGGGGACGCCCGGGGACGCCGGTGGTCGCGCCCGCTCCCCGGCCCGGGCTCGTGGGGGTGGTGCGCGTGCTGCCGGTTCACGGGGGTCCCCTTCCGGTGCGCGAAGTGGACGCGGGGGCGCCCACGGAGCCATTATGTGCGTATGAGCGCACGCATGCACCTGTCATCTGCGCAGGACGCGCACCCGCGCCCTCCGGGCGAGGAGCAGTTCGCGTTCGCGGCGGAACTCCTCGCGCTGCTCGGCGACCGCACCCGGCTGACCCTGCTGCACGCCCTGACCGGCGGCGAGGCCGACGTCACCACGCTCACCGAGGCGTGCGGCGCGGCGCGGCCGGCGGTCAGCCAGCACCTGGCGCGGCTGCGTCTCGCGGGGCTGGTGGACACGCGCAAGGAGGGCCGCCGGGTGGTCTACTCGCTGCGCGACGGGCATCTGCGGCGGCTGGTGGACGAGGCGCTGAACGTGGCCGACCACCGCATCGGCAACCGGCCGCCGCACGACTGACGGAGCCGGGCGTCGTCCGGCCGTGCCCGGGTCCCGCCCGGTGAGGGCGGCAGAGGCGGCGGGGAGGGCCCGCGCCGTCGGCCCGTCGTGGCGGCACGGCGCCGTCCGCCTCCCGGGCGCCGGTCCTTCTTCCCGGGCGATCCGCCGGACGCGGAGAGGGAGGAGCACACTGACAGTGAGGAAAGTGCAGTGCCTGACCGCTGGAGGTGAGGGGCATGCCCGGACCCCGGTCGCGGTACGTCCCGGATCGAGGACTCACCACCCGCATGGTGACGACGATGTTCCTGATCGGACTGCTCTACGTCGTCTGCGTCGGCGTCCTGCTGGCGCTCCTGCGGAACGCGTGGCCCATCGTCCTGGTGATCGCGGGTGGCCTGTTCGTCGCGCAGTTCTGGTTCAGCGACCGGATCGTGGCCGCCAGCATGGGGGCGCACGAGGTCACCCCCCGGCAGGCGCCCGAGCTGCACGGCGCGGTGGACCGCGTCTGCGCCCTCGCCGACCTGCCCAAGCCGCGGGTGGCGATCGCGGACAGCGACATGCCGAACGCCTTCGCCACCGGCCGCAGCCGGGACACGGCCCTGATCTGCGCCACCACGGGTCTGCTCCGCCGCCTGGAACCGGAGGAGCTGGAGGGCGTCCTCGCGCACGAGATGGCGCACGTCGCCCATCGCGACGTCGCCGTGATGACCATCGCGTCCTTCCTGGGCGTCCTCGCCGGCATCATGAGCCGCGTCGCGCTCTACAGCGGACTCGGCCGCAACAGCCGTGACACCACCACCGCCATCGCGGCGGTCGTGATCCCCCTGGCCAGCGCCGTCATCTACATGATCAGCTTTCTGCTGACCCGACTGCTGTCCCGCTACCGCGAGCTGTCCGCCGACCGCTCCGCGGCGCTGCTCACCGGCCGCCCGTCCGCGCTCGCCTCGGCGCTCACCAAGGTGACCGGCCAGATGGCGAGGATCCCGACCAAGGACCTGCGCAAGGCGGAGCCGTTCAACGCCTTCTGGTTCGCGCCGGCCTTCTCCTCCGAGGAGAGCCTGAGCCGGCTGTTCTCCTCCCACCCCACCCTCGAGCAGCGCCTCGACCGGCTCGGCCGGATCTCGGCCCAGCTCGGCCGGGTGTGACGGCCGACGGAGGTACCGCGCAGTGGGACTCCTGGACGCCATCCTCGGCCGCAGCAAGCCGGTGCGCCCCGACCTCGACCGGCTCTTCGGCCTGCCCTCCGCCGCGATCACCCTCCAGGCGGGAGCCGGCTTCGTCCCGACCGGGACCGGCTCGGTCTGCTTCGCCAGTGTCGAGGGCGGCGCCTTCGACACCCTCCGCCAGGAGGTGCGGGAACTGCTCGACGCCGACCGGGAAGGCACACCGGTCGAGTACAGCCAGGACGCGTACGGATACACCTGGCTGCTCGTCCGACACGCCCCCGAGGACACGGCCTCCCTGGTCAACGACCTGCACGCCGTCAACACGCTGCTGCAGGACGCGGGCTTCGGCCCGCAGCTGCTCTGCTCACTGGCCGTGTTCCGTGCGACGGCGGACCCCCGTGTCCTGGCACTGGTCTACCTCTACAAGCGCGGCACCTTCTACCCCTTCGCCCCCCTGCCCGACGGCACCGAGAGGCGCGACAACGCGTTGGAGCTCCAGGTCAGGGCGCTCCTCGCGGACGACCTGCGGATCGAGGCCGATCTGGGCCGCTGGTTCCCGGTGTGGGGCGCGCCGGGCCTCGACGGGAGCCGGTGAACGGCCGGGGAGGGGACCCGGCGCCCTCGGGGTCCGGCCCCGGGACCGTGGAGCCCCGGGACCGTGGAGCCCCGGGACCGTGGAGCCCCGGGACCGTGAGGAGGCGACGGGCCCCGGTACGAAGCGTGCGGCGCGAACCCGGGGCGGGGTCTACGACAGGGTCCGGCCCAGCCGCGGTATCTCGATCGCCGGGCAACGGTCCATCACCATGTGCAGACCTGCCGCGCGGGTCCGCTCGTAGGCCGCCCCGTCGACGACGCCGAGCTGGAACCACACCGCCCCGGCGCCCTTGGCCACCGCCTCGTCCGCGACGGCCCCGGCCAGGTCGCTGTTGACGAACACGTCCACCACGTCCACGTCGAAGGGGACGTCCGCGAGCGAGGCGTACCCCCGCTCGCCGTGCACCGTCTCGGCCTTCGGGTGCACCGGCACCACGCGCTTGCCGAAGCGCTGCAGCACCTGGGCGACGCCGTACGCCGCGCGCTGCCGGTTCGACGACAGGCCCACCACGGCCCAGGTGTCGCCGAGCTCGGTGAGGATCTTGCGGACCGTTGCGTCGTCGCCGTACACCGTCGGCCTCCCGGAGCGTCGTGAACATGCCGTTCTCCCCGCAACGCCCCGGGGCCCGCGGTGATTCCCGGCGGCGGCCGCCCCTCCGGACGGGCCCGGATCCGCCACGGCGGCCCGGAAAGCGTGCGAGATGCCTGCGCGCGACCGCTCGCGCGCCTACGCTCGCCTCGTGCTGCGCATCACCGACGCCCGAACCGGCGAACTCGTGGACGCCGCCCCCGCCCGGCGGGGCCTGACCCGCGTCCAGGCCCACGCGCACGGGTCCGACCCGACGGACCTGCGCGTGCTGCTCGTCGCCGACCTGCTCGTACGCGCCCTGGAACTCGGCGGCACCCCGGTGTGGGCGCTGCTCACCGGCGAGCGGCGGCAGGCGGAACTGCGCGCGGCGGGCGCGGCGCTCGGCGTCCGGCCCTTCGAGGACGGCCGGGACACGGGCACCGGCCTGGGCGAGGCACAGGTCCTGCACGTGGTGGGCGAGGGCGGCGCGGCACCCGACGGAGTGCGCGTCGCCGTGGCCCCCGTCCACTGGGAGGCGCCCGGCCCACCCGGCGACACCGACCCCGCCGTGCTGCGCCTCGTCCTGCTCGCGCAGCCCCGGAACACCCCCCTGCGGGTCGGCACGGCCGCCCTGGACGACGCCGGCGACACCCTCGCCCACTGGCGCCGCGCGGTCGCCGCCTGGGCGCACCGGCCCTCCCGCCCCATCCCCGACCGGGTGCGCGCGGACCTGCGCGCCGCCTGGGAGGACGATCTGGAGGCGACCGGCGTGCTCCGCGTCCTGCACGCGGTGGAGAGCGATACGGACCTGGCGGACGGCGCCCGCTTCGAGACCTACGCCTACGCGGACCGGCTGCTCGGCCTCGACCTCACCCGCGACCTGGGATCCCCGGCATGACCGGGCACGCCGGGACCGGACCGCCGCGCCGCCTGGTCGTCCTGCGCCATGCCAAGTCCGCCCGGCCGGAGGGCGTCGCCGACCACGAACGTCCCCTCGCCCCGCGCGGACGCGCGGACGCGCCCGCCGCCGGACGCGCCCTCGCCGAGGCCGGCTGCCTGCCGGACCTCGCGCTGTGCTCCACCGCCGTACGGGCCCGCCGGACCTGGGAGCTGGCCGCCGCGCAGTGGGACACGCCCCCGCCGGTCCGCCACGATCCGCGGCTGTACGCCGCCGGCGTCCCCGAGCTGCTGGCCGTGGTGCGCGAGGCGCCGGCCGAGGCCGGGACGCTGCTGCTGATCGGCCACAACCCCGGCCTGGAGGATCTCGTCCTGACGCTGGCCGGCGACGGCCTGGACGACACCCTGGACCGGGTCCGCGAGAAGTTCCCGACCTCCGCCGTCGCCGTCCTGTCCTGGCACGGCGCCGACTGGCGGGACCTCGCCCCCGGCGCCGCGCTGCTGACCTCGGTGACCGTGCCCCGCGGCAGGGAGGGATGACCGGGGCGGCCGGCCCGCACGGCGGAGCATAGGCTGGCCGGATGCAGGACGAGTACCGCACCGTCGCGCGCGCGGGTGTGCACGAGATCGAGATCAACCGCTCCCGCTTCCTGTGCGCCCTCGCCCCGGCGGCCACCGAGCGGGAGGCGCAGGACTTCGTCGCCGCCGTGCGCAAGGAGCACGCCGACGCCACCCACAACTGCTGGGCGTACGTCATCGGCGCCGACGCCTCGGTCCAGAAGGCCAGCGACGACGGCGAGCCCGGCGGCACCGCGGGCGTCCCCATGCTCCAGATGCTGCTCCGCCGCGACATGCGGTACGTCGTCGCCGTCGTCACCCGCTACTACGGCGGCGTCAAACTCGGCGCCGGCGGACTCATCCGCGCGTACGGCGGCGCCGTCGGCGAGGCCCTGGACACCCTCGGCACGATCACCCGGCGCCGCTTCCGGCTGGCCACGGTGACCGTCGACCACCAGCGGGCCGGCAAGATCCAGAACGACCTGCGCGCCACCGGCCGCGCGGTGCGGGACGTGCACTACGGGGAGGAGGTCACGATCGAGATCGGCCTCCCGGACGCCGACGTGGCCGCCTTCCGCGCCTGGCTGGCCGACGCGACCGCGGGCACGGCCGGGTTCGAGCTCGGCGGGGAGGCGTACGGGGACGCGTGACGGCCACCGGCCGTGAAGACCCGCTCCCGGAAAGGGACATGACGGGCACGGCCGGACCGGGCCGGGACGGGGCGATCCGGGAGCGACCGCCCGTGCTGTCGGGCCCGGCGGATACCCTGCGGGAATCATGAGACTGCTGCACACTTCCGACTGGCACCTGGGCCGGTCGTTCCACCGGGTCGGCATGCTCGGTGCCCAGGCCGCGTTCGTCGACCACCTCGTCACCACCGTGCGCGAGCGCGAGGTGGACGCGCTGGTCGTGTCGGGAGACGTGTACGACCGCGCGGTGCCGCCGCTCGCCGCGGTCGAGCTGTTCGACGACGCCCTGCACCGCCTCGCCGGGCTCGGGGTGCCGACGGTGATGATCTCCGGCAACCACGACTCGGCCCGCCGTCTCGGCGTCGGCGCCGGGCTCATCGGGCGCGCGGGCATCCACCTGCGCACCGAACCGTCCGAGTGCGGCACGCCCGTGGTGCTGTCCGACGCCCACGGCGAGGTCGCCTTCTACGGGCTGCCGTACCTCGAACCCGCGCTGGTGAAGGACGAGTTCGCAGTGGAGAGGGCCGGCCACGAGGCGGTGCTCGCCGCCGCCATGGACCGGGTCCGCGCCGATCTGGCCGCCCGCGCGCCCGGCACCCGCTCCGTCGTCCTCGCGCACGCCTTCGTCACCGGCGGCCGACCCAGCGACAGCGAGCGGGACATCACCGTCGGAGGAGTGGCCGCCGTCCCCGCCGGGGTGTTCGACGGCGTCGACTACGTGGCGCTCGGGCACCTGCACGGCTGCCAGACCCTCACCGAGCGGGTGCGCTACTCCGGCTCCCCGCTGCCGTACTCCTTCTCGGAGGCGGACCACCGCAAGAGCATGTGGCTGGTGGACCTGGCCGCCGACGGGGCCGTCACCGCGGAGCGCGTCGACTGCCCGGTGCCGCGCGCCCTGGCCCGGATCCGCGGCACCCTGGAGGAACTGCTCGCCGATCCCGCACTGGCGCGGCACGAGGAGGCGTGGGTCGAGGCGACGCTCACCGACCCGGTCCGCCCGGCCGACCCCATGGCCCGGCTGACCGAGCGCTTCCCGCACACCCTCAGCCTCGTCTTCGCCCCGGACCGGCCGGCGGACGATCCCGAGGTGTCCTACGCCCGCCGCCTCGCCGGCCGCGACGACCAGCAGATCGCCGAGGACTTCGTGGCCCATGTGCGTGGCACCGGCCCCGACGAGCACGAGCGCGCCGTCCTGCGGGACGCCTTCGACGCGGTCCGCGCGGACGAGGCGGTGCGGGAGGTGGCCCGGTGAGGCTGCACCGGCTGGACATCACCGCCTTCGGGCCCTTCGGGGACTCCCAGTGCGTCGACTTCGACGAGCTGTCCGCCGCCGGGCTCTTCCTGCTGCACGGCCCCACCGGCGCCGGGAAGACCTCGGTGCTGGACGCCGTCTGCTACGCCCTGTACGGCTCCGTCCCCGGGGCCCGGCAGAGCGGCCAGGGCACGGCCCTGCGCAGCGACCACGCCGAACCCGGGACCCGCACCTCGGTCACCCTCGAACTCACCGTCGCCGGGCGCCGGTTGGAGATCACCCGGCAACCGCCCTGGGAGCGTCCGAAGAAGCGCGGCACGGGCACCACGCTCGACAAGGCGCAGACCTGGCTGCGCGAGTACGACGCGGCAGCCGGGAGCTGGAAGGACCTCAGCCGCTCGCACCAGGAGATCGGCGAGGAGATCGCCCAACTCCTCGGCATGAGCCGGGAGCAGTTCTGCCAGGTCGTCCTGCTGCCCCAGGGCGACTTCGCGCGCTTCCTGCGCGCCGACGCCGAGGCGCGCGGCAGACTGCTCGGCCGCCTCTTCGACACCCGCCGCTTCGCCGACGCCGAGAAGCGCCTCGCCGAACGCCGGCGCGCCACCGAGGCGGAGGTGCGCGACGGCGACACCGCCCTGCTGGCCGACGCGCACCGCATGCAGCAGGCCGCGGGCGACGCCATGGAACTGCCCCCACTGGCCCCGGGCGAGCCGGGACTGGCCGAGGCCGTGCTGGGCGCGGCCGCCGTGGCCCGCAGCACCGCACGCGAACAGCTCGCCGTCGCCCGCTGCCGCCTCACCGCCGCCGAGTCCGCCCAGGCCGCCGCCGACCGGGCCCTGGACGACGCACGCGAACGGGACCGGCTGCAAAGGCGGTTCGCCGAGGCGCAGGAGCGGGCGGCGCGGCTTCGGGAGGGGGCCGCGGCCCACCGGGAGGCGCAGGAGCGCTGGGAGCGGGCCCGCAAGGCCGAGACGGTCGCCCCCGCCCTGGAGCTGCGGGACGCCGCCGACGCGGAGCACCGCCGGGCGGCCGAGGCCGAGGCACGGGCGCGCGCCCTGCTCCCGGCGTCCCGCGCGGACGAGGGGGCGGCCGGGCTGGCGGCCGCCGCGCGCAGGGCCACCGAGGAACTGGGCGGGCTGGAGTCGGCCCGCCGGGCCGAGCGGAGGCTGGCCGGACTCCTCGAGGAACGAGCCGACCTGGACCGCCAGGAGCGCGCCGACGCGGAGGCGTTGGAGGACGCGGAGGCCTGGCTCGCGGGGTGGGAGGAGACCCGGGCCGGCCTCCAGGACGCCATCGAGGCCGCCCAACGGGCCGCGGCGGACGCGGGAGAACTCGCCGTGCAGCGCGAGGCGGCCCAGAAGCGGCTCTCGGCGGCCCGGCAGCGGGACCGGCTCGCCGCCGACACCGAGGACGCCCGGCTCAGGGCGCTCGCCTCGGCCGAACGGGCGGTGACGGCCCGCACGCACTGGCTCGACCTCAAGGAGCAGCGGCTGAGCGGCATCGCCGCCGAACTGGCCGCCGGCCTCACCGACGGCGCGCCCTGCGCGGTCTGCGGCGCCACCGAACACCCCGCCCCCGCCCGCAAGGTGGACGGACACGTCGACCGCGAGGCGGAGGAGCGCGCCCTGGCCGACTGCCGGCGGGCGGAGGAACGGCACGCCGAGGACGAGCGGCGCCTCGGCGGCCTGCGCGAGGCGCTGGCCGCCGCCGGCGCGGAGGCCGGCGACACGCCCACCGAACGGCTCGCCCGCACCGTCGAGGAGCTGGAGGGCCGGTACGCCGGGGCCAGGGCCGCCGCCTCGGTCCTGCACTCCGTCCAGGAGGAGCTGCGGCGGGCGGAGCACGAGCACGGACTGCGGACCGCCGCCCAGCGGGAGGCGGCGGTCCGGGCCGCCGCCCGGGTGGGCCACCGCGACCGGCTGGACCGTGAGAAGGCCGCCCTGGAGGAGGAGGTGGACCGGGCGCGGGGAACCGCGGCCGGCGTGGCCGCGCGCGCCGCGCAACTGGAGCGGGACGTCACCCGGCTCACGGACGCGGCCGACACCGCCCGCACCGCCGAGGACGCCGCCCGGCGGCTCAAGGACGCCGACGCCCGGCTCGCCGACGCCGCCTTCCGCGCGGGCTTCGACACCCCGCAGGCCGCGGCCGACGCCCTCCTCGACGACGCCGCCCACCGCGCACTGCAACGGCGCCTGGACGCCCGGCAGCACGAGGAGGCCGCCGTGCGCGCGGTGCTCGCCGAACCGGAGACCGCGGCCGCCGCCCGGCAGCCGCGCGCCGATCCCGCCTCCGCGCAGCGGGCCGCCGAGGAGGCGGCCCGCCGGGTGCGCGAGGCGGCCTCCGCGCGCGACGCCGCCGCCCGCCGCTGCGCCGAGCTCGACCGGCTCTCCGCGCGGGTCGCCGCCTCGGTACGCCGACTGGGGCCGCTGCGCGAGGAGTACGACCGCGTGGCCCGCTTGGCCGGCCTCGCCGCGGGCACTTCGGCCGACAACGAGCGCAGGATGCGTCTGGAGTCGTACGTCCTGGCGGCACGCCTGGAGCAGGTCGCCGCCGCCGCGACCGTACGGCTGCACCGCATGTCGTCCGGCCGTTACACCCTCGTCCACTCCGACGACCGCACCGGACGCGGCCGCAGCGGACTCGGCCTGCACGTCGTGGACGCCTGGACCGGCCGGGAGCGCGACACGGCGACCCTCTCGGGCGGCGAGACGTTCTTCGCCTCGCTCGCCCTCGCGCTCGGTCTCGCCGACGTCGTCACCGACGAGGCGGGCGGGGTCCGGCTGGACACCCTCTTCATCGACGAGGGCTTCGGCAGCCTCGACGACCAGACCCTCGACGAGGTCCTGGACGTCCTGGACTCCCTGCGCGAACGCGACCGCAGCGTGGGCATCGTCAGCCACGTCGCCGATCTGCGGCGGCGGATCCACGCCCAGTTGGAGGTCGTCAAGGGCCGCTCGGGATCGGTGCTGCGGCAGCGCGGGGTCCGCTGACCGGGACGCGGGCCCGGTGCGCCGCGGCACCGCCGGCCCGCCGGGAAAACCCGCGTGCGCCGGACCCGCGCGCCCGCCACCATGGGTGATCATGCCGAAGCTCCCGCATCCCACTCCCGAAGCACTCCGCCGCGACCCCCTGCCGCTGCGCGGCCGGACCGCGCTGGTCACCGGGGCCAGCAGGCGCGGCGGCATCGGACATGCCGTGGCCCGGCGCCTCGCCGCCCACGGCGCGAGCGTCTACCTGCACCACCACGTGCCGCACGACGCCGCCATGCCCTGGGGCGCCGACCGGATCGAGGAGGTGACCGCCTCCGTGCGCGAGGCCCTGGGCGACCCCGACGCGCGGGTGGTCGCCGGGCCGGGCGACCTCGCAGACCCGGACGTCCCCGCCGAACTGCACGCCCGGGCCGCCGAGGCGCTCGGCGGACGGCTCGACGTCCTCGTCGCCAACCACGCCCTCAGCGGCTCCGACGGCAGCCTCGATACGATCGACGCGGGCATGCTGGACGCCCACTGGGCCGTCGACACCCGCTCGGTGCTGCTGCTCGTCCAGGCCCACGCCCGCCACCGGGCCGCGCTGCCGCCGCGCACCCCGGGCGGGCGCGTGATGATGATGACCTCCGGGCAGGACATCGCCGGCGGCATGCCGTACGAGATCGCCTACGCCCTCCAGAAGGGCGCGCTCGCCTCCGTCACCCGCTCCCTGGCGACCGCGCTCGCGGAGCACGCGGTCACGGTGAACACCGTCAACCCCGGTCCGGTCGACACGGACTACCTGACCGGCGACGCCTACGACGCCGTCGCCGCGTGCTTCCCCGCCGGGCGCTGGGGCATGCCCGACGACCCCGCCCGCCTCATCGCGTGGCTGGCCACGGACGAGGCGGACTGGATCACCGGTCAGGTCATCGACTCGGAAGGAGGCTTCCGGCGCTGACGGCGCCGGTCCGGGCGCATGGCCGGATCACAGCGCCGACAGCTCCTCCACCAGGTCGTCCAGACCCAGCGAGCCCTGGGACAGCGCCGCCATGTGCCAGGCCTTGAGGTCGAAGGCGTCGCCGTGCCGCTCGCGGGCGTTCTCCCGGCCCAGCAACCAGGCCCGCTCGCCGAGCTTGTAGCCGATCGCCTGGCCCGGGATCGACAGGTAGCGGGTCATCTCGCTCTCCACGAAGTCCGCCGGACGGCTGCTGTGCGCCCCGAAGAACTCCTGCGCCAGCTCCGGCGTCCAGCGCTCGCCGGGGTGGAAGGGCGAGTCCGCCGGGATCTCCAGCTCCAGGTGCATGCCGATGTCGACGATGACCCGCAGGGCCCGCATCATCTGCGCGTCCAGGTAGCCCAGCCGCTCCTCCGCGTCCGTGAGGAACCCGAGTTCGTCCATCAGCCGCTCCGCGTACAGCGCCCAGCCCTCGGCGTTGGCGCTGACCATGCCCACGGACGCCTGGTAGCGGGAGAGGTCCTCGGCCACGTGCACCCACTGCGCCAGCTGGAGGTGGTGGCCGGGCACGCCCTCGTGGTACCAGGTCGAGACCAGGTCGTAGACCGGGAAGCGGGTCAGGCCCATCGTGGGCAGCCAGGTGCAGCCCGGCCGTGAGAAGTCCTCCGACGGGGGCGTGTAGTACGGCGCCGCCGCGCTGCCCGGCGGAGCGATCCGCGACTCCACCCTCCGCACCCGCTCGGCGAGGTCGAAGTGGGTGCCGTCCAGGGAGTCGATCGCCCGGTCCATCACGCCCTGGAGCCAGTCGCGGACCTCGTCGACGCCCTCGACGTGCCGGCCGTGCTCGTCGAGGTGGGCCAGCGCCACCCAGGGCGTCTCGGCGCCGGGCAGGATCTTCTCGGCCTCCTTCCGCATCTCGCCGAGCAGGCGGTGGTACTCGGACCAGCCGTACGCGTACGCCTCGTCCAGGTCGAGGTCGGTGCCGTTGAAGTAGCGGGCCCAGCGGGCGTAGCGCTCCCGGCCCACGGTGTCCGGCGCGCCCTCGATCGCCGGCGCGTACACGTCGCGCATCCAGTCCCGCAGCTCCGCCAGGGCGGCGGTGGCCGCGCGGGCCGCCTCGTCCAGCTCCGCGCGCAGGGCGTCCGGGCCGGGCGAGACGAAGTCCTCGAACCAGCCGCGGCCCTCGCCGGTGTCCGCCCACTCGGTGAGCTGCCCGACGAACGTGGCCGTCGGGCGCGGAGCCGCGTACAGCTCGCGCTCCAGGCCGAGCGCGAGGGACTGCCGGTAGCCGGCCAGCGCGGCCGGCACCGCGCGCAGCCGCTCGGCGATCGCCGACCAGTCCTCGTCCGTCTGCGCCGGCGTCACCGTGAACACCTCGCGCACCGCGTGCGCGGGCGTCGCCATGTTGCCGACCGAGCGAAGGCCCTCGTCGGCCTCGTGCACGGCCAGCTCCGCGGTGAGCCGCTCGCGCAGCAGGCGGGCGCAGCGGCGCTCGACGGCGCTGTCCGCGCCGGGGCGGCGCTCGGCCTCCTCGAGCCGTGCGAGCGTGGCCCGCTGGAGCTCGGCGAGCGCCTCCTGACCGGCGGGTGAGAAGTCGGGCAGACGGGAGGAACTCTCCTTCACGCCGAGGAAGGTCCCGGTGACCGGGTCGAGGGCGATGAGCTCGTCGACGTAGGCGTCGGCGACCTGACGGGGCAGCGCGCTGTGGGTCTCAGACATGCGGACCATCCTGGTACGCGGCCCGTCGCACGTCACCCGCTTTGTGCTGAGGGCGAAGGCGGCAGCAGCGGCCCGCAGTCCCACTGCTGGAAGATCAGCCGGGTCTCCACGCGCGCCACCTCCCGCCGGGCCGTGAACTCGTCGAGCACCAGCCGCTGCAGATCCGCCATGTCCGCGACCGCGACATGCACGAGGTAGTCGTCCGGGCCGGTCAGGTGGAACACGGTCAGCGACTCGGGCAGCGCCCTGATCCGTTCCACGAAGGGCCCCACCAGCTCCCGTCGGTGCGGTCTGACCTGCACCGACAGCAGCGCCTGCAGACCCCGGCCCAACCTGGCCGGATCCAGCTTCAGCCGGTGCCCGAGGATCACGCCGGACCGGCGCAGCCGGGCCACCCGGTCCAGGCAGGTGGACGGCGCGACCCCGACCTGGGCGGCGAGGTCCCGGTACGTCGTCCGGGCGTCGTTCTGCAACAGCCGCAGCAGATGGAGGTCCACCGGATCCAGTACGACAGATTCGGCCACGGCCCGAACGTAACACGGGGATCCGCGCCGGTGACCCGATCGGTGTTCACCCTTCCGTCCATGGACCTGGGCATGGACACGCGCGCCACCAAGAGAGCACTCGACACCGAGGCCGTGCACGCCGGCCGGGACGACCTCGCCGGGCAGGGGCTGCACGCCCCGCCGATCGACCTGTCCACCACCTACCCCTCGTACGACAGCCGCGGCGAGGCCGACCGGATCGACGCCTTCGCCACCACCGGCGCCGAACCGGACGGCCCGCCGGTCTACGGGCGGCTCGGCAACCCGACCGTCGCCCGCTTCGAGACCGCCCTGGCCCGCCTGGAGGGCACCGAGTCGGCGGTCGCCTTCGCCAGCGGCATGGCCGCGCTCAGCGCCGTCCTGCTGGTCCGCGGCTCCATGGGCCTGCGCCACGTCGTGGCGGTGCGGCCCCTGTACGGGTGCAGCGACCACCTGCTGACCGCCGGGCTGCTCGGCTCCGAGGTGACCTGGACCGACCCGGCCGGGGTCGCCGACGCGCTGCGCCCGGACACCGGCCTGGTGCTGGTCGAGTCCCCGGCCAACCCCACGCTCGCCGAGGTCGACCTGCGGGCCGTGGCGCACGCCTGCGGCTCCGTCCCGCTGCTCGTCGACAACACCTTCGCCACCCCGGTGCTCCAGCGCCCGGCCGAGCACGGGGCGCGGCTGGTGCTGCACAGCGCGACCAAGTACCTCGGCGGGCACGGGGACGTGCTGGCGGGCGTCGTGGCCTGCGACGAGGAGTTCGCCGGGCGGCTGCGCCAGGTGCGCTTCGCCACGGGCGGCGTACTGCACCCATTGGCCGGCTACCTGCTGCTGCGGGGCCTGTCGACCCTTCCGGTGCGGGTCCGGGCGGCCTCCGCGAACGCCGCCGAACTCGCCCGCCGGCTCGCCGCCGACCCGCGCGTGGCCCGGGTGCACTACCCGCGCGTCGGCGGGGCGATGGTCTCCTTCGAGGTGCACGGCGACCCGCACGAGGTGATCGGCGCCGTACGGCTGATCACCCCGGCGGTGAGCCTCGGCAGCGTGGACTCCCTCATCCAGCACCCGGCGTCCATCAGTCACCGCATCGTCGACGCCGAGGACCGCAGGAACGCCGGGGTGAGCGACCGGCTGCTGCGGCTCTCGGTCGGCCTGGAGGACGTCGAGGACCTGTGGGCCGACCTGGACCGGGCCCTGGGGGAGCGGGCCGGTGCGCCGGCCCGCTCGGAGGCACTGGCGCAGGGCTGAGGCTCCGCGCGCCCCTCGGTCCGCCCGACGGGCCACGGAGGGCGGACCGAGGGGCGCCGTACGGGGAGCTACGACCGGCCGATCCCCGTACGCGGGCCGCGGAGCTCGAAGAGGCGGCCCACGGCCGGCTCGGCGTCCAGACGGGCCGTGACGACCAGGGTGCCCTCCTCGATCTGGTAGTCGAGGGGGAGCCCGAGGCCGCGCATCGCGGTGACCATGCCGGTGTTGGAGGCCTGCGTCACGGCGTACACGGTGGCGCAGCCGGCCTCGGCGGCCATGGCGACCAGCCGGGCGAGGAGTTCGCCGCCGACGCCCCGGCGCTGCCAGGCGTCCTCCACGATCAGCGCCACCTCGGTCTCGTCGCCGTCCCACAGCAGGTGGCCGAGGCCGACGATGCGGCCGGAGGCCGTCTGCGCGGCGAGCGTCCGCCCGAAGCGCGGACCGAGCAGGTGGTTCAGGTAGCGGTCCGCGTCGCCGACCGGCCCGTGGTACCGCATGCGCAGGGTCCGCTCCGAGCACCGCTCGTGCATCGCCCGCGCCGCCGGCAGGTCGCCGGTGTCCGCCCGGCGTACGGAGATGTCGCTGCCCTCGGGCAGCGTGAGCACGTCCCGGCCGCGCGGGATCCTCGGGCCGAGCCGGGAGTCCAGGTCCACCAGCGCCCGGGCCCGGGCGAACTCGGCCGGGGTGAACGGCAGATGGGGCCGCTCCACGGTGATCAGTCCGCCCTCCGGGGCGCGCAGCCGCATCACGGTGCCCTCCAGGCTCCCCTCCACCGGCACGGCCGGCACCGCCCCGTGGCCACCGAACGGTGCGGCGGGCAGTGAACGGATCGTGCACCGCCCCAGCAACTGCCGGAGCACCAGCGGAAGTTCGGAGGTGTCCTGGGCGGCGCGGGCGGCCAGCCCCAGCACCCGGGTCGGGGCGTCCACCAGGTCGTGGGCGTCGGCCCGCTCGATCCAGGTGTCCGCGCCCCCGGCGCGCGACACCGCTCCGGTGAGGTCGGATCCGCTCAGGTCGGCCGGGACCCGCAGCAGGAACTCGTCCACCGTGGCCCCGCCCAGCGGGTGCGTCTGCAGGCTGAGGATGTCGACGTGCCGCTCGGCCAGCGCCGTGCACAGCGCGGCCAGCGAACCCGGTGCGTCCCTCACCGTCGTCCGCATCCGCCACAGGGCGCCCTCCCCGGCCACCGCGGCGGGCGGCCGGGGGGCGCCGGTATCGGAGGCCGGTGGTGCGTGGCCGTGGCGGCGTGCCCACCGCGTGTGGAACGCCGCCAGGCACAGTTCGGCGAGCCCGGCCGGGGTCCACCGGCGGTGCGTGGTGCGTCCGTGCCGGGCGTGGGTCGCTTCAGACATGTCTCGACTCATACCGCCACTGTGGAGGAATCGTGTTTCGCGATCACGAACGCACCATGACTGGCGAGTAAAGACTCCTTATGTCTGTTTTTGTCGGTCGTCGGCCGGTTGGTGTCGCGTCACTGACCGACCAGGCCCGGCTGCAGCCTCTTGGTGTACAGCACGGTGCCGTCCTGCTCCCGCAACCGCACCGTCAGCACGCCGCTGTCGCCGTCGATGTCCACCTCGCCGAAGTACTGGTGGCCGCCGGCGGGCGAGACGTTCGACGCGGTGGGCGCCTTCACGAACACCCGCTCCGGGCCGAAGGTGCCGTCGAGCGCGACGGCCGGGAAGGCGCCCGCGTTCAGCGGGCCGGAGACGAACTCCCAGAACGGCTCGAAGTCGCCGAACGCGGCCCGCGAGGGCTGGTAGTGCTGGGCCGAGGTGTGGTGCACGTCGGCCGTCAGCCACACCGTGCCGGTGATCCGCCGGTGCTTGACGAACCGCAGCAGCTCCGCGATCTGCAGCTCCCGCCCCAGCGGCGCCCCCGGGTCGCCCTGGGCGACCGCCTCGACGTTCTGCCGTCCCTCGGTGGTGTCGGGCACGACGAGACCGATCGGCATGTCGGCGGCGATCACCTTCCACACCGCCCGCGACCGCGCCAGCTCCCGCTCGAGCCAGTCCAGTTGCTCGCGCCCGAGGATGCCCTGCGGGTCGACGGCCTGGTCGCCGGGGGAGTTGGCGCCCCGGTACGTCCGCATGTCCAGCACGAACACGTCGAGCAGCGGTCCCTGCCGCAGGACCCGGTACACCCGCCCCTCCCGGGCGCCCGGCCGCGGCGCGGACATCGGGAAGTACTCGCCGAACGCGCGCCGCGCCCGGGCCGCCAGCACGTCGACGCTCTTCTCGGTGTACCGGGCGTCCGTGTCCGCGATCCGCTGGCCGGGGTACCAGTTGTTGCGCACCTCGTGGTCGTCCCACTGCACGACGGACGGCACCCGGGCGTTGAACCGGCGCAGGTTCTCGTCGAGCAGGTTGTAGCGGAAGTTGCCCCGGAACTCGGCGAGGGTCTCGGCGACCTTGGACTTCTCCTCGGTGGTGATGTTCCGCCAGGTGCCGCCGTCCGGCAGGGCCGCGGTGGCGGCGATGGGGCCGTCGGCGTAGATGGTGTCGCCGCTGAACAGGAAGAAGTCCGGGTCGAGCCGTGCCATCGCGTCGAAGATGCGGTAGCCGCCGAGGTCGGGGTTGATGCCCCAGCCCTGCCCGGCCAGGTCGCCCGACCACACGAACCGCACGCCGTCGCGCCGCCGCGCCGCCGCCGTGCGGAACGTGCCGGTGACCGGCTCCCCGGTGCGGCGCGGGTCGTCGGGGTCGGCGAGCAGCACGCGGTAGTGGATCCGCTCGCCGGGCGGCAGCCCGTGCAGCCGGGTGGTACCGGTGAAGTCCGTGCCCGCGCCGAGCAGCGGGCCGTGCCATCGGTGCGGACGGCGGAACGACTCGGTCGCCGACGTCTCGACGATCATCCGGGCCGGACGGTCGGAACGCACCCACACCAGTCCGGAGTCACGGGTCACGTCGCCCGTCTGCACGCCCCAGGCGGCCTGCGGGCGACCGGACCGGGCGAAGGCGGGCGCCGCGCCGAGCGCGGTGGGCAGGGTCAGGGCCGCCGAGGCCGCGAGGGAGCCGCGCAGGACCGCGCGGCGGCCGGGGAGCGGACGGTGGGACATGGATGCGCCTCCAGGTGGGGGTTCCGGCCGGTGTGCGCTGCCACACCTACGGGGGCGACGAGGCTCGCACGCGAACCCCGGGTGAACAACCGTGCGGCGACGGGAAGTCGACGCGCGCCGGCCCTCAGCCGGTGACGGCCTCGGCCATCAGGCGCACCCCCTCGTGGATCCGTGCGGGCGGCACGTGCGCGTAGCCCAGCACGAGCCGCACGCCCCCGTCCGCCCCGTCGTCGTGCGCCGCGCCGGTGCGCGCGTGGTCCGCGAGCGGGCGCACCGCCGCACCGGCCCCCGCCACGCGTGCGAGGAAGCGCTCCCGCGGCCCGTACCGCCGAGGCAGCGAGGCGATGACGTGCAGCCCCGCCGCGATCCCGGACACCTCGGCACCCGGGAAGTGCGCGCCGAGGGCGGCGACCAGGGCGTCGCGCCGCTCGCGGTAGGCGCGCAGGCAGCGGCGCAGCTGGCGGTCGTAGTCGCCGCGCTCCAGGAACCGCGCGAACAGCGCCTGGTCCAGGGCCGGATGGCCGAGGTCCATGGTCCGCTTGCGCTCCACCACCTCCTCGGTCCACGACCGCGGCACCAGCAGCCAGCCGAGCCGCAGCCCCGGGGCGAGGGACTTGCTGACCGAGCCGGTGTACGCCACGTGCTCGGGGTCGAGTCCCTGCAGCGCGCCGACGGGCGCGCGGTCGTAGCGGAAGTCGCCGTCGTAGTCGTCCTCGAGGACGATCCCGTCCACGGACCGCACCCAGTCGAGCAGTTCGGCCCGGCGCCGCGCGGAGTAGGCGATGCCGGTGGGGAACTGGTGCGCCGGCGTCACGACGACCGCCCGTGCCCCCGACGCCCGCAACGGCTCCATGGCGAGCCCCTCCCCGTCCACGGGCACGGGCACGGCGGTGACCCCGGCCGAGGCGTACAGGGCGTCGTGCTGCGGGCTGCCGGGGTCCTCCACGCCGACCGTGCGCAGCCCGCGCGCGCGGAGCGCGGAGCCGAGCAGCGTCGTCGCCTGCGCGACCCCGGAGACCACCACGATCCGCTCGGGATCGGCCACCACGCCCCGGCGTCGTACGAGCAGTTCGGCCAGCGCCGTGCGCAGCCGGGGCAGACCGCGCGGATCGGGGTACCCCAGCTCCCGGTGCGGGAGGTCCGCCAGCACACTGCGCTGCGCCGCGGCCCAGGCGGAGCGCGGGAACAGCGACAGGTCGGGGGTGCCGGGGACGAAGTCGGCGCGGGCGCCCGAGGAGCGCGGAGCGAGGTCGTGCGCGCGCGGCCGGGCGGCCCGTACCGCGTCTCCCACCCATGTCCCGGCGCCCCGGCCGGAGCGCAGGTAGCCCTCCGCGGTCAACTGCTCGTACGCCGTGGTGATCAGCCCGCGCGACACCCCGAGGTCGGCGGCCAGATCACGGCTCGACGGCAGCCGGGTCCCCGGCGCCAGCCGGCCCGACCGCACCGCCTCGCGCAGGGCCGCCTGCAGGGAACGGCCCCGCGCGCGTGCCGGTGCGGAGGCGACGGGCAGGAGCAACTCCCAGGCGGGGGAGGCGGAGTCCCCGTCGGAAGCGGTGTGCGGTGGCGTCATGACAGGGACCCTAGGGGGACCGGCCGTCCGCGGAAGCCGCCGGGCGGCCTTCAGCGGCGGCTGCCGTCGAGGAGGACGCGCGCGACCAGCGCCGGGTCGTCGTTCATCGGGACGTGGCCGCAGCCGGGCAGCCGGACCAGCCGGGCCCCGGGGATGGTCCGCTTGGCGCGGACGCCCTGCCGGGGGACGAGCAGCCGGTCGCGGGCGCCCCAGGCGACGGTCACGGGGATGCCGGGCACGTCGTCGGTGAACCGCACGGTGGTGCCCGCGCGGAGGGTCTCGGTGAAGCCGGTGGCACCGGCGAGCGCGAGCGTCTCGGCGACCACGGCCTCGGGCGAACGGCGCCCCGGACGGGCGTAGATGGTGCTGGTCAGCGCCGCCCGGCCGGCTGCCGAGCGGGCCAGGCGCCGGACCAGCGGCAGCGGCATCCGCTCCGCGACCCGCCGCATGCCGATCAGCACGGCGAAGGCGTACCGCCGCTCGGCCGGGGTCCAGAAGCCGGCCGGGGACAGCGCGGTGACGGACCGGACGAGCTTCTCGCGGCCCATGTCCAGGGCCAGCAGGCCGCCGAGCGAGTTGCCCGCGACGTGCGGCCGGTCCAGTTCCAGCGCCTCGCACAGGGCGCCGAGCGCGGCGTTCATGGTCGGCAGGTCGTGGGTGAGGCCGTCGGGCAGCGCGGGGGAGGCGCCGAAACCGGGCAGGTCCACGGCGATCACCTCCCGCTCGGTCGCCAGGATGTCCACCACCGGGTCCCAGGCCTGCCGGTGGTGCCCGATGCCGTGCAGCAGGAGCAGCGGTTCACCGCGGCCCACGCGCGCGTAGGACAGGGTCACGGGCTGCGGACCGAGGGGAGAGGTGACCTCGAAGGAGACGGTCGCGGACATGGGGGTGCTCCTCGTCTGGGACTCGCGGGATCGGACGCCGCCTGACGGCGTAGACAGCTTGTCAGCAATTGCTACCCACGGGTAGCCCCTTGCCCCCCGCGGGTCCCGCCACCGGTGACCCGCCCGCCGGGGCGCGCCGGTTCCGCCTGGACACGGCCGCGCGGGTCGGCTGGGATGGTGCGGTGACCACCGACGCCATGGCCGACGTCTTCGAGGACCACCGTCCCGTTCTCCTGGGAGTCGCCTACCGCATGCTGGGCCGGATCGCCGACGCGGAGGACGTGGTCCAGGACGCGTGGCTGCGCTGGTCGGGCGGCGACCGGTCCGAGGTGCGCGAGCCGCGCGGCTACCTGGTGCGCATCACCACCCGCCTCGCCGTCGACCGGCTGCGCCGGATCAAGGCGCGCGGGGAGACCTACGTCGGCCCGTGGCTGCCGGAGCCGTACCTCACCGACTTCGGCGACACCGCCCCGGACGCCGCCGAGCGGGCCGTGCTCGCCGACTCCGTCTCCCTCGCCGTCCTCGTCGTCCTGGAGTCCCTGTCGCCGCTGGAGCGCGCGGTCTTCGTGCTGCGGGAGGCGTTCGGCTACCCCTACGCCGACATCGCGGCCATGCTCGACCGCGGCGAGCCCGCCGTGCGCCAACTCGCCGGGCGCGCCCGCAGGCACGTCGAGGAGCGGCGCCCGCGCTACGAGGTCGACCCCGTCCGGCGCCGCGACCTCACCGAGCGGTTCCTGGCCGCGGCGGCCGGCGGCGACCTGGCGGCGATGATGGACCTGCTCGCCCCGGACGTGCGCCTCGTCGGCGACAGCGGCGGCAAGTCGCGTGCCCCGCTGCGGGTCCTGCGCAGCGCCGACAAGGTGGGCCGCTTCCTCCACGGCACCGCCCGCAAGGGCGTCGCGGGCCTCTCCTTCTGCTTCCTGGAGCTCAACGGCGGTCCCGCGGTGCTCGTCCTGTCCGGCGACGAGCCCGACTCCGTCTTCCAGCTCGACGTCGCCGACGGACGCGTCCGGACGGTGTACGTCATCCGCAACCCCGACAAGCTGCGGCACCTGGCCGCCGCCCGGTGACCTGACGTCCGCACACCGAGGCCCCCGCCGCGGCGG
>NZ_MSGP01000581.1 GCF_002078235.1 Streptomyces viridosporus
GCAGGGAGCGCACCCGCCCGGGCTCTCCGTAGGGCGGGTGCGCTCCCTGCAGCCTCCAGCCCGACGTGGTCCGTGCAGGCTCGGCCGGGGGCACTCCCTGCCACGATGAGTTCCGACCGCGTCAGGAGTCTGCCCTGGTGACCGCCGCGGGGCGTCGTGTGACGCCGCCCGGCACGAGGCACCACGGAGGACACCATGAAGACCACACCGAGTGACCCGGCCGCCACGCTGCCCGGCCGCCCGCCTGTCGTCGACCCGGCCACCTGGCAGGCCGCCCGGGACGAGCTCCTGGTCCGAGAGAAGGCCCACACCCGCGAGGGCGACGCTCTCGCCGCGGCCCGCCGCCGGCTGCCGATGGTGGAGTTCGACGGGACGGTCGAGGTCGTCGGACCCGACGGCCCGGTCCCGTTCCTGGACCTGTTCCAGGGCCGCGACGAGCTCGTGGTCTACAAGCACATGTGGTACGACGGCGCGCCGCACCAGGGGCAGTGCGAGGGCTGCACCACCGCGGCCTGGCACCTGAGGGACGCCGTCTACCTCAACGCCCGCGGCGTCTCGTTCGCCGTCCTGACCACGGGCCGGTGGGACGAGGTGGCCTCCTACACCGAGTTCATGGGCTACACCCAGCCCTGGTACTCGGTGCGCGACCTGGACGAGCCGATCGCGGGGAGATGGGGTACCTCGCCTGCTTCCTGCGCGACGGCGACCGCGCGTTCCTCACCTACTCCACGACGGGTCGCGGCATCGAGCCGGCCAACAGCTCCTTCGGCCTGCTCGACATGACGCCCTACGGCCGAGGCGAGGCGTGGGAGGACACCCCCGAGGGGTGGCCCGAGGGGGACCAGCCGTGCTGGTACTGGCGCACGGACGCGGACGGGAACCCCACCTGGGGCCCGACCAGCCGCCCCGTCCCGCAGTGGACCCGCCCCGGCGCGACCCCCGTGGAGACCCTCGGCCGCCACGGCGACCACTGCTGACGCGTCTTCTTCCACCGCGCCGACGAGCCCGTCGGACTCTGCCGGACCCATGGGACCGAGCGGTGGGGCGACGATGTGCGGGTGTTCTACGAGGATCTCAGCGAGTACGACTACCAGGACGACGACACGTTCACGGACAGCGCGTCGGGCTTCCACGGGCTCTGGTACCGCCCGGCGTACGCCCGTCTGAACGTCGGGTGGCTGGAGGCCGGCAAGCCGTACGCGACGGGGACGGTGCCCGCGGCGTTCGTGGAGAAGCTGAAGGCTGTTCAGCGGGTCCAGTGGATGAACGTCTGTCTGGGGACGCACGAGTGCGACCTGTGCCCTGAGGGCGAGGCCCCGGAGGGGAACGGGGAGGTGCGGATCCCGGGCGAGCCCGGGATCGCCTATGCCGCCCCGTTCCTCATCACGCACTACATCACCGCCCACGGCTACCGCCCACCGCAGGCCTTCATCGACGCCGTCCTCACCGTCGACCTCGACGCGTGGGCCTCCGTGCGATGGCCCGACGTGCCTTTTCCGTGGATTCCGGAAGACGCGGAGCGGATGTCGGAGTAGGGGGGCGGCACCGAGGGCGCGGTCCGGCACGTCAGGGTGACCAGTGATCGCCCTTGAGGGCTTGGACGAAGGACTTCCAGGCGTGGTGCCTCACTCCATAGGCAGTCATACAGGCAAGGCTGACTGGTGCTGGCGCAACCCGTTTACAAAACACCCCCATGCACTGGTGCCGACAGAGACGACAGAGCCGTCCGCGTCTTTGGAGTCACGTATGAGCACGCCGTACGTGACATGTGCGCACTCCACACACTCGGTTGTGTTCGCGCCGCTGTGAGACGACTTGAACCATGCGAGCTCATGAGGGGCGGGGGAACGGGCGGGCATCTACAGCTCCTTGCGCGCACGATGAATCAGGGCGGAGGAAGCCTCCATGCCCAACGCTTGTGCGCGAAGGTACTCGAACGCAAGTCTGTATCGCTCCAGCTCCTCGTCCTTCTCCAGGAAGAGGGAGCCGGTGTGGAAGTCCACGTAGACCACGTCAAGGGCTGACTCCGTACCGCCGATGATCACGAAGCTGCCGAGAGCAGCACCATGGGCTCCGTTCGAGAACGGCAGCACTTGCAGTGTGACGTGCGGTGACTCGTTTACTTCGAGGAGACGCCCGAGTTGCTCCTTCATGGTCTCTGGCGAGCCCACGACCCGGCGGATCACGGACTCGTCGAGGATGGCCCACAGCCGGAACGGCTTCGACCGGGTGAGGATCTCCTGCCGCTTCATGCGGATGTCCACCAGCCGTTCGATCTCGGCCGGCTCCAGGGGGATCTCGTTCGCCTTCTGCAGAGCGGTGCTGTAGGCGCGGGTCTGGAGGAGACCAGGGACGTAGACACAGGAGAAGTGGTCCTCGCGTACGGCCTCGTCCTCCAGTGTGAGCAGCAGGTTCATGCTCTCCGGGATGGAGTCGGCGAACGAACTCCACCAGCCCTGCTGCTTGGCGTCCTTGGCCAGCCTTACGACGGCCTCCCGCTCGGCGTCCGTTGCTCCGTACTCGCGGCACAGCGCGTCGACGACGATCCACTTCACCGGACCCGCCTGAGTCTCATACCGGCTGACCGTCGCCTTCGATACGCCGACCAGCTGCCCGGCTTCCTCCAGGGTCATCCCCTTGCGAGCGCGCAACTTGCGCAGCATCGCGCCCAGTTGGCGGCGGCGTGTGGTGGTCCTTACGGACATGGGGCTCCTCTGCGCATAGCCCCAGGCAGCTGCTCGGGGCCTGAACAGGCTAGGCAGCGCTACAGCCAGCTCACTACGGAATTCACTCGATAGAGGTTCATGAGAAGTTACACAGTGAGAGTTCTCTATGCCATTCTCACGTACAGACCGCTACGCAATGCAGCCGTACGGACACGGCAGGCGCAGCATGCGCGTGGCTCGGGAGGGAGGAATGCTCATGCCCGCTATCGACACCAGGGACCGCCAGCACCGCTGTGCCCTGCCTTTTGCGGCGCTGCCGGCAGAGGTACGACTGCTGCGGAGGGCTGCCGCCGCGCAGCTGGACCAGTGGGGTGTGCCGACAGCAGGCGATGAGACGGGGCTCCTCGTCACGGAACTGGCGACGAATGTCATCAAGCACGTGGGTGAGGGCACGCTGGCGACGCTGATCCTGGAGTGGAAGCGCGAGCGGCTGCGCGTCGAGATGCACGACAAGAGCCGCACGCTCCCCTCCCCGCGTGGTGCCGCCTGCGACGCGGAGTGCGGCCGCGGCCTGCACTTGATCGCGGCCATGGCAGTGGACTGGGGGGTCGTTGTCACAGCGCTCGGCAAGGCGGTCTGGTGCGAGATCGAGCTGGGCCCAGAGGTTGCGTGCCGCCGAGTGGAGCGTGCTGTTGAAGCGTTGGAGGGCTACCAGGGACACGGCGGTGCCGTTCTGGAAGGGCGGCGGCGCGAGGCGGCCTTGGAGGAGTCGGCGATCGAACTGATCGCCGACTTGTTGCACTGGACCTCCGCGCGAGGCCTGGACCCGGATGACGTGCTGGACCGGGCCCAGATGCACTACGAGGCGGAGATGGACGCTGCTTAGTGAACGGCTGCCCCAGCGGAGTCCCGTATCAGGTCCCGGAGATCAGCCGGCGTACGCCAGGATTCTCCGGGACGAGTCCTGTGGCACATGCGGTGACAGTTGGCGCAGAGGCAGGCAAGGTCGTCCAGGCCGGTTTTTCGCATCCCGGAGACGTGGAGAGGAGTGACGTGGTGCACTTCGATGTATCCGTCGCCGAGATCTCCGTAGAAGCGGGCGAAGTCGAAGTGGCAGACCTCACACCGGAGTGGCTGGCCGCTTTGCCTGGCTCTCTGAATCTTGAGTTTCCGGAGTTTCGGGTCCCGCTCCCGGGCGAGCGCCCGGCGGACGAGGAGCCGTCCTTCAACAGCGGTGAACCCGTCGTCGTCGAGTTCGTCAGGCTGCTGGGGGAGGAGCTGCAGCTCACCCGAGCTGATGCCTTCTTCGATGGCTCGGGCGGCCTGGAGCATCTCAGGCTCGCGCTGAGTGAAAGCTTCGATCATCCGAAGCGTCGGCTGACCGCATCGAGTGCGGGCCCCTTGGTAAGGACCGTAGTTCGTGGCGAAGTCTGTCGTCTTGCGGCTCACGCTGTCCGGCGACCGGAACTCAGGAAGAGCCCGGGCTTCCGGGGTGTGCAGGGGCAACGAGCGCAGCAGTTCGGAGAGCTCCTGCACTTCCCGGTCACCGGTCCTCAGTTCCCGCCACCCGTTCTTCACGACCAGCGCGCCGGCCAGTACAAGCTCATCCTCAGTCCACACAGGGCTCCGCATGGGCAATATCGTATGAGTGTTCGGCGTGACGGAGGGTGTGTTCAGTGGAGGGTGGGGCGTGCTGCACACTAGGTCGGGTCGCGTTGTCAGTGGGGTCTGTCACCCTCAGTGATGGTGGAGTGCAAGATGTACCTGCCGCTGCACGGCTGTACGGAGGGGGCATGACCCGCATGAATGAACCTGGACTCGCTGCTGAAGGGCTCAGGGAGCCTGAGTACACCTCAATCGAGATCTGCGCCGGAGCCGGAGGGCAGGCGATCGGTCTCCATCAGGCTGGCTTTGGCCACCTTGCTCTGGTGGAGATCGATGCCTATGCGGTTGCCACGCTTGAAAAGAACATCAGGGAGCGAGGATCGTGGGTCTGGGAGAGAACGCACTGCGACCTCCTTCCGCCCATGGACGTCAAGCAGTTCGACCCTGACAGGGACCTCAAAAAGAGCAGCAAGCTGCTTCAAGAGCGTGGACTGGATCTTCTCGCAGGCGGTGTGCCCTGCCCTCCGTTCTCGCATGCTGGCAAGCAGCTCGGCCGGGACGACGAGCGCGACCTCTTCCCGCGCATGCTGGACCTTGTGGAACAGCTGAAACCCCGCGCGGTAATGATTGAAAACGTCCGCGGCATCATGGATCCCAAGTTCTCGGACTATCGCGACTGGATCAAGGCGAGGCTGCAGGGCGGCTCCTATCGAGCCGTGGACGGTCAGATGATGTCGGACCCAGGTCTCGGCTACACCGTGTGTAAGTGGGACATCCTGGAAGCCAGTGACTTCGGTGTCCCTCAGCTTCGCCCGCGTGCCATCCTGGTCGCGTTCCGTAAGGACGTGATCGAAGACCTCAAGTACGAGTGGCCGACAGCAACCCATGAGGAGCCTGTCAGTGTCGCCGAACGTCTGCAGTCGTCTATGTACGAGCGCTACGCACCGTACTTTGAGGGCGTACACGCTGACCGCGCAAGGCAGGCCTATGAGCGTTGGTTCAACAAGGCCCGTGAACGGGACGCGGAACTCAAGGGCAGGGGCGGCGGTATCGCGCCGACGCTTGTCGGAGGATCAAAGAAGCATGGTGGCGCAGATCTAGGGCCGAGCCGTGCAAAAGCCGCCTGGAAGTTGCTGGGCGTCTCCGGGCTGGGTGTGGCTAATGACATCGCGACGTGCAAGCTGAAGGGCACCGAAGAGCGGGACCTCTTTGGTCCGGACGGGCCGATGCTCACTGTTCAGCAAGCTGCGATCGTTCAAGGCTTCCCGGCGGAGTGGGAATTCTCCGGTGGGAAAACCGCGCAGTACCGGCAGGTGGGAAATGCTTTCCCACCGCCTGTGGCCAAGGCAGTGGGAGAGTCGATCATCGAAGTACTGAGAGCAGCGCGAGAGCGTGATCGGGAGAACGGCTGATCAGCTTTTCTCCTGTATTTCGTGACGGACGGCGCGGCGCTTCTCGACCTCAGTTGCGATCCGTGCGGCGCAGTCCGCTGACGGCTCATGCTCCCAGAACCGGAGCACTGTCCAGCCGGCTTCTTCGAGTCGCTGGTCAGTGTCCCGGTCGCGGGCCATGTTTCTGGCCACTTTTTCTGACCAGTAACCAGGGTTGGTTTTCGGGGGAACGTAGTGCTCCGGGCAACCGTGCCAGTAACAGCCGTCAATGAACACGGCGACTTTTACAGGACGGAAGACCATGTCCGCAGTGCGGCGCAGACCAGGTAGCGGCTTGGCAGCGACTCGATAGCGCAGGCCCTTTGCGTGTACAAGCCTCCGGATCAGCCATTCCGGCTTTGTGTCCCGGTTGCGGATCGCCTGCATGTTCCGGCGACGCGCGGCAGACGATGCCCACGAGCCGGCCGGTGGTGACCAGTCGTCCTCAGGGTCAGAAGAGGCATGCGGTGGAGTGTCCATAGCAGTTCGATACTTACCAGGTCGCCAGAGTCGAGGCGAGTTCCTCGTAGGGGCGGAGGCGTCCTTGGTCGATGCACTCTGCTAGGTCCTCCTGCTGCTGCCTGCCGCCCACCGCAGCTACCGCTTCTCGCAGTGCATCGAAAGCGATGTGATAGACGGCATCGACCTCACCAGTGCCTCGCGCGATGGCAGCAATCCTGCTTGGCATGGGTTCAGCAGTCACTGTCACCAGGTGCGGAAGACGGCCTCGTCTGTGACGGATCATCTGCAGAAATTCATGCCGGATGTTCTGTACACGGTCAGAGCGGATCGTCCACTTACAGGATACGGCTGCGTGCAGGAAGGGCCTGAGATCCTCCGCAGTCAGCTTCTGGGAAATTCCAACGGTGACATCAGGTTGAATGAGATAGTCAACTCCCAGATCTGTGCGGAGGGTTGGATTAGCCTTTACGGCGTCCGCGACCCTACGGAGGTGGGAGTACTGGGAAAAGTCCGAGATGACCTTCCTGTGGTCAACGTGCCAGAGACGAGAAGGGTCGGCCTTGGGGAGAGAATCAGTCAAATCGATGCTGACTGCCCGCTCCAAAGCAGGGCCCAAATTTTCTGGGGTGTCTGGGAGGAGCATATCGGCTGTGACGCCAAGAAAATTTAGAATGCTCCCGGCCAGCGCTTTTGAAGTATTGCTGTCGCTGTCGGCACTGTTAGGTACTAGGTTTCCCGACTTTTTGAGCTTTTTCCAGCCGAGAAGTTGGGTGGCGAACGGGGCACTCATGTCCAGCTGCACCTATCTGGTATGAGACGGGAGTGAAGGGGCTCTCTCGGGGAGGTCAGCAGAGGTGGCGAGCACCCAGGCCTGCCCGTCCAGGAGAACCTGTCGCGCCCCCTGATGGTGAGGTTGGCGCCTTGCGACCCGAGCACTTACGAACTCCCCTTCGCGAGGAATAGGAAGGCCGAGCTGTTCAGCGACCGTACGGTGGCTTTCATAGTCGCCCATGATCAGGATTCCTTCAGGCCTGAGGGCTGAGCGTGATCCGCCGTTGCCGCGGACGCGCTTCATGTAGTCCTTCTGTTGTGCGACTGTACGAACCGCATTCCGCCCTATGCGGCGCTTCTGAACTCGCCGGAAGAGTTCATTGAGACGCTGCTGTCCCGAATTGAAGGCGTAAACCGCCATGCGGTCGGATCGATTCATGTGTAGCAGAATATTTTCTGCGAGTTTCCCTTCCCACAGCCACATGATCTTTTTGCGATGCTCGGCTTTTATGGTGAGCTTTGCGTCGCGGTTGCTTCCTCGGTTCAGCCAATCTTCGCGAACTCGAAAAAGCCCGGCGCTCCACTGGCTCTTGTAGTCATCTGCCCAAACGAGCATGCATATGTGGCCCCGGGCCTCGGGAGGGATCATCCAGCCGCCGAACTTTTGTGAATACTTACAGTCCACTTCGACGCCTGCGATTCGGTAGTCCATCGTGAGGCCATCAGCGAATTTGAACTCACGTTGCAGATTGATCTCGACGAGAGTTCCGGCGTGGGTCCTTTCTGTTTTGTACAGGGTTTTCCAGTCGTAGCGGCCTGTAACTTCACCATTTAGGAGCTGGTCAATGGTGCCCCGTAGTACGGTCGCAAACCGTTCCCCCTGGGGGTCAAGGTTCTTCAGTTCTGCGTATACCATCAGGAGTTCGGCATCCTGCCTGACTTCCTGGGGTAACGCGATGTTTTGTGCGGCATGGATATCAATGGGCAGCAAAGCGCGGTCTCCCTCAAGAAATCAGCTAGCCGGGATAGTGGCCTCGTTCCAGTGACGTGAATCCTTGGCACGGAAGCGCACCAAGCGGCGGTCTGCGCTGGTGGCTGACCTCGGCGGGATGAGAGTGAAGGCCATCACGATCTTTGACGGGTCTGCGACACCGTTACGGACGACTGCCCGGACGCTGTCAGGGCTGCTTCCCTCCACTACTGGGTAGACCAGTGCGACTCCGGTTCTGGAGCCGATCTCCGTACCTGTTCCAGCGGCGGTTTTGTCGATGAGCCGTTGCGCTGCGGTGCGGTGCTCGACGCTAGCGATACGGCCGAAGGAACTCTTGCCTTCCTGGATGCTCCGTCGGACCAGGGACAACGGGGCCGAGCCGAGGACACTGGCATCGACGCGGTTGTCCGAGGCGAGCCGGGGCGAGATGAGCAGCCAGTCATCGACCTGCGCAAGGGTGCCGTCAAGCTGGCGGAGATAGGTCAGGTGAGGATCGAAGTACCGGGGGCGCTCCCATTCGAGTCCGGACAGCACGCTGATGAGTTCACCATGCGTAACGGTTCCAGTGAGTGCTGTAAAGGTTCGCGTGAGCGTGCTCGAGTTGTCCGGAGGGTTGCTGAACGACACGGGGGTCGTGCCCAGTGCTCTCAGCAGTGGTCGCCAGCGCTCGGTGTTGCGCTTGGTCACGGTGCCGTTCAGCGGGTAGGAGGCGGGCTCGATGGGCCGACCAGGGGACCGAATCTCCACGAGTTCCGCGTTGAACATCTTGTTGCGGGCCGAAGGCTTGAGCCAGGGTAGGTGCTGCGCCACCAGAGGTGGAATCTGCACAGGGGTGACCTGGGGTTCTCCGTCCACCATCACGGCGTACTGGGCCAGCTGTTCCCGGAAGGTCTCCTCGTCACGGCAGACGGCTTCGTAAGCCTCGTAGAGGTCGACAAATTTGCTACGGCCGAAGGGCTCCTCCCGGCCGATGTACAGCCGGACCAGGTCCCGGTACCCGGAACGGAAGCCGAACCAGCGCCCCATCTGCATGAGCGTGTCACCCTGCTGGGTGGTGCGGCGGTAGTAGGTAACGGTCAGGCCCTCGACAGTGAAACCACGGGAAAGCTTCGTACCGCCCACGAGGATCTTCCAGACGTTCGGTGTCCGGTCGAAATCCAGGTCGAGCTGGGCGAAATAGCGGTCGGTGTCCCCGTTCACAACGATGACCGGCTGGCCTCCACTACCGATGCGCTGCCGTGCGCGATTGACGTACGGTTGCAGCTCGTTGTACGTGGACGGCGAGGGAAGGTTGCTGGCGTGAGCCGCGCTCACCGGTGCGAAATCCGCCTCCCATAGTGCGGCGAGACGCTCGTGTCCTGCTGTGGAGCTGTAACCAGCCTGGTGCCACATGGAGTTGATGCGTAGCGCCAGATCGGCGTGGTCATCCTGACGTACCGACTCATGGGCGAGCATGGTGTGATGCCGGAAGTTGGCGTCAGGCACGCCATGGTCAGCCCGGTAGAGCTTCAGAGCACCAGACAGGACAAAGGCGTCCATGGCTTCCTGGAGCCTGTCTCCCGTGGAGTCGTAGATTCCTCGCACATGAGCCTTCTCCTGGGAGTTGGCGTACGTACGCTCCTCCACCGGGACAGGCGAGTTCAGGTCGTGGAAATCCTGGACGCCCATGTAGCCGGCCGGGCGAGGGAGGGAGATCAGGAAGTCGCTGGGGAAGATGTCCATGTCGTCACCGGGATCGATGAAGACATTGGCGAAGGGGGTCGCGGTGTAGCCGACGTACTGGGCTCGCGGGAGGAGTCCCAGGAGTTTGGATATCAAGCCGTTGATGGCCGTGCGCTCGGTGCTTCCCCGTTCCCACTTCTTCGGGTCCGAGGTGTTCACGGAGGCCTGGTCGGACTCGTCGTCGATGATGAGAGCCGGCAGTTCCCCCAGGATCCCGTGGATCTGCTTGAGGTCCTTGACGAGCTTCGTGAGGACGGCCTTGTTCTTCTTCACCACGAGGATCCGTGCTGCGGCGTGGTGGAGGTTCGCCGGATCGTGCAACGGGCGGGTGGGGACGCGCTTCTCGAACTCCAGGGCCCGGATGCCCTGGGCCAGGCTCTTGTAGTCGTTGTCGCGTGTCGTCAGGCGCTCGATGTCGAACGCACCGAGCGTGGACGGACGGCCGCCGTGCTGGACGAACTCCGGCCAGCCCTCGTCGTCACCCACGTAGTCCACCCCCACCAGGGAGTCCACATCGGTGACATCCGCGCCCCGCAGGATGTTCTCCTGGCCGATCAACTCCATGTCGAGGCGTCTCTGGGTCTGGGCGCGCAGCAGGTTGAGGGTGCCCCCCAGGACGATGACGAGACGGTATCCGGCATCAATGGCCTTGGCGGCCACGCCGGTGAAGTTCGCCGTTTTGCCGGACTGGACATAGCCGACGACCAGGCCCTTCGCCTGGCGGGCCGTCGGCTGTTCGGGGTCGGTGAGGCGCTCGACGACTGCCTGGCTCGCCTGGTCGAGGCTGGCGATGGCGGCCTCGGACCAGCCCTTGTCGCGGAGCTTCCGCTCGTACGCCGTCCAGTAGAAGGACCTGGCCGCCGCGCGTTCAGGGGTGTACCACGGGGTGAATTCCCGGGTGATCACCGTCGCGCCGGGCACCTTCGCCACGGGTACGGCCTGGTCCAGGGCCTTGCACAGTTCACTTCCGAACCGGAGCCGTTCATAGACCACTGCGCGCCGTTCGTCGGTGCGCGCCGGGGAGTCCGCTCCCCATTGCGGGTTCTCCGCGAAGTCCCAGGCGGTCAGGTGACGGTCCCACAGAGCGGTCAGTGCGTCGTCACCACTGATGAGAAGGGAGCGGAACAACTCCTCGCCCAGGTCCGCGTCCGGGTAGGAATCATCCGCGGCGAGCGCTGCCCAACGTTCGAAGTGGCGCGGCATGCTGCCCATCCCCGCCAGCGCGGAGGTGTGGATGTCGAGGAGCACACCGGACGAAGTGTTGGTCATCTCTTGTCCTCAGTCAGGGGCCGGAGCGGGCCAGGAGCGGGAGCGGTACTGGATCAGTCGGTCGCCTGGACACGGCGGTCGCGGTGAGCACCTGCCGCTGCCAGAAGGATGGTGTTCCAGTAGTCCACTCGGTCCTGGCGGCCACGCTCCCAACGCCCGAGACCGAAGCAGTCCTCGAGCAGCAAGTACAGCAGGGTCTTCGTGACGGGGGCGTCGTTGCTTCCGCCGCGACGGCCGTCGTTGAAGTCGCTGCGGAAAGCCTTGTTGAGGAGGACGGCGTTGTTCTCGCGGTCGAGGTCGAAGAACTTGTCACTGGGAAGTGAGACCCAGGTGAACGAGATGGGCTCCTCGCCCGGCTTCTCGGGCAGCTCCTCCTTGACAACCCGCTTGATCTTCGGGTCTATCCCCTTACCGGGGAGCGTCACGGGCTTGCGGACGATCTCCGTGCGCTTCGCGCCCTCCCGGTAGGTGGCCTCGGCGTCGCTGAGGTACCCGTGAAAGGTGTTTCCGGAAGCGTCCACAGCTTTCTCGACGCCGAGCGTGAAGGCAGGCGTGACGGTGACGCTCTCCTTCTTCACGTCAAGGCTCAGGACGCTGTTCTCATGGGACGGAAGGTCGACGGCCACGCGAGCCAGAGCGAGGTGTCCTTCAGGGTTGCGAAGACCGTTCCAGCCGCCGGCTTGGACGAGACGGTCGTTGCGGTAGAAGTAGAAGCCCTGACGGTCGGCGAGAGATCCGATCTGGCGGAACCCGGCCTGCTTCGACTTGGCGGGCCAGATGTGAGCGGTCAGTTGTACGTCTCCCAGGCCTTCTACGGGGGCCGTGAAGGTACGGGGGTAGCGCGCTTTCCCGGGCACCTTGTAGCCGAAGGGGTCCAGCGCCTCGACAGCGATGTGGTCCACTTCCTCGCCGAGCCGGCCCTCGCCGCTGCTCACATCCCATACGGCGATGTCGAGCTTCAGGCCGTTCTGAAGGAACCTGTGCAGGTAGAGGCCGAGATGAGTTTCCAGACGTGCGATCGCCTTTGACAGGTAATGGTCGCTCTGGCCGGTCGTCACGGTCTCGAAGGCCCGCACCTGGTCCCATCGCACGACCGTGCCCTGCCACTCGATGATGCCGTCATACCGGTCCACGAGTTCCTGCGCGTAGCGAGGGTCGACCGTGTCGCAGCGGAAGCCGTCCTCGATTCCCTCTGCAGTGAGACGGCGCCCTGTGGCACGGCTGCGCTTGGTACGGCTGACCACGGTCAGTGATGAAGCATGGGACAGCGAAGCGGCCTTCAGCCCCGTGCCGTACATGCCGAGGGCGCTCTCACCGTAGTCCCGGCGCCGCCCCACCGTCATGGCGGCGTCCAGACCCGCGTCGTCCATGCCCTTGCCGTTGTCGATGACCAGGAGAGTGAGGATGCGCTTGGCGTCGCGCAGGAAGTGCACGACGATCTTGTCGGCACCGGCGTCGATGGAGTTGTCGATCAGGTCGGCGATGGCGACCTCGAAGCCGTAGCCCTGGTTGGTCAGGGCCTTGCCGTAGCCGGCGTCCGGGGGCAGATGAGTGCTGCCGGTCGTGGGGACCTCGTACTGCCAGACGGTGCCGGGCTCGTAGGGCATTGCGCTTCCTCGTATACACAGGTCTGGGCCTACTCAGCGCGTGACGGCCCTTCGGGTCGGTCGTTCCGTGTGACCGTACTGCAAAGGTCGGACATAGGGGTGGCTGGGCTGCGAGGTGGGGTGATTGGTCCAAAATCTTCCGAGAGTTGACAGCCTGGCTCACGGACGGAAGGGGGACTCCCTTGCGTATATCGGACAGGCGTGTTGCGCACTGAGGGAAGACGGGTGTCCATCTGTTTCATGCCGGAGAGCATGACGGGGGCAGGTGTGCCAGCAGTGACGGCGCCCGCTGAGTACGGGGCCTTTCGTCCGTCTTTCGTGTGCAGGGCCACCATCCAGTGCGGGTCCCCGGGGCGTAGCACAGGAGGACCGGGACGTCGGCGTGCAAGGGGTGCGACGCGTGGTTGATGGGGCGCGGCGGTAGGTCTGCGGAAGAGAGGGCACCGTTCCCGGTCAGGTGGAAGAGGAGAGCTGTTCGCGGACCCATGAGGGGTCGGGGTTGGTGTGCGGGCGACCCGCCACGACGACGGTCGGTACGGTCTCGTTGCCGTCGTTGGCCTCCCGCACCGCTGCCGCTCCGGCCGGATCGCGCCAGATGTCGACCCAGTGCAGTTGGCGGGCGCTGCGGCCCAGCCGGATGCGCAGTTGCAGGCAGTACGTGCAGCCCGGCCGCCAGAAGACGACCGGCCGGCCGTCGGCTGCGCTGCGGCGTTGAGCCTCCAGCGCGCTAATCGGTTTCGGGAAGGCCAGGGGCGAGTTCAGGCAGGCGAGCAGCGCGAACACCAGCAGGAGGGTCGCGGCGGTGCCGTAGTTCCCGCCGAGGGCGAGCGCGGTCGCGAGAGCCGATCCGCAGAGCGCGAGCAGTATCGGCAGGGTCCAGGCGCGCATCATGGTGACGCAGGCTACCGGTGAGGGGACGAACCGTCCGGCCGGGTCGACGGAACGCGTTGCCGTGTGCGGTCGGGACGGTGAACGCACTTCCCGCGGGCCCCTACAGGAACGCCCCCACTCCCATCGCCACCCCGAACAGTAAGAAGAAGACACCCCAGGTCATGTTGGCCGTGGCCGAGTACGAGACGTTTCCCGGGCGCCCGTCCTTCGTGTGGACGACCACCACCCGGCGCGGGTCCCCCGGGTCGTAGCGCAGGACGACCGGGACGCCTCGGTACAGGGGATGTGACTCGTGGTTGAGGGGAGCGCGGCGGTAGGTCTGCGTGGGAGGGGCGTCGGGGCGGTCGACGGGTGGGGCCTGGTAGCGGACCTGCGGGGGATGGATCGTGGCCCCCTCGCGGCGGGCGCCGCGGGCCACCTCCCCCCGGGTGCGCACGCCCCGGACGCCGAGGCGGCCCAGGGCCCGGCGCTGGTGTCGGGCGAGGCGCAGGACCTTGACGCCCAGGGCCATTGCGCCCGCGGCCGTGACGAGCGTGATCGTGAGCCACGGCTGATCCACGTGGCCTCCCCCCGGAGCCGACGTCACCTGCCCGTGGAGACGAAAGCCGTCGCGCGTCGGTTCCGGGGCGCTCCCTGTCCCCGGGCACGAGGTTCCTCGGAGCTCGGGCGTGCGGCCGACGGAGTGCTCCCGTCGTCCCGCTGCCGCTGCCGCTGCCGCTGCCGCTGCCGCGGTCGCGGTCGCGGTCGCGTACGAGTCTCCGTGGGTGCAGCCGGCCGGAGGGGTTCTCGGCCGCGTCGTACGGACTCTCCGGGCGCGCCTGCTCCCGGGCGCGGTGGTGCGTCGGGCTGGCGGTGGTGCGTCGGGCTGGGGGAGTACGGGCGGAGCACGGTGCATCTCGGGTCGGCGGGCCGGTCGGCTCCGGAACGATCAGCCGCGTGCGATCTCCTCGGCCGTCGACGGCGGTGGGTCGCCGGCCGTGATGCGGGCCAGCAGGGTGCGGGCCTCCTGGATGCGGGGGTGGTCCGGATGCAGGAACCGCTCGCAGTCGGTCAGCGCCTCACGGGCCGCCGTTTCCGCCTCGCTCCGGTGCCCCAGGCCGTGGAGGGCGACGGCCGTGGCCATGCCCAGGCTCCCGCTCTGGCCCCGATCCCCGGGTGGGGTGATCCGGCGCGCCTCGGTGAGCGCTTCGTGGTACCGCCCCTGCCCGTTCAGGCTGCACACCAGGCCGTGGTGCAGAGCGGCGACCGTGCTCCCTACGGCTCGGGGCAGATTCCCCCGGGCGACGGCCTCGGCCTCCTCGTGGCGGGCCTGCCCGCACAGGGCGTCGACCAGATTGGCCAGGACGCTCAGCTCGATGTCCCACACCGGTACCAGATGCTTGAGGCGGGTCAGGTCGCGCAGTACCTCCAGCCCTTCGGCCTCCGCCTCTCCGTAGCGTCCCTCACCGTTGAGGACCACCATGTGGGTGTTCCGGATCATCAGCAGCAGCTCCCGCCCGGGCCCGGCCATCCCGCTCAGCTCCGCCGTGAGGGATTCCAGTTCGGCCAGCACCTGCGCCCCGCGCCCGTGGGCACAGGCCGCCGCCGTGGCCAGGGCCTTGGCGTGCCACGCCACGGCGATCCCCCGGCCCCGCCTGCGCAGACGCCCCGCTTCTGCCTCGAGCGCCCGGGCCCCGGCCTCGACCTCCTCGTACTTGTCCTCCCGCCAGAGCCGATGGAGACGTTCCAAGGCCGCCGCTTCCCGCGACCGGCCTCGTATCAACCGTGCGATCCTCACAGGCCGTGAGGTTACGTGAAGGCGCGTGACCGGGGCGGATCCGGCCGACGGCGCAGGCGGGGGTGGGGTTCGCCGCCCCGGAACGGCCGGTCGCGGCAGGAGTCGGCGGGAATGACATGGCGCCCCGCACGGCCTGCTGTGGACCCACGCCCAGGAGGTCACCGACGCCCTGCTCGCCTTCCTGGCCGAGCAACCGGCCCCTTCCTCGCCGAGCAACCGGCCCCACGGCCCCGTCCCGGTCGCGCGGTTCTGCGAGGGCTGCGTGACCGGGGCGAGGACCGCTGCTCAGGTGCGGGCGGCCCAGCGGGTGAGCATGGCGGTGGCCTCGGCGCGGTCCGCGGCGGGGAGGGCAGCGATGGTGGTGTGGTGGTTGGCGCCGGGCACCCACAGGACGCGGGAGTCGTGGCGTCCGGGCAGGAAGGGCTCGGCGGTCGAGGGGTCCTGCGTCCCGTTGACGAACAGCAGACGGGTGCCGCTGCGGCGGACCCAGCGGTCGATGTCCGGCATCACGTCCGGGTCGAAGCGCACGGGGATGTCGCGGGGGACGAAGGTGCGCGGTTCGACGGCGCCCGGGTGGCGCAGCAGGCCGGCCAGGTGGGCGGTGGGGACGTCGAGGTAGCCCATCTCGGTGGCGAGCTGGTACCAGTACGGGATGTACGCGCGGGCGACCGCGTCGGCGTAGAGGGCCAGGCCCGCGGTGTCGTCCAGCCAGGTGTACAGCTGGTCGGCGGTGGCGTCCGGTCCGGGGAGGGCGGCGCGGTCCGCCGCGCTGCCGCCGTTCTGCCAGAACATGAAGGGGGCGCGCAGCACGGCGATCTCGAACGCCTTGTCGGCGCTGCCGACGATGCGGAAGGTGTCCCCGGCGGCGGTCGTCGCGGCCTCGTAGCGGGCGACCAGTTCCGCGCGGTGCAGCAGGAGCCGGCGCTGGGCGGTCCTGATCGCCTCGCGGTCGGCGGCCGTGCCCACGGTCTCCAGGAAGCGGAGGTAGGCGGAGTCGTCGCGGTCGTCGACGTTGTTCGGGGCCGCGTAGGCCACGGTGCCGTCCACGTCGTGGGGGTGGAAGCGGCGGTGGTACACGCTCGCCATGCCGCCTTTGCTGCCGCCGGTGGAGATCCACGCGCCGGGGTAGAGCCGTCGGAAGGTGCGGACGACGCGGTGGTGGTCGTCGGCGGCCTGGCGGACGGTCAGGTGGGAGTAGTCGTGGGCACTGGGGCGCGAGGTGCCGAAGTAGCGGTGCTCGACCTGGAGTTGGTTGCCGCCCAGGAGGACGGTCGGTTCGGTGAAGCGGGAGGTGAGCGCGGCCTCGTACCCGGTCGTGAACAGGACGGTGGGGCGCTCGGTGGACGTGTGGAGCAGGGTGAGGCGCTGCTCGAACGTGCCGGCCGAGGGGTCGGTGTGGTCGACCGGCTGGCGCAGCCCGAGCACGAAGAAGCGGTATCCCGGCTCGGTGCTCGGCCGCTCCTCCACGATCCGCACACCCGGCAGGGAGCCCAGACGCCGCACGATGGCGTCGTCGGGGACGGAGGGCTTCCCGGTCAGGGCGTGGGCCGGTGCGGACGCCGTCGCGGCGAGAGCGGCCGTCGAGGCCGCCGAAGCGGTCGAGAGCAGCAGGCGTCGTCTCGTCCAGAGGTGCATCGGGTGTCCTTCCCTTGACGTCGGCTGCCTGCAGTACAGCCGCCGGACGGCGCGGAAGGATCCCGTGCGCGGGGGATCGGCCTCCCCCGCAGGGGGGATGTGGCGGGGAGGAGGGCGCGGCGTGCGGACGGGCAGGGGCGCCCGCACTCCCGGACGGTCCGCTCGTCGACCCCGACCTCTACTC
>NZ_MSGP01000582.1 GCF_002078235.1 Streptomyces viridosporus
GCCCCCGAACCGCCCCGCCCGGCGAAGAGGCACCGGGCCTGGGACGAGGCGCCCCGCTGGCAGATCTACCTCCCGCTGGGCATCTACCTGGTCTTCACCCTCGTCCCGTTCTACTGGATCCTGCTCTTCGCGCTGCGCCCGGCCGGCTCGACCTCGCTGGTGCCCTGGCCGATGACCTTCGACCACTTCGAGAAGGTCTGGACGGACCGCAGCTTCGGCACCTTCTTCTCCAACAGCGTGCTGGTCGGCGTCGCCACCCTGGTCATGACGACCCTGGTCGCCCTGGCCGGCGGCTACGCCCTCGCCCGATTCGACTTCCGCGTCAAGCGGGGCTTCATGCTGGCCCTGCTGTGCTCCCAGTTCGTGCCCGGCGCGCTGCTGCTGGTCCCGCTGTTCGAGATCTTCGCCGAACTGCAGATGATCAACTCCCTCGGCAGCGTCATCATCGCCGAGACGGTCTTCCAGCTGCCGCTGTCGATGATCCTGATCAGCAACTTCATCAAGAACGTGCCGTACTCCCTGGAAGAGGCCGCCTGGGTCGACGGGTGCAACCGGATGAGGGCCTTCCTGGTCGTGGTCCTGCCGCTGCTGCGGCCCGGCCTGATCGCCGTCGGCTCCTTCGCCTTCGTCCACTCCTGGAACCACTTCCTGTTCGCCCTGATGTTCCTCAACAACCAGGAGAAGCAGACCATCCCGGTCGGCCTCAACACCCTGATGAGCGCGGACAGCGTCGACCTCGGCGCGCTCGCCGCGGGCGGCATCATCGCGGCCGTCCCCGTCGTGCTCGTGTTCGCCTTCATCCAGAAGTGGCTGATCACCGGGTTCAGCGCGGGGGCGGTGAAGGGATGACGGCGTTCCCGGCCTCCGAGGCCTCCCCGATGCCCTCGACGCCCTCCCGGACGGGAGTCCGCGAACCCCTGCCCGTCGTCCTCGCCGGCGCCCGCGGCCACGGCCGCTGGCACGTGGCGAACATCCGCCGGCTCCAGGACGAGGGGCTGGTACGGCTCGTCGGGATCTGCGAGCTCACCCCGCTCACCGAGGAGGAGTTCGGCGGTGAACTCCCCGAGCAGTCGGCCGACTTCGGCGCCCTGCTGGAGTCCACCGGCGCCCGGATCGCGATCGTCTGCACACCGATCCCGACCCACACCGACCTGGCCCTGGCGGCGGCCGAGCGGGGCGTGCACCTCCTGCTGGAGAAGCCGCCGGCGCCGTCGTACGCCGAGTTCCGCCGGATGGCCGACGGGGTCGCCGCGGCCGGGGTCGCCTGCCAGATCGGCTTCCAGTCGCTGGGCTCGCACGCCGTGCCCGCGATCCGCGAACTGGTCGCCGAGGGTGCCATCGGCCGGACCGTCGGGATCGGCGGGGCCGGGGCCTGGGTGCGCGACGAGGACTACTTCCGGCGGGCGCCCTGGGCGGGCCGGCGGCGGCTGAACGGCGCCGACGTGGTCGACGGCGCGCTCACCAACCCGCTCGCCCACGCCGTCGCCACCGCCCTCGCGCTCGACGGCAGCACCCGCGCCGAGGACGTCACCGGCATCGAGACCGAGCTGCTGCGCGCCCACGACATCGAGTCCGACGACACCTCCTGCGTCCGCGTCACCACCGCGCGGGGCGGGCCGGTCACCGTCGCCGCGACGCTGTGCGCCGAGCGGGCCGGCGAGCCGTACGTCCTGGTGCACGGCACCAGCGGCCGCATCACCTTCTGGTACAAGCAGGACCGCGTGCTGCTCCAGCGCGCGGACCACGGCCCGGAGGAGTTCGAGTACGGCCGCACCGACCTGCTGGAGAACCTCGTCGCCCACCTCACCGACGGCACCCCCCTGCTGGTCACCCCCGACCGGACGGGCGCCTTCATGAAGGTCGTCGAGGCGATCCGGCAGGCCCCCGACCCGGCCCCGCTGCCCGTCGGCGCCTGGCGCCGCGTCCCCGGCGAGAACCGCCGGGTCGTGCCCGGCGTCGACGGGCTCGTCGCGGCCGCCGCCGACACCCTGTCCCTCTACTCCGAGCTGGGCGCCCCCTGGGCGCGGCCCGCCGAGCACCTGCCGAAAGAGGTGAGCACCCGTTGAGCGGAAACGACTCCACGGTCCTGCGCGTCGCGGGCCGGCCGGTCGGCCGGTACGTCGTCCGGCCCGAGCTGCCGGCCCGGCTCTCCCCGCGCCCGTACCTGCATCCCGTCACCACCCTGGCCGGCACGGCGGTCACCGAGCTGAGCCCCGCCGACCACGCACACCACCTCGGCGTCGGTGTCGCCGTTCCCGACGTCGAGGGGCACAACTTCTGGGGCGGGCGCACCTTCGTCCGCGACCGCGGCCCGACCGAGCTGGACAACCACGGCTCCCAGCGGCACACCGCCTTCCAGCTGCGCGACCCCGACGGCTTCGTCCAGGAGCTGCGCTGGGTCGCCGCACCGGGCGAGCTGCTGCGCGAGCGCCGCACGGTCGCGGCCACCGCACTCACGGACCGCGCCTGGGCGCTGGACCTCACCTTCTCCCTCACCAACGTCACCGCCGCCCCGCTCTCCCTCGGCAGCCCCGCCACCAACGGCCGCCCCGGTGCCGCCTACGGCGGCTTCTTCTGGCGGGCCCGCAAGGAGGAGGCGGCACCGGACGTCTTCACCGCCGGCGCGGAGGGCGAGGAGGCGGTCCACGGCCGCCGCGCGGACTGGCTCGCCCTGGCCGGCTCCACCTGGACGCTGGTCTTCGCCGGGGCCACCGAACCGACCCGGCGCGACCCCTGGTTCGTGCGCACCGCCGAGTACCCGGGCGTCGGCTCCTCCCTCGCCCACGACGCACGGCTGCCGGTCCCGCCCGGCCGGACGGTGGTCCGCCGGATCGTCACCGTCGTCGCCGACGGCCGCCTCGGCCGGGACGAGGCGGCGGCCCTGGTCCGCAAGGCGGTGAGCCCATGACCGCCGGGCGGACGGCCCCCACCTACCGCAACCCGGTCCTGAACGCCGACTGGTCCGACCCGGACGTGATCCGCGTCGGCGACGACTTCTACCTGACCGCCTCCAGCTTCGGCCGCGCCCCCGGACTGCCGCTGCTGCACTCCCGCGACCTGGTCAACTGGACCCTCGTCGGGCACGCTCTCGAACGCCTCGAACCGGAGGCCGAGTTCGCGGAGCCCCGGCACGACTGCGGGGTCTGGGCGCCGTCGCTGCGCCACCACGACGACCGGTTCTGGATCTTCTGGGGCGACCCCGACCGGGGCGTCTTCCAGGTCAACGCCCCCGGGATCCGCGGGCCCTGGACCCGTCCGCACCTGGTGAAGGCCGGCAAGGGCCTGATCGATCCGTGCCCCCTGTGGGACGAGGAGACCGGCGAGGCCTACCTCGTGCACGCCTGGGCGAAGTCCCGCGCCGGCGTCAAGAACCGCCTCACCGGCCACCGGATGCACCCCCACGGCACCGAACTCCTCGACGAGGGCAAGGTGATCGTCGACGCCGACCGCATCCCCGGCTGGTTCACCCTGGAGGGACCCAAGCTCTACCGGCACGACGGCTGGTTCTGGATCCTTGCGCCCGCCGGGGGAGTGGAGACCGGCTGGCAGGGCGCCTTCCGTGCACGGGAGTTCTTCGGGCCGTACGAGGAGAAGGTCGTCCTGGAGCAGAAGGACACCGACGTCAACGGACCCCACCAGGGCGGCTGGGTGCGCACCCCGTCCGGCGAGGACTGGTTCCTGCACTTCCAGCAGCGCGGGGCGTACGGCAGGGTGGTCCACCTCCAGCCGATGCGCTGGGGCCCCGGGGGCTGGCCGGTGATCGGGGACGACGGCGCCCCCGTCACCGAGCACCGCCGCCCCGACCTGCTGCCGCAGCCGCCCGCCGCGCCCGCCACCGACGACGACTTCCCCGGCGGACGCCACGGCCGCCAGTGGCAGTGGACCGCCAATCCCAGGGAGGGCTGGACCACCCAGCACTCCGCCGACGGACTGCGGCTGACCTGTGTCCGCTCCGCCGACGCGCACGACCTGCGCAAGCTGCCCCACGTGCTCACCCAGCGGCTGCCCGGCACCCCGTGCACCGTCGAGGTGGAACTGCGGCTCGACAGCGGGGAGCCCGGCGCGCGGGCCGGCCTCGCGGTCCTCGGGGACGCGTACCGCTGGATCGGGCTCCAGCGGGGCCCGGACGGCACCGTGCACCTGGTGCACCGGTTCGCCGAGGCGGCCGCGGGGCAGGAGCGGGACGCCGATCACCCGCGGCCCGCTCCCGAGGGCCGGGCCCGGCTGCGCGTCGAGGTCGGGGCCGGGGCGCGCTGCCGCTTCTCGTACGACACCGGGGACGGTTTCCGTCCCTCCGGTCAGGTCTTCGCCGCCACCCCCTGGCGCTGGGTCGGTGCCCTGCTCGGCCTGGTCGCCCTCGCGCCCGCGGGTCAGGGGCACGCCGGCGCGGCCGTGTTCACCCAGTTCAGGATCAGCGCCTCGTCCCACGGCTGAGCGCCGCCGGACGACGACCGTCCCCCCACAACGTCACATCCCGTTGGATCCAGAAGAAGAGAGCCGACCAATGAAGATCAGCAATCTCAGAAGCAGCACCGGCAGGCGCCGCACCCCGGCCGCCGTCGCCCTGGGGGCCGTGCTCGCCCTGACCGCCACCGCCTGCGGCGACGACGGCAGCGGAGCGGGCGGCGACAAGGGGGCCGAGGGCGACGGCAAGGGCAAGATCGTCTTCTGGGACAACAACGGCGGTGTCCGCACCGACATCTGGAAGGAGGTCATCGCCGACTTCGAGAAGGCCAACCCGGACATCGACGTCGAGTACGTCGGCATCGCCGCCACCGAGTACCAGTCCAAGGTCGACACCGCCATCCAGGGCGGCGGCCTGCCGGACGTCGGCGGTGTCGGCGCCGCCATGCTCGCGGGCTTCGCCGCGCAGCAGGCGCTCGACCCGCTGGACGACCGCCTGGAGAAGTCCTCCCTGAACGGCAAGCTCAACAAGGACATGGTCGAGTCGCTGCGCGCCGCCGGCGGCGGCGACGACAGGCTCTACTCGGTCCCGACCTCCGCGAACAACGGCGTGCTGTACTACCGCACCGACCTGTTCGAGAAGGCGGGCCTCGAGGAGCCGACGACCTGGGACCGCTTCTACGAGGCCGCCGAGAAGCTCACGAACAAGCGCAAGAACGAGTTCGGCTACACCATCCGCGGCGGCGCCGGCTCCATCGCCCAGGCCCTGGACGCGATGTACGGCCAGTCCGGCATCACCACGTTCTGGGACTCCAGCGGCAAGAGGACCACGGTCAACGACCCGAAGAACGTCGAGGCCCTGGAGAAGTACGCGGGCCTGTTCAAGAAGGTCACTCCCGCGGCCGACCTGAACAACGACTTCACCAAGATGGTCGCGCAGTGGGACTCCGGCACGATCGGCATGCTCAACCACAACCTCGGGTCCTACCAGGACCACGTCAAGGCGCTCGGCGCCGAGAAGTTCCGCGGCATCCCGCAGCCCACCGGCCCCGGCGGCAAGCGGGTCCAGGTCTCCAACCCGGTCGACGGGCTGGGCCTGTTCAAGAGCTCCAAGAACAAGGAGGCCGCCTGGAAGTTCATCGAGTACGCCACCTCGCACGAGGCGAACTCGAAGTTCAACGAGTCGGCCGGACAGGTGCCGTCGCACACGGACGCCGCGAAGGACGCGTGGATCGCGAAGGCGGAGCCGACCAAGCTGGCCGCGGACGCGCTGAACGACGGCTCCACGACCATCGTCCAGCTGCCGTACTACCTGCCGGACTGGAACACGATCTCCAAGGCCGACAACGAGCCGAACTTCCAGAAGGTGCTGAACGGCGACCTGAGCGCGAAGGACTTCCTGGACGGGCTGGCCGAGCAGTTGAACGAGGCGCAGGCGGAGTGGGACGAGCAGATGGGGTGAGTCCGCTCGCGGACCCGCCGCGGGACGGCCCGTCCGCTCCGGGCCGCGGGCCGTCCCCTCCCTGCGGGGAGCCATCCCTCCCCCCACCGACAGGTCCGGGTCTCCCTCCGAAAGGTCCAGGTCCCCCACCGAAAGGCACCGCCCCGTGTCCCTGAGCCGCAGACGGGTCTCCTCGGCCGCGCTCGCCGCCGTTCCCCTCGCCCTCGCCACGACCGGCACCGCGCAGGCCGCCCCCGGCCGCCGCGCCCGCACCCTCCACATCGCCGGCGACTCCACCGCCGCACGGAAGTACGCCGACGCCGCTCCCGAGACCGGGTGGGGCACGGCGCTGCCCTTCTTCCTCCACCGGCACCTGGACGTCGCCAACCACGCCGTGAACGGGCGGAGTTCCAAGAGCTTCGTGGACGAGGGGCGGCTCGAGGCGATCCTCTCCTCCGCCCGGCCCGGGGACCTCCTGCTGGTCCAGTTCGCGCACAACGACGAGAAGGCCACCGATCCGAGCCGCTACACCGAGCCCTGGACGACGTACCAGCAGTACCTGCGGCTGTACGTCGACGGGGCGCGGGCCCGCGGGGTGCGGCCCGTGCTGGCGACCGCCGTGGAACGGCGGCGGTTCGACGCGGGCGGCGACGCCGTGCCGAGCCACGGCGAGTACCCGGCGGCGATGCGGGCGCTGGCGCGCGAGGAGCGGGTGGCGCTGCTCGACGTCCAGGCCCTGTCGCTGGCGCTGTGGCAGGAACTCGGGGCCGAGGAGACCAAGAAGTACTTCAACTGGACGCCCACCGAGCAGGACAACACGCACTTCAACCCGCCGGGCGCGATCGCCGTGGCACGACTGGTCGCCCGGGAGCTGCTGCGCACCCGGGTGCTCGCGCCGCGCGACGTGCGCAGGCTGGACGAGACGGTCCCGGAGTCGTGGATCACCTGGCCGGAGGCCACCGCGTAACACCCCCGAACCCAAGGAGAACAGCACCGTGAACAGAACGAAGTGGCATGCTCATGCCACAGTGAGAACCGCTTCGCTGGCCGGTTGCACCGCCCTGGTGCTGGCCCTGGCCGGCACCGGAGCCCAGGCGCACTCCCCGTCCCCCCACCGCGACCCCGCCCGGCAGACGCTGGCCCCGAACGACGGCTGGGCCGCCCACGGCACCGGCACCACCGGGGGCGCCGCCGCGGACGCCCGGCACGTGTACACCGTGACGAACTGGGCCGAGTTCAAGGCCGCCCTGGCGGACGGCGGCAGCGCGCCGAGGATCATCAAGGTGAAGGGGACCATCGACGCGGTCTCCCAGGGCTGCGAGGCGTTCGCCGCACCCGGCTACGACTTCGGCGCCTACCTCGAGAAGTACTCCCCGCAGGCCTGGGGGTACGAGGAGGACCTGAGCGCCGAGCCCGACGACAGCCCGGAGGGGCTGCGCAGGGTGTCGGCCGCGAACCAGGACCGGGCGATCAAGGTGAACATCCCCGCCGACACCACCCTCATCGGCATCGGCGGGAACGCCGGGATCAAGGGCGCCAGCCTGCAGATCAAGAACGTGGACAACGTCATCGTCCGCAACCTCACCCTCGAGAGCCCGGTCGACTGCTTCCCCCAGTGGGACCCGACCGACGGCGACCGGGGCAACTGGAACTCCGAGTACGACACCGCCGTGGTGTACGGCTCCACGCACGTCTGGTTCGACCACAACACCTTCACCGACGGCGAGCACCCCGACAGCGAGGCACCCGTCCACTTCGGCATGCTGTACCAGCAGCACGACGGACAGCTGGACATCGTCCGGGGCTCCGACTACGTCACCGCCTCCTGGAACGTCTTCACCGAGCACGACAAGACGATCCTGATCGGCAACAGCGACGGCGAGTCCACCGCCGTCGGCGACCGGGGCAAGCTGAAGGTGACGTTCCACCACAACCTGT
>NZ_MSGP01000583.1 GCF_002078235.1 Streptomyces viridosporus
GAGCACGGCGGCGCGGGCGGCCGCCTGACACGCGCCGACATGACGAAGACCCCGATATGACAAAGGCCCCGGCATGACAAAGGCCCCGACGCTCGAGGCGACGGGGCCTTTGCCCACATGGGGTCGAGTGGAGATGGCGGGAATCGAACCCGCGTCCAACGGTGCGGAACCAGGGCTTCTCCGTGCGCAGTCGGCTGTGCTTTTCTCGGCCCCGGAGATCACGCCGACAAGTCTCCGACGGGCCCAGTCACTGTGTGGTTTCCCTCTTCACCCCGTGACCGGGATCAAGGTTTAGTTCCCTGAATGATGCCAGGATCCGGGTCGGGAACACCCCCGGGCTGACACTCCCTTTAAGTAGGGGAGCCGCTGCTCGCTACCTGAAGATCAGGCAGCGAGGGCGAGCTCGCCCTGGGAGATGGATCGCTTGGAATTGGCGATTATTTTTTTCGGCCTGTGGTTTACGAGATCATGGCCGCTTCCTCGACACGCTTCCCCTGCTTCGACAGCCGCTGTCGAAACCGATCATCCCCATGTTGATTTCTCAAGGTGCGCACCCGCTGTGAGGTGCTGGCGCCATCGTACGTGACCAACGCCCGACGGTGCCACCGCATTCCCGGCGGGCCTCCCGCCGCCCCGGCGGGTCGCCCCGCCGCGGTACCCGGTTCAACGCCGTCCGGCGCCGGTGTGTTCCCGCTCAGGCACGCTGCTTCCTGCGGACCGCCGACATCGCCCGCTCGGCCTCGCGCCGGTCCTGCTTCTCACGCAGCGTCTGGCGCTTGTCGTACTCCTTCTTCCCCTTGGCCAGCGCGATCTCGACCTTCGCGCGGCCGTCCTTGAAGTACAGGGCGAGCGGCACGATGGTGTGTCCCGTCTCCTGGGACTTGGACTCCAGCTTGTCGATCTCCTCCCGGTGCAGCAGCAGCTTGCGCTTGCGCCGGGCACTGTGGTTGGTCCAGGTGCCCTGGCTGTACTCCGGGACGTGCACGTTGTGCAGCCACGCCTCGTGGTCGGTCAGCTGGACGAAGCCGTCCACCAGCGACGCCCTGCCCTGACGCAGCGACTTCACCTCGGTCCCGGTGAGGACCAGGCCGGCCTCGTAGGTGTCGATGATGAGGTAGTCGTGCCGCGCCTTCTTGTTCTGCGCGATCAGCTTGCGCCCTTTTTCCTTAGCCATAGTGCGGCCCATTTTCGCACTACGGAGGGGGTTTCGGGGAAGCCGATCGCCCACCCGGCGGCGGAACGCTACCGGCCCAGTCCGCTCAGGACCGTCTCGGCCCGCCGGAGCTCCTCCTCGTCGGCCTCGACGTCGGGGGTGAGGCCGCGGCCGTCGACGCTCCGGCCGGAGGGGGTGCGGTAGTGGCCGACGGTCAGCTCGGCGACGGAGCCGTCGGGCAGCGGGGTCGGCATCTGGACCGATCCCTTGCCGAAGGTGCGGGAGCCCACCACGACCGCACGTCCGCGGTCCTGCAGCGCTCCGGTGAGCAGCTCGGCCGCGCTCATCGTCCCGCCGTCGACGAGCGCGACCAGGGGCCTGGTGGTGTCGCCGCCGGGCTCGGCGTGCAGGGCGCGCTGCTCGCCCTCGACGTCGTAGGTGGCGACCAGGCCGCCGTCGAGGAAGGCGGAGGCGGCGGTGACGGCCTCGGTGACCAGGCCGCCGGAGTTGCCGCGCAGGTCGAGGACGATCCCGGCGTCGGCCGGGGCCCGCCGCACGGCGGTGCGGACCTCGTCGCCGGAGCCCTTGGTGAAGGCGGCGACCTCGACGACGGTGATCCGGTCGGCGTACGCGCGGACGGTCACCGGGTCGCGGGACAGCCGGGTCCGGCGCAGGGTCTCGCTCCACGCGCGCCCGCCGCGTTCCAGACCGAGGCGGACGGTGGTGCCGGCGGACTCACCGGTGCCGTCCCCGCGCAGCAGGGAGACGACCTCGGTGACGGGGCGCCCGTCGACCTCCTCGCCGTCGACGCTGCGCAGCCGGTCGCCCGCGCGGATCCCGGCGTCGGCGGCGGGGGTGCCGCTGCCGACCTTCGTCACCTCGATCCGGCCGTCCCGCTCACGGGCCCACAGGCCGACACCGGTGTAGCGACCGTCCAGGGCGTCCTCGAACTCCTCGTACTCGCCCGGGGAGTAGACGGCGGCCCAGCGGTCCCCGCTGCGGCTGACGGCGTGCTCGGCGGCCTCCATGGGGGAGGTGCCCTCGCGCACGGCCTCCTCGGCCGCCCTGGTGACGTCCGCGTGGTGTCCTGCGGGCGCGGCGGGACGGGCCTCGCCGGCCGCGGTCCTCCGGTCGGACCCGGGCAGGTTGCCGGTGGCGGCACCGGCGACGAGCACGCTCGCGAACACCAAGGTCAGGGCGGCTCCACGGCGGACGCGGCGGGGCTGACAGAACGGGTCACGGCCTGACATGCCGGTGAGTCTAGGACAACGCCGAGGGGCGTACGGCCGGTTGACCGTACGCCCCCTCTGGACAAGAGTCACACCTTCAGATACTTGCGCAGCGCGAAGAACGCCGCCAACGCCGGCATCAGCAGACTCGTGGCGAGGATGAGCGGCAGCTTCGTCAGCACGGCGTCCCAGCCGATGAAGTTGATCAGGTTCAGCTTCTCCGACAGGGCCAGTCCGTGGTCGATGATGAAGTACCGCGCGACCACCAGGAATCCGCACGCGAGCGTGCCGCCGATGAGTCCGGCGACCGCGGCCTCCGCGATGAACGGCGCCTGGATGTAGAAGCCGGAGGCGCCGACCAGGCGCATGATCCCGGTCTCGCGGCGACGGCTGAACGCCGAGACGCGCACCGTGTTCACGATCAGCATCAGGGCGACCACCAGCATGAGCGCCATCACCGCGCGGGCGGCCCAGTTCATGCCGTTCAGCAGCCCGAAGAGGTTGTCCAGGATGCCCTTCTGGTCCTGCACCGACTGCACACCGTCACGCCCGTCGAAGGCGGTCGCGATGACCTGGTACTTCTCCGGGTCCGTCAGCTTGATGCGGTACGACTCCTGCATCTGGTCCGGCGTGAGGGAGCTGGCCAGCGGGGAGTCGCCGAACTGCTCCTTGTAGTGCTTGTACGCCTCGTCCTGCGACTCGTGGGTGACCGTGTCGACGACCGACATCTTCTCCAGGTCGGTCTTGATCTGGCTCTTCTGGTCCTCGGTCACCGCGCCCTTGGCGCAGTTGGGGTCGGACGCGGCGTCGCTCTTGTTGCACAGGAAGATGGAGACGTTGACCTTGTCGTACCAGTAGCCCTTCATGGTGTTGACCTGGTCGCTCATCAGGAGCGACCCGCCGAACAGGGCGAGCGACAGGGCGACGGAGACGACGACCGCGAAGGTCATCGTCAGATTGCGGCGGAGACCGACACCGATCTCCGACAGGACGAACTGGGCGCGCATGGCGGGTCCTTCAGGCCTTTCCGTGGGCGCGATCGGGCGCGATCGGGGAGGGTCAGTGCTGGTAGCCGTAGACGCCGCGCGCCTGGTCGCGGACGAGGCGGCCCTTCTCCAGCTCGATGACGCGCTTGCGCATCTGGTCCACGATGTTCTGGTCGTGCGTCGCCATCACCACGGTGGTGCCCGTCCGGTTGATGCGGTCGAGCAGCTTCATGATGCCGACGGAGGTCTGCGGGTCGAGGTTGCCGGTGGGCTCGTCGCAGATGAGCAGCTTGGGCCGGTTGACGAAGGCCCGCGCGATGGCGACGCGCTGCTGCTCACCGCCGGAGAGCTCACCGGGCATCCGGTCCTCCTTGCCGCCGAGGCCGACGAGGTCGAGCACCTGCGGCACGGACTTGCGGATCTCGCCGCGCGACTTGCCGATGACCTCCTGCGCGAAGGCGACGTTCTCGGCGACCGTCTTGTTCGGCAGCAGGCGGAAGTCCTGGAACACCGTCCCCAGCTGGCGCCGGATCTGCGGCACCTTCCAGTTGGAGACGCGGGCGAGGTCCTTGCCCAGGACGTGCACCTGCCCGTGGCTGGCCCGCTCCTCGCGGAGGATCAGCCGCAGGAAGGTGGACTTTCCGGAGCCGGAGGACCCCACGAGGAACACGAACTCGCCCTTCTCGACCTCCAGGGAGACATCCCTGAGGGCAGGGCGGTTCTGCTTGGGGTAGACCTTGGACACATTGTCGAATCGGATCACGGATGCACCACGGGTAGCCGGGGGTAGATGAGCGTGACCTTACGCGAAGCGGAAGGAGGACCGCAGTCACCGCCCGGGGTTGCGCGCCACTTGTGTCCTTTGTGACGGATGTACGGCGGCCCGGCGGGTCCGCGCGGTCGCCCTGCCGGGGGCGGGATGACAGGGGGCCCGCGCCGTTCACCGCGGAACCTGGCACAGTGGAAGGGGAACGTTCACGTGGCCGTGGGCGTTGTGTCGATGGAACCGGTGGGAGGAGGGCGAGCGCATGACGTACGACCGGCTGGTGTGCGCGAACTGCGCCGCGCCCGTGAGCGAGGGCCGGTGCCCCGTGTGCCGCGCGAACCGCGAGCGGCTGCAGCAGGAGAACTTCTTCGCGGGACTGAACCCCATGGCGCTGATCGCACTGCTGGCGGTGCTGGTCGCGGCGGTGGCGCTGCTCGCCCACCAGACCGCCTGACACCGGCCCGGCACCGGGGCGGGACACACACCGAGACGTACGAGGGGCCCGGAGCGCGATCGCGCTCCG
>NZ_MSGP01000584.1 GCF_002078235.1 Streptomyces viridosporus
GGGGCACCGGGGCGGCGACCGCCGGGGAGCCGCCGTCCGACGGAGGGGCGTCGTCCACGGTGATACCGAAGTCGGTGGCCAGCCCGGCGAGCCCGGAGGCGTACCCCTGCCCCACCGCGCGGAACTTCCAAGCCCCCTGTCGCCGGTACAGCTCGCCGCCGATGAACGCGGTCTCCGTCCCGGCCGCCATGTCGAACCGCGCGACCTCGGTCCCCGTCCCGGCGTCGAGCAGCCGGAGCACCAGCCCCGGCACCTGGCCGAACGTTCCGCCGTCCGCCGACGCGCACAGCACGATCCGCTCGACGGCCGGTTCCAGCGAGCGCAGCTCCACCTCCACCGTGTCGGTCGCGGCCCCGGCGGCGCTCCGCTTCCCCAGGTGCGTCACGGCGCCCGACGCGTGCCGCGGCTGGTTGTAGAAGACGAAGTCGCCGTCGTCCCGCACCCGTCCCGCCTCCGTGAGGAGCAGGGCCGAGGCATCGATGTCGGGCACACCGGGCCCGGCCGCCCAAGCGAGCTCGACGCGCACCACGGGGGCATCGACGGGGAGGTTGGATCCCTTGCTCATTGCTCTCGCTGTCATGGGATCAGTCTGCCGAGCCGGCAGCGCGGAGGGGAGGGAAGGGGAGGCCCGGCGTGCCCCCCCGTGGGCGACCACTGCGGCCTGCACGCGCTACGCGCCCGGACCGATGCGAGCCCGGACCGATGCGCGCCGTCGGCTCGCGTCCGGCGGTGTGTCCCGTCGTCGAAGGGATCGGCGCACTCGGGCTGCGCCGGAGAACGTGGCGCCCTTCGGCGAGAGGGCAAAGGAACGGGTTCCCGGACTCGACGCACCGCCGGTCGTCTCACGGGTCCGGCGCCTTCGTCCGTCGTACGCCCACGTCCACGTCCCCACACAGTGATCGCCCCAGGCCACCGGGTGGGCGGCCGGGCGGTGCTCGCGGCCGGTGGTGGACCGTGAGCACCGCCCCTGGACGACGTCAGTCCGCGAGGGGCAGGTACACCCGGTTCCCGTTGGCCGCGAACTCCTTCGACTTCTGGAGCATCCCCTCGGCGATCTCCTCCGCCGACGCCCCCTCGGCCGCATCACCGCCGAACCGTTCGGTGATGTCCCGGCTGATCTTCATCGAGCAGAACTTGGGCCCGCACATCGAGCAGAAGTGGGCCGTCTTGGCCGGTTCGGCCGGCAGGGTCTCGTCGTGGAACTCGCGTGCCGTGTCCGGGTCGAGGGCGAGGTTGAACTGGTCCTCCCACCGGAACTCGAAGCGGGCGTCGGACAGTGCGTCGTCCCACTCCTGTGCGCCCGGATGTCCCTTGGCGAGGTCGGCGGCGTGCGCGGCGATCTTGTAGGTGATGACGCCGGTCTTGACGTCGTCACGGTGGGGCAGGCCCAGGTGTTCCTTGGGCGTGACGTAGCAGAGCATGGCCGTCCCCCACCAGGCGATCATCGCGGCGCCGATGCCGGAGGTGATGTGGTCGTACGCCGGCGCGACGTCCGTCGTCAGCGGACCGAGCGTATAGAACGGAGCTTCGTCGCAGATCTCCTGCTGAAGGTCGATGTTCTCCCTGATCTTGTGCATCGGGACGTGTCCCGGGCCCTCGATCATGGTCTGCACGTGGAAACGCTTCGCGATCCGGTTGAGTTCCCCGAGCGTGCGCAACTCCGCGAACTGCGCCTCGTCGTTGGCGTCCGCGATCGAACCGGGCCTGAGGCCGTCGCCGAGCGAGTACGTGACGTCGTACGCGGCGAGGATCTCGCAGAGCTCCTCGAAGTTCTCGTACAGGAACGATTCCTTGTGGTGCGCCAGGCACCACGCGGCCATGATCGAACCGCCGCGCGAGACGATGCCGGTCTTGCGGTTCGCGGTGAGCGGTACGTACGCGAGCCGCACGCCGGCGTGGACCGTCATGTAGTCCACGCCCTGCTCGGCCTGTTCGACGACCGTGTCCTTGTAGATCTCCCAGGTCAGCTCCTCGGCCCTGCCGTCGACCTTCTCCAGCGCCTGATAGAGCGGCACGGTGCCGATGGGCACGGGGGAGTTGCGCAGCACCCACTCCCGGGTGGTGTGGATGTTGCGGCCGGTGGAGAGGTCCATCACCGTGTCGGCGCCCCAGCGGGTCGCCCAGGTCATCTTCTCCACCTCCTCCTCGATGGATGAGGTCACCGCCGAGTTGCCGATGTTGGCGTTGACCTTCACCAGGAACCGTTTGCCGATGATCATCGGCTCGGTCTCCGGATGGTTGACGTTGGCCGGGAGCACCGCCCGGCCCGCCGCGATCTCCTCGCGGACCACCTCGGGAGAGACGTTCTCCCGGATCGCCACGAACTCCATCTCGGGCGTGATCTCGCCCCGGCGCGCGTACGCCAGCTGCGTGACCGCCCGGCCTTCGCGGCTCCGGCGCGGCTGACGCGGCCGACCGGGGAAGACCGCGTCGAGATTGCGCAGACCGCCGCGCGGCGAGGTGTGCTTGATCCCGTCGTCCTCGGGACGGACGGGACGGCCCGCGTACTCCTCCGTGTCACCGCGGGCGATGATCCAGTTCTCCCGCAGCGGGGCCAGGCCCCTGCGGACGTCGGTGTCGACGAGTGGATCGGTGTACGGACCCGAGGTGTCGTACAGCGTGACCGACCGCCCATTGGTGAGGTGCACCTGACGGACCGGCACCCGCAGGTCGGGGCGTGTGCCCTCGACGTACGCCTTGTGCCAGCCGATGGACTTCCCGCCCTCTCCGTTCGCCGACGTCTCCGTCGGGTTCTGCGTGGAGGCAGGCGTGCGTGCGTCCTTGTTGGTCATGAGACCTACTCCCTACGCCGGCATTACCCGGTAACAGGTTCGGCGGTCGACGCAGCGGTTTCCGTCTGCCGACGTTCCGTGGGAAACATCACGCGCACATCGGTGATGTTTCATGTGAAACGTCGCTGGGACGGAGGTCAGCGCCCTCTCAGCCCGGTGCTCCGAGCTCCCGCGTGTACAAAAGGTGCCCCCACGCTAGCGTCCCTTCTGGCGCGGTGACCAGAGGGCCCCTCGCGTTCTTGCGATGATCGGTCGGTGACCTCGATGCAGCCTCCCTCGTACCCACCGCCCGAGCCTCCCCGCGGACCCGGCGCCGGAAGCGGCGGCGGCCACGGCAGAGGACCGGGACCCGACCACGCGGTGGGCCGCGGGAACGACGGCAGACACGGCAGCGCTCCTCACCCGGGTGAGGACAGCCACAGCCACGGTCACGGAGGTGACTTCGGCGGCGGAGCTGGCCCTGGGGGCCGTTCCGGGGGTGGGCACGGCCACTCGCACGGGCACAGCCACGGTCCGGCGGCCCCCGTCTCCCAGCACCTGCGCAAGGTCATCGCGGCGATCCTGATTCCGTTCGCCGCGGCGGTGCTGATCGGCCTCGCCGTGCTGTGGCCGGGGGGCACCCCGGGGCACGAACGCACCGGCGTCGGTTTCGACCGGCAGACGCAGCACGCCACGGTCACCGAAGTGGTCGAGGTGAGCTGCCAGTCCGTCAACGCCTCCGGAGGCGTCCCGACCGGCGACACCTCCACCGCCGAGGGCTCCTCGGCCCAGCAGCAGGCGGCCGGTACCTGCAAGAAGGCGACGATCCGGGTCGACACCGGCGAGGACAAGGGCCGTACGTTCACCGAGATCGTGCAGCCGGACCAGTCCCGGCAGTTGAGCGAGGGCCAGGAGGTCGTGGTCGCCTACGAGCCCGCCGCCCCGGAGGACCTGCAGTACTCGGTCACCGACGTGAACCGGCGCTTCCCCCTGGCCCTGCTCGCCGGCGTCTTCGCGCTCGCCGTGGTGGCCGTGGGGCGGCTGCGCGGTGTGATGGCGCTGGTCTCACTGGCGGTCAGTTTCCTGGTGCTGAACTTCTTCATCCTGCCCGCGATCCTGCAGGGCTCCAACCCCTTGGTCGTGGCGGTGGTGGGGGCCAGCGCGATCATGCTGGTCGCGCTCTATCTGTGCCACGGGTTGTCGGCGCGTACGTCCGTGGCGGTCCTCGGCACACTGGTCTCCCTGCTGCTGATCGGCATCCTCGGCTCGGTGTTCATCGGCTGGGCCGCGCTGACCGGCAACACGGACGACAACACCGGTCTGATCCACGGGCTGTACCCGGAGATCGACATGAGCGGTCTGCTGCTGGCCGGTGTCATCATCGGTTCGCTCGGTGTCCTCGACGACGTGACGGTCACGCAGACCTCCGCCGTCTGGGAGCTGCACGAGGCCAACCCGTCGATGGGCCGGCGCGGGCTGTACCGCGCGGGCATCCGCATCGGCCGCGATCACATCGCGTCCGTGGTCAACACGCTCGTCCTCGCCTACGCGGGTGCCGCGCTGCCCCTGCTGCTGCTGTTCTCCATCGCGCAGAGCAGCGTGGGAACGGTCGCGAACAGCGAGCTGGTCGCGGAGGAGATCGTGCGGACCTTGATCGGCTCGATCGGTCTGGTCGCCTCGGTGCCGGTCACCACGGCCCTGGCCGCCCTGGTGGTCTCGGCCGACCGGTCGGCGGTCCGGGTGCCGGCGCAGGACGCCCGGCCGGTTGCGGCACGCGGCGGGAGGGGCCGGCGCCGTAAGCGCTGACGCCGACCGCACCGACCGGCCGACGTGACCGGCTCCGCCCCGGGGCGGTCACACCGGCCGGTTCTCCGCCGGGCCGGGTGCCGCCTCCACGGAGGTGTGGGGGAAGCGTTCCTGCGGAGCGTGGCGGAACACGGTGAAGCGTTCCGCCCACCACCACCCGACCGGCGTAACGCTTCACCCGGCGCCCTGCTCCGCCAGGATCCGGTCGAGCGCGTCGTCGAGGTGGGCGTCGAAGTCGGCGAGCGCCCCCTCCTGGCCCAGCGGCACCAGTTTGTCGGTGCGGTCGAGGAAGGCCACGAGCGGCGCGGTCGACGAACGGAACAGGGCCTGATCACTGCCGACCTGGAGCCGGATCAGCACCTCGCCCAGCGTGTCGGGATCGACCGGTGAGACGCGCACGTCCCCCTCGCCGCACGGGCGGCCGACGCCGTCGACCAGCAACTCCCTGCCGAACGCCCAGGTCACGGGAGCGTCCCCGGGCAAGTGGAAGGTCAGCCGTACGGCATAGGGATCACAGGTGTCATAACGCAGCTCCACCGGGATGCGGAAGGACAGCTCCTCCGACACGAGAAAGCTCATCATGACCTCTGCCTGTACGGATTCGCGCATCGCCTACCCCGTCATTCGCCGCGGACTGGCCGGGCATGGACCCTGACACCTGATGGAATCTTGCTGAACGTACACAGCAGATCACAAGGAGTGATTTTTCAGATACTGATAGAGAGCGTCAACGACCCCACCAGACGCCCCATTTCGGCCTGCAGTCTCCGTGCCGTGGGGAGCAGCCGATCGGCCTGGTGTGCGGGCAGGGAGATGGCCATCGTCGCGGCCGTGGTGCCGATGGTGACCGGGATCGCGGCGCAGACCGTCCCCAGGGCGTACTCCTGACGCTCGATCACCGGCTCCATGCGCCGCACCCGCTCCAGGCGCCTCAGGAGGCTCTGGGCGTCGCGCACGGTGTACGGCGTGACGGGCCGCACGGGATAGCGGTCGAGGTGGTCGCGGCGGGCCTCCTCGTCGAGCTGGGAGAGCAGGCACTGCCCGACGGCGTGCGCGTGACCGGTCTCGCGGAAGTCGGCCCACTCCTCCACCGCGGGGTGCACGGGGCTGTCGGAGACGCACACGACGTCGATCTCGCCCTCGCGGTACACGGCGCAGTACAGGGGCACACCGATCGCGTCGCGCCAGCGGGTCAGTAGGTCGACGATCGTGCTGCGACGTTTCTGCTGCGCCCCGCTGCCGGTCAGCCGCTCGGTCGCCTCGCCGAGGAAGAACAGCCCCTTGTCCCGGCGCAGATAGCCCTCGTGCACGAGGGTGCGC
>NZ_MSGP01000585.1 GCF_002078235.1 Streptomyces viridosporus
CATCGCGGCCGCGATGAGGGAGAGGTCCTGGACGCGGACCGAGAGCTGGTCGGTGGCGTGCAGGCCGTGCTCCACGGCGAGGTCGTCGAGGAGGTCCGGGAGGGTGCGGCCCTCGGCCTTCAGGACGGAGGCCAGCTCCGTGAGGAGCAGCGCCGCCGTGATGCCGTCCTTGTCGCGGACGCCCTCCGGGTCGACGCAGTAGCCGAGCGCCTCCTCGTAGCCGTAGCGCAGGCCCTCGACCCGGGCGATCCACTTGAAGCCGGTCAGGGTCTCCTCGTGGGGGAGGCCGGCCCGCTCGGCGATCCGGCCGAGGAGCGAGGACGACACGATCGACTCGGCGAACGTGCCGGTCGCGCCGCGGCGGACCAGGTGGGCGGCGAGCAGGGCGCCGACCTCGTCGCCGCGCAGCATGCGCCAGTCGTCCCCGTCCCGGACGGCCGCGGCGCAGCGGTCGGCGTCCGGGTCGTTGGCGATGACCAGGTCGGGCCCGGTCTCCCGGGCCTTCGCGAAGGCGAGGTCCATCGCGCCGGGCTCCTCCGGGTTGGGGAACGCGACGGTCGGGAACTCCGGGTCGGGGTCGGCCTGCTCGGCGACCAGGTCGGGGGCGGGGAAGCCGGCGCGGGCGAAGGCGGCGAGGAGGACGTCCCTGCCGACGCCGTGCATCGCGGTGTAGACCGTGCGGGCGGTGCGCGGGGAGTCCTCGGCCAGGACGGCGTCCGTGCGGGCGAGGTAGGCGTCCAGGACGGTGTCGTCGAGGATCTCCCAGCCCTCCGTGGGGCGGGGGACCGCGGCGCGGTCGCCGGCGTGGAGGTCACCGCCAGCCACAACCCGCCCCGCGACAACGGCTACAAGGTGTACCTGGGCGACGGCTCCCAGATCGTCCCCCCGGCCGACGCGGAGATCGCCGCGGAGATCGCCGCCGTCCCCTCCCTCGCCGCGGTCCCCCGCCCCACGGAGGGCTGG
>NZ_MSGP01000586.1 GCF_002078235.1 Streptomyces viridosporus
CCCGGGGAGCCCGGGGAGGGGGCCGGGGAACCGCCCCGGTACGCGCCCGAGTGGCTCCGGCTGCGCGAGCCCGCCGACGCCGCCGCCCGCTCCCACGACCTGATCGACCCGCTGCGCATCCGGCTCGCCAACCTGCCGCGGCGGGCCGGCGGTCTCGTCGTCCACGACATCGGGTGCGGCACCGGCTCGATGGGCCGCTGGCTCGCGCCCCACCTGGACGGCGCCCAGCACTGGATCCTGCACGACCGCGACCCCTACCTGCTGCACTTCGCCGCCGTCGCCTCCCCGCGCTCCGCCGCCGACGGCAGCCGCGTCACCGTCGAGACCCGGCGCGGCGACGTCGCCCGGCTCACCCCGGACGCGCTGGCCGGCGCCTCCCTGGTGACGGCGTCCGCGCTGCTCGACGTCCTCACCCGCGAGGAGGTCGGGGCCCTCGCCGCCGCCTGCGCCGGAGCCGGCTGCCCGGCCCTGCTCACGCTGTCCGTCGCCGGACGCGTCGAACTGAGCGCGCCGCACCCGATGGACCAGGAGATCACCGAGGCGTTCAACGCCCACCAGCGCCGGGGCGGCCTGCTCGGCCCGGACGCGGTCACGGTGGCGGCGGAGGCGTTCGGCGAGCACGGTGCGACGGTACGGCTGAACCCCAGCCCCTGGCGGCTCGGCCCCGAGCAGGCCGGGCTGACCGAGCAGTGGCTGCGGGGCTGGGTCGGCGCGGCGGTCGAGGAGCGCCCCGAACTGGCGGAGCGCGCCGACCGCTACCTGACCGAGCGCCTGGCGGCCTGCGCGGCGGGGGAGTTGCGGGTCGTCGTGCACCACAGCGATCTGCTCGCCCTGTGCCGGCCGGTGGACGGAACCGCATGAGCACGCGGACGGACCGGGACGCCGACGAGGCGGGGGCGCCCGTACCGGCCGCACCGGACCGGGCCGCCTCCCGCGGCCTCCTGGCCCGTCTCACCACCCGTACGGCACGCACCCGCCTCGGCACCCTCGCCGGTGCCGCCCTGCTCGCGGTCCTGGTGTGGCGTCTGGGCACCGGCGCCTTCCTGGACGGGCTGCGCCGCATCGACGGGCCGGCGCTGCTCGCGGCGCTCGGGATCGGGCTGGTGACCACCGTCTTCAGCGCCTGGCGCTGGGCACTGGTGGCCCGGGGCATCGGGATCCGGCTGCCGCTCGGTCCGGCCGTCGCCGACTACTACCGGGCCCTGTTCCTCAACGCGGCGCTGCCCGGAGGCGTCCTCGGCGACGTCCACCGGGCGGTGCGGCACGGGCAGAGCACCGGTGACCTGGGGCGCGGGGTACGGGCGGTGGTCCTGGAGCGGACCGCCGGACAGCTCGCGCTGTTCGTCGCCGGGGGCGTGGTGCTGCTGACGGCGCCGTCCCCGGTACGGGACGAGGTCCGGCACGCCGCCCCGCCGGTCGTGCTGGCCGCGCTGGGGGCCTGCGCCGTCGTGCTCGCCCTGCGCATGAACCGGGCGCCGGCGCGCCGGGGCCGGGTGCTGCGCGGGATGCTCGCCGAGGCGCGCGAGGGGCTGTTCTCCCGGCGCAACGCGCCCGGGGTCCTCGTCTCCTCCGCCGTGGTGCTGGCCGGCTACGTCGCGATGTTCGTGCTCGCCGCCCGGGTCGTCGGAGCCGGTGCCTCCGTGCCCGAGCTGCTGCCGCTCGCCGTGCTGGCGCTGCTCGCCATGGGGCTGCCGCTGAACGTCGGCGGCTGGGGGCCCCGGGAGGGCGTCACCGCCTGGGCGTTCGGCGCCGCCGGACTCGGGGCGGGCCGGGGCCTCTCCGTCGCGGTGGTCTACGGGGTGCTCAGCCTCGCGGCGAGCCTGCCCGGGGTGGTCGTGCTCGTCGCCCGCTGGTACGCGGGGCTGCGCGCCGGGGCCCGGAGCGCCCCCGCGGCCCCCGGCACGCAGCGGGGCGGCTACCCGGGCCCGCCGCCGTCCACCGCGCCCGTCGCGCCGGCCGCGTCCGCCGCGCCGCCCTCGGAGGTCAGCAACGAGAAATACGCGCCGAAGGAATCCGCCAGGCTCGCCAGCAGTTTCTTCCCCTTTTCCGCCGAACCCAGTGAGGGGCGGCCGATGACACCGGAATCGGTATAGGCGGCCATGCCGAGGGAGAGCAGATGACGCCGGTCGTCCGCGACGGAATCGGAGGTCTCATAACCGGGCCGGAGCAATTGGGGATGAGTGTGCAGAAGGATGGAGGTCTCGATTTCCCCCGCGTGCATGTCGGTGAGCAACGAGGTGACCACACCGGCTCGTCGCCGCGCCGTCTCCCAGTCCTCCGGGGCCGGGAACAGCGCCGTCCGCTCGCCGCGCGCGGAGGACTCCTGGACGACGTTGCCGAGCACGTAGTTCCCGCCGTGTCCGTTGACCAGCACCAGGGCGTCCACGCCCGACCGGCGGAGCGAGTCGGCGATGTCCCGTATCACCGCGTGAAGGGTCACGGAGGAGAGGGAGACGGTCCCCGGCCAGGCCGCGTGCTCGTGCGAGCAGGAGATCGTCACCGGAGGAAGGAGGTGCACCGGGTACGCGTCGGCGATCTCCCGCGCGACGGCACAGGCGACCAGCGTGTCGGTCGCCAGCGGCAGGAACGGGCCGTGCTGCTCGTAGCTCCCCACCGGAAGAACCGCGACCTGCCGTGAGACGGAGGTGCCCCGCGTCCGTACATCCTCCGTAGTGTCCACCGGCAGCAGACCGTACTCCGGGCCGTATGCCGCCGACCGTTTTTGCGAACCACCCATATCGTCACGGCCTTTCGTCTCCGCTCAGGACTGAGGAACTCGAGAATCATGACAGAAAAAGTAGGCGTACTCGGCAAGAAGGCTCCGCAGCGGACCGGTGTGGAACGCGTCGTGAATGCGCCGCTTCCCACCGTGTACGGAAAATTCCAGGCCGTCGGTTACCTGGACCACGACCGCGGTGACGAGCAAGTGGCCCTGGTGTACGGCGACATCGGCACGGACGACGTCCTCGTCCGGCTGCACTCGGAATGCCTGACGGGCGACGCCTTCGGTTCCCAGCACTGCGAGTGCGGCGACCAGCTGGCCTCGGCGCTGCGCGCGGTCGTCGCCGAAGGAGCGGGCGTGGTCGTCTACTTGAGAGGGCACGAGGGCCGCGGCATCGGCCTGCTCGCCAAGCTGCGGGCGATGGCCCTGCAGGCGGAGGGCCTGGACACCGTCGAGGCGAACCTCGCCCTCGGCCTGCCGGTGGACGCCCGCGACTACGGTGTCGCCGCCGGGATGCTCCAGGACCTGGGCGTGCGGTCGGTGCGGCTGATGTCCAACAACCCGCGCAAGCGGGAGGCGTTGGTGCGGCACGGCATCCAGGTCGCCGAGCAGGTGCCGCTGCTGATACCGCCGTGCGAGAACAACATCACCTATCTGCGCACCAAGCGGGAGCGCCTCGACCACCACCTGCCCCACCTCGACGCGGTGGCGCACTGGTCCTGACCGGCGCCGTGGGGCACCCGCGTTCAGCCGGTCACGGCGTCGTGCACCAGCCGTCTGAGGTCCCGGAACACCGGGTGGGAGGACCTGGGCCGCACCTGCGTGTAGAACTGCACGGTCAGGTCGCGGCCCGGGTCGACCCAGAAGGTGGTGGTGGCCACCCCGCTCCAGCCGTACGTGCCGGGGCCGGACGGGTCCCGGGTGCGGGACGGGTCGACGACGACGGAGACGCCGAGCCCGAAGCCGACGCCGTCGTTGCCGGGGTCGTCGTGGGCGGGGCGGCTGCCGAAGGCGCGCAGATCGGCGCCGCCGGGGAGGTGGTTGCGGGTCATCAGGTCCACGGTCTCCCGGGCGAGCAGCCGCACGCCGTCGAGTTCGCCGCGCCGGCGCATGAACTCCATGAACCGGTGCATGTCGTGCGCGGAGGCCACCATCCCCCCGCTGCCGGACAGGAACCGGGGCCGTCCCCGCAGCGGCAGCCCGGCGATGGGCTCGATGCCCCCGCCCTCCGCCTCCCCGTACATCTCCGCGAGCCGCCCCGCCTGTTCGTCGGTGACCTGGAACCCGGCGTCCGCCATCCCCAGCGGCCGGAAGACCCGCTCGGCGAGGAAGACGTCCAGCGGCCGGCCGGACACCACCTCGATGACCCGTCCCAGCACGTTGGAGGCCACCGAGTAGTTCCACTGCGTCCCCGGATCGAACTGCAG
>NZ_MSGP01000587.1 GCF_002078235.1 Streptomyces viridosporus
GCCGGGGCAGGAGGGACCGGGAGCGCCGGGAGCGGAGGAAGCGGAGGGGAATCGGGGCGCCCGGACGGTCAGGGGCAGCGCACGACCTGGCCCGCGTAGGACAGGTTCCCGCCGAAGCCGAACAGCAGGACCGGGTCGCCGGTCGACACCTCGCCCCGCTCGATGAGCTTGGAGAAGGCGAGCGGGATGCTCGCGGCCGAGGTGTTGCCGGACTCGGTGACGTCGCGGGCGACGACGGCGTTGACGGCGCCGATCCTGCGCGCGAGGGGTTCGATGATCCGCAGGTTGGCCTGGTGCAGCACGACGGCCGCGAGGTCCTCGGGGGTCAGTCCCGCCTTCTCGCAGGCCTGGCGCGCGAGGGTCGGCAGCCGCGTGGTCGCCCAGCGGTAGACGCTCTGCCCCTCCTGGGCGAACCGCGGCGGCGTCCCCTCGATCCGCACCGCATGCCCCATCTCGGGCACCGAGCCCCACAGCACCGGGCCGATCCCGCCCTCCCCGCCGGCCTCCACCTGCGTGCTCGTCGG
>NZ_MSGP01000588.1 GCF_002078235.1 Streptomyces viridosporus
GTACCCTTGTCCCGTGACCAGCCCCACCCCCGCCGACGCCCTCCTGGGCCCCGCCGACGTCCGTGAACTGGCGGCCGCCCTCGGCGTGCGGCCCACCAAGCAGCGCGGCCAGAACTTCGTCATCGACGCGAACACGGTCCGCCGTATCGTCCGCACCGCCGAGGTCCGCCCCGACGACGTGGTCGTCGAGGTCGGCCCGGGGCTCGGCTCGCTCACGCTGGCGCTGCTGGAGGCGGCCGACCGGGTCACCGCCGTCGAGATCGACGACGTCCTGGCCGCCGCGCTGCCCGCCACCGTCGCGGCCCGCATGCCCGGGCGCGCCGAGCGGTTCGCGCTGGTCCACTCCGACGCGATGCACGTCACCGAGCTGCCCGGCCCCGCCCCGACCGCGCTGGTCGCCAACCTCCCCTACAACGTGGCCGTCCCGGTGCTGCTGCACATGCTCGAGACCTTCCCGAGCATCGAGCGCACCCTGGTCATGGTCCAGTCGGAGGTCGCCGACCGGCTCGCCGCCGCGCCCGGTTCGAAGGTGTACGGCGTGCCCTCGGTCAAGGCCAACTGGTACGCCGAGGTCAAGCGGGCCGGTGCCATCGGACGGAACGTCTTCTGGCCGGCGCCCAACGTCGACAGCGGGCTGGTCTCCCTGGTCCGCCGGGCCGAGCCGCCGAAGACCACCGCCTCCCGGCGCGAGGTCTTCGCCGTCGTCGACGCCGCCTTCGCCCAGCGCCGCAAGACGCTGCGCGCCGCGCTCGCCGGCTGGGCGGGCTCGGCGGCCGCCGCGGAGGCCGCCCTGGTCGCCGCCGGGGTGTCGCCGCAGGCCCGGGGGGAGTCCCTGACCGTCGAGGAGTTCGCGCGCATCGCCGAACACGCCCCGCACAAGGAGTCCGCCGCGTGAGCGTCACCGTCCGCGTCCCCGCCAAGGTCAACGTCCAGCTCGCGGTCGGCGCCGCCCGCCCCGACGGCTTCCACGACCTGGCCAACGTCTTCCTCGCGGTCGGCCTGTACGACGAGGTCACCGCGACCCCCTCGCCGGACGGACCGCGGGTCACCTGCGAGGGGACGGACGCCGGCCAGGTCCCCCTGGACCGCACCAACCTGGCCGCCCGCGCCGCCCTCCTGCTCGCCGAGCGGTACGGCCGCGACGCCGGTGTGCACCTCCACATCGCCAAGGACATCCCGGTCGCCGGCGGCATGGCGGGCGGCAGCGCGGACGGCGCGGGCGCGCTGCTGGCCTGCGACGCGCTGTGGGGGACGGGCGCCTCGCGGGAGGAACTGCTCGACCTCTGCGCCGAGCTGGGCAGCGACGTGCCGTTCAGCCTGGTCGGCGGGGCGGCGCTGGGCACCGGGCGGGGCGAGAAGCTGACGGAGCTGGAGGTCGGGGGGACCTTCCACTGGGTGTTCGCGATGGCCGGGCGCGGGCTGTCCACCCCGGCGGTCTTCCGCGAGTTCGACCGGCTGGCCGAGGGCCGGGACGTCCCCGAGCCGGTGGCCTCGCAGGAACTCCTCGACGCCCTCGCCAAGGGCGACCCCGACGCGCTCGCCGCCGCCGTCTCCAACGACCTCCAGCCGGCGGCACTGTCGTTGTTCCCGGAACTGGCGGACACGCTGGCGGCCGGGCGTGCGGCCGGGGCACTGGCCTCGCTGGTCTCGGGGTCGGGGCCGACCACGGCGTTCCTCGCCCGGGACGCGGAAGCGGCGGACGAGGTCGCCGACGCCCTGCGCTCCTCCGGGACGTGCCGTTCGGTGCGCACGGCGGCGGGGCCGGTGCCGGGGGCGACGGTCGTCTGAGGGGCTCAGGACCGCGTTTCGACCGTGCCCAGGTCGATGGCGATGGCAGAAGGCTTGTCGACCTTGAGCCGGTCGTGGTGCACGCCCATGTGCACGTAGGACCGTGTCATCGGGTCGAGTTCATAGACGTGGACGAGGGGCCGGCCGGTGGTCCCGTCCTGCTCGACCCGCCAGTAGTGGGGGATTCCGGCGAGGGCGTACTTGTGCGGCTTGGTCGTACGGTCACGGGACTCCGAGTCGGGCGAGACGACTTCCACGGCGAGGAGGACGTCCTCGGCTTTGAAGCTGGTCTGGTCCAACCCTGTGACCGCATCGGCCCGGACCACGCTGACATCGGGTTCGGGGCCGTTGCGTTCGTCGAGGACGACGGTCATCTCCCGCTCGACGCTGAAGTCCGGGCCGAGGGAGCTTCGTAGACCGTTGACCAGAAGGTCGATCACAAGGAAGTGGAAACGGCGCTGCGGACTCACGAAGACCAGACTCCCGTCGATCAGCTCGGTGTGCGGCGGGAGATCGGGCAGCGTGAACAGGTCGTCCACGGTGTAGCCGTCCACGGGCGGCACCGGCCACGGGTGGCGGTGCTCTACGGACTCGGCGGTCATGGTTCCTCCCATGGACGGGATCCTGCTGCCTGCTCCCTACGGTAGCCGCCCGTTCCCGATCACGTCATCACAAAGAGTGACGATCCCCTCGCATCCCGGTCGCCGTCGGTCACGCCCTACGCTGGATAGCCGATCGATCCCCCAGGCAGGAGTGAAATGGCCGTCAATCTGGTCAATGTCGAGAACGTCAGCAAGGTGTACGGCACCCGTGCCCTCCTCGACGGCGTCTCGCTCGGCGTGTCCGAAGGGGACCGGATCGGGGTCGTCGGACGCAACGGCGACGGCAAGACCACGCTCATCCGGATGCTGGCCCGGCTGGAGGAGGCCGACACCGGACGGGTGACGCACTCCGGCGGGCTGCGCACCGGGGTGCTCACCCAGCACGACTCCCTCGACCCCGCGGCCACCGTCCGGCACGAGGTCATCGGCGACATGGCCGACCACGAGTGGGCGGGCGACGCCAAGGTCCGCGACGTACTGACCGGGCTGTTCGGCGGGCTCGACCTGCCCGGCTTCCCCAAGGGACTGGACACCGTCATCGGACCGCTCTCCGGCGGCGAGCGGCGCCGGATCGCGCTCGCCAAGCTGCTCATCGAGGAACAGGACCTGATCGTCCTCGACGAGCCCACCAACCACCTCGACGTGGAGGGCATCGCCTGGCTCGCCGGGCACCTGCGCGAACGGCGCTCGGCCCTGGTCTGCGTCACCCACGACCGCTGGTTCCTCGACCAGGTCTGCACCCGCATGTGGGACGTGCAGCGCGGCACCGTGTACGAGTACGAGGGCGGCTACTCCGACTACGTCTTCGCCCGCGCGGAGCGCGAGCGCATCGCCGCCACCGAGGAGGTCAAGCGGCAGAACCTGGTCCGCAAGGAGCTGGCCTGGCTGCGCCGCGGGGCGCCCGCGCGGACCTCCAAGCCGCGCTTCCGCGTCGAGGCCGCCAACGAGCTGATCAAGGACGTGCCGCCGCCCCGCGACAGCAGCGAGCTGATGAAGTTCGCCTCCACCCGGCTCGGCAAGACGGTGTTCGACCTCGAGGACGTCACCGTCCAGGCCGGACCCAAGGTGCTGCTCGAGCACGTCACCTGGCAGCTCGGCCCCGGCGACCGCATCGGCCTGGTCGGCGTCAACGGCGCGGGGAAGACGTCCCTGCTGCGCGCGCTGGCCGAGGCGGCCCGCACCGAGGGCGAGGCCCAGCCCGCGGCCGGACGCATCCGCGTCGGGAAGACGGTCAGGCTCGCCTACCTCTCCCAGGAGGTCGCCGAACTCGATCCCGCCTGGCGGGTGCTCCAGGCCGTGCAGCAGGTGCGCGAGCGCGTCGACCTCGGCAAGGGGCGCGAGATGACCGCCGGGCAGCTGTGCGAGACGTTCGGGTTCAACAAGGAGAAGCAGTGGACGCCGGTCGGCGACCTGTCCGGCGGTGAGCGGCGCAGGCTCCAGCTGCTGCGCCTCCTCATGGACGAGCCCAACGTCCTCTTCCTCGACGAGCCCACCAACGACCTCGACATCGAGACCCTCACCCAGCTCGAGGACCTCCTCGACGGCTGGCCCGGCTCGATGATCGTCATCTCCCACGACCGGTTCTTCGTCGAGCGCACCACCGACCGGGTGTTCGCCCTCCTCGGCGACGGCACCCTGCGGATGCTGCCGCGCGGCATCGACGAGTACCTGGAGCGGCGCAGGCGGATGGAGGAGGCCGCCGCGGCCCAGGCCCCGGCGCCCGCTCCCCGCACCGGGCCGGACGCCCCCGAGAGGAGCGCCGCCGACCTGCGCGCCGCCAAGAAGGAACTGCAGCGGATCGAGCGGCAGCTGGACAAGGTCTCCGAGAAGGAGGCCGAGCTGCACACCGCCATCGCCGAGCACGCCACCGACTTCGCGAAGGTCGCCGGACTCGACGCCGAGCTGCGGGAACTGGCCGGTCAGCGGGAGGAGCTGGAGCTGCGCTGGCTGGAACTCGCGGAGGACGCCTGACCCACGCGCGCCCCCGCACGCGGACGCGTGCGGGGGCGCGCGTGGCGTGAAGAGGGCGTGAAGGCGCGTAACGGGGGCATCACAGGGCGGTTCTCCCTTGGGAACAGGGGCTGACGCGGCCCGCTGCGCCGTCGGTACCGGGTGATAGAAAGAGCCCGTCTGAGAACTGTCTGAAGACGACTCTGGGTTCATCACGTACCTCAGGGCGTGGCTAAAAATCAGTGAGTAAGGGGGAACGCGCTGATGACTCAGCCGCCCAACCAGCCGCCGCAGGGTGGTTTCGGAGCGCCGCAGGATCCGCCGCCGGGCGGGGGCTTCGGGGCCCCGCAGACGCCGCCTCCTCCGCAGGGCCCGCCCCCGACCCCGCCGTCCGGCGCCCCGCAGCCCGGGTACGGCTACCCGCAGCAGCCGGGACCGTACGCCTCGGGGCCGTACGCCTCCGGCCCCTACGGGCAGCCGCAGCAGCCGGGACCCTACGGACAACCGCAGCAGCCGGGCCCGTACGGACAGCCCGGGTACGGCTACCCGCAGCAGCCGCAGTTCCCCGGGGCGCCCGGCACGCCGCCCCCCGGATCCGGCTCCCGCAACCCCTTCAAGGGCAAGCCGGCCCTCGTCGTCGGCGCCGCCGCGGCGGCGCTGCTGGTCATCGGCGGCACCGTGTGGGCGGTCTCCGGTGACGGCGGCGGGGAGGACAAGAAGCCGGTCGCCCGGCAGAGCGACGACGCCGAGCCCGAGCCCGGCGCCTCCGGCGCCCCGGTCAACCCCGGCGACGGCAGCGGCGACGGCGGCGAGGACCCGGAGAACCTCAACGAGGGCCGCCGGGCCGGCGAGTCCAAGGTGCTCTGGTACAAGGAGGCGCCCGACGCGCCCGGGTCCGGCGCCGACGCCCCCGGCATGTGGATCACCGACAGGACGGCGGTGAAGGCGGCCTACACGCAGCTGTCCGCCTACCGCGTCGGGGACGGCAAGCCCGCCTGGGAGCCCCTCGTCCTCCCGCACAAGATCTGCGCGGTCACCCCGGAGAAGACGGCCGACAACAAGATCGTCGTCGCGCACATGAGCGGCAAGAGCGACCGCGCCAAGTGCAACCAGCTCCAGCTCGTCGACCTCGACACCGGTGAGAAGGGCTGGACCGAGGAGGTCGCCGACGGCGCGCTGTTCGACTCCGCGCTCTCCATCAAGATGACCCTCGTCGGCAACACGCTGATGGTGGGCCGCTCGCAGTCCGGCACGGCGTACGACGTGACGAGCGGCAAGAAGCTGTTCGAGTCGAAGAAGTACGGCGACGCCTGCTTCCCCTCCGGGTTCGCGGGCGGCGAGCGGCTGATCCAGGTCGCCTCCTGCGGCTCCGGCGGCGACAACGCGCACGACGAGGTCCGGGAGCTCGACCCGAAGACCGGCAAGG
>NZ_MSGP01000589.1 GCF_002078235.1 Streptomyces viridosporus
GGGCGGTCCGGTGCCGGGGGGCCGTTCGCGGCGAGGGGGTGTTCGGACGGCTCATGGGAAGGCCTTGATCACGGAAGGCGCGGCTGCGGGGCCCGCAGGAGCGTGGAACCGGTGCAGTCGGGCACAGGTCCCGCCGCTCCTCAGCGGGTCGTGGTGGGGTCCATGCTCGACGACCCGTTCGTCCTCCGGCTCGGTGACCGAGAGCAACCGCCGCAGCACCGCGACCGGGGTGGCGCTGCGAACGGCGTGACGGCGAAGGTTCACGGAACCGCGACTTGCCGGACGTCGTCCCCGGGCGACCGGGAGGTCATGCCCACCGGCCGCCGAGGGACACCGGCGTCACTTGCGCATGCCGGTGCTGGAGGTACGACGACGGTGTTTGCGGTTGTGGGACGTCCTCCCCTTCGCGGTGGTCGTGGTCCTCATGCCCTTGGAGTGCTTCTTGGCGGGTACCAGGTGACTGAAGAGCGACATGGTCCTTCCCTTCGTCTCACACGTTTCACTAGGACATACGTGCGGTCTCCCTCACGGGATGGCGGTTCGGCAAGATTTCCCGCGTACGGAGTCCTTCCCGGCGCTCACGGGCAACCCGCGCCGGCACCTCGTACCCGACGGACGTGGGCACCGGACTGGGCGAGCAGGTCTCGGACGCCGGGTTCGCGCAGGTGGAGCGCGGTGACCAGGGCTCCGTCGGCGAGGGATGCGGTCATGGGCAGTCGTGTCCATTCGCCCGTGAGGTGTTTTCTTGAGGAAGGCGGCACCGTGTCCCCACGCGCTGTCGCCTCGGCAGTACGACCACCGGAAGATCCTGGCGACTACGGGGGACGCCAGGGACCGAGCCCTCTGGTCGGTCGTCTGCCCCGACAACGTCGACGACGGTGTCGCGTGGGCCGACCACTCCCCTTCCGTCACCCGCTGGGGCGCATCGGCGCCCTTGTCCAGGGACGACGGGTCCGTGGCCGGGGTACGGGGCCGCTGCGGAGGAACCGTAACGTGGTGCGTATGGACAGGCATGCGCTCGCGGCGTTCCTGCGCAGCAGGAGGGAGCGGCTCCGGCCGGAGGACGTGGGTTTGCCACGGGGTCGCGGCGCCGTACCCCGGGTCTGCGGCGGGAGGAGGTCGCTCAGCTCGCCCACATTTCGGGGAAGCGGCGATCCGCTGGTCCGCCGCACGGCGGCTTCTGCACCCACGGCACGTGGGGAGCGCAGCGCGCCGGCCTCGCCGCCGAGTACCGCACCTGACCCGGCGCCGGGTGCTGGATCTCCCCGGCAGGAGCAGGTCTTCGATGCGGGGCGATCTCCGTTCACCGACGGCGGGCCGAGGGCTCAATCGGCAGCAAGCGCCTCCCGCATGGCCTTCACGGTGGCAGTGGCCTCATAGCCGTCGGGCACGCCTTCGACCAGGATGATGTCACCCTCGATGTGCCGGGAACGCAGCGGTGCGATCTCCTGGTAGGCGGGTGAGTCCCACCAGGTCCGTGCCTCTGTGATCCCGGGGAAGCCGATCATCACGACGTGCCCGGGCCAGGTGCCCTCCTTCACCTCGTGCTCCGTGGCGTGCACGAGGAACCGGCCGCCGTACGGCTCGAAAGTGGCGGGGATGCGCTCGATGTACTCCGCGATGTCCGGGTGCGGGTCGGCCGACTGCAGGTGGGCTATGACGTAGGCGGGCATGGTGTCCTCTCCGGTCCGTCCGGCTCCGTACGCGGATGATCGTGGCATTCGGAAAGGCTGGGGTCGATGACCTGGCAGGTCATTGCCCCCGGCCGACTCGCCGTTCCTCGGGAGAGGCGTCGTCCTCACCCTCGGCTACGGCGTGGTCCGTGGGCCGTCATCGGTGGGATCTCGTACGACGCGCAGCGCGCGGGACGCCCGGCTCCGGCCCTTCCGCCGTCATCCGGACCACACTTGGGACATGAACGGACACAGCGGGAACCTCCTGGCCCAGGGCCGCGTGGCAACCAGGCTTCCGGCCCGGGACCTGGAGCGAGCACGGCGTTTCTACTCCGAGAAGCTCGGCCTGCAGCCGGTCGAAGAAGCGCCCGGCGGGTTGATGTACCGGTGTGGAGGCGCGGAGTTCCAGGTGTTTCGGTCCGCGGGAGCCTCACCCGGGACCTTCACACAGATGTCGTGGGAGGTCCATGACATCGAGGCGGTCGTCGGGGAGCTCAAGCAGCGCGGTGTGGTGTTCGAGGAGTTCGCCCTTTCCCCGGTGCACGGCGGCGCGCGGACGCAGGACGGGATCGTCGACGTCCAGAACTATCTGAGCACGCGCGCACCAGGCGCTCGGGAAGCCCGGGGCGCCTGGTTCCGTGACAGCGAGGGCAACATGCTGGGCATCGGCCAGCTGGTCACCTGAGTGGAGCAAGCGCGCCCGTGTTCCCGGGCCGGCCCGAACGGGCTGGACGACGCAGGGGAAAGGCAGGGTCTCGGGCCCTACCCGCGGCTCTGGGTCCCCGACCCAGGCGGTTCGGAGACCCTCACGGGTGAACGCCACACGCGTGACGCCGCTGGGCGAGGAGGTGCCTCAACCTCGTAGTCCTTCTCGAGGCCTTCCACTCCGTCCCAGAGGCGTACGCCTCGGCCGAGCGGAATCGGGACCACCACGATGTGCATGTGGTCGATGGGCCCGGCGGCAAGGAAGTCGCGGAGTCCAGGCAGCAGGAAGAGGAGGACGGCAGGCGGACACGGCGGTGCGGGGCGGGCACCGCCGGTGCCCGCCCCGTGTTCGCGCGGTGGGATCAGTTGTCGCCGAGCAGCTTGTTCATCTGCTCGATCTCCGCGCTCTGCGAGGCGATGATCTCTGCGGCCATCTTCTTGGCCGGAGCGTAGGCGCCGTCGGCCTGCTCGGTCTCCGCCATCTCGACCGCGCCTTCGTGATGCTTGATCATCATCTTCATGAAGGCGGTGTCGAACGCCTTGCCCGAGGCGTTCTCGAGCTCGGCCATCTCCTCGGCCGTCATCATCCCGTCCATGCCGTGCAGGGAGTGGTCCGTGGCGCCCTCGGCGGGCACCTTCTCGCCCCAGGAAGCCAGCCAGCCGGACAGCGTCCTGATCTCCGGGTCCTGGGCCTTCTTGATGTCGGCGGCGAGCTTCTTCACCTCGGCCGACTGAGCCCTCTCGGGTGCGAGGTCGGCCATCTCGACGGCCTGGCGGTGGTGGGGGATCATCCCCTTCGCGAAGGCCACGTCGGCCGCGTTGTGCTGTCCCTGTGACGCCGGGGCGGAGGCGGACGAGGAAGCGGTGGTGTTGTGGCCGCCGTGCCCGGCAGCCGAGCTGCCGTCGTCGCCGTCGCCGCCACAGGCCGCCAGGACGAGCACTGCCGCACCTGCGGCGGCGACGGCGACGGTACGGCGGACGAGTGAACGCTTGCGGATCATGGTGGTGCAACTCCTTCACGCGCGCCGGTCACGGCGCGCGGTGTCACGGATCTTCGAGGGCGTGCGGGAGCACGGCACCCGTCACCGGTCATCGCCGGGTACGAGGGGTGCCGAGCGGGCCGCTCTATATCCGCAGAAGTTGCAGTTCGAAAAGGTCGGGCGGCGCCCGCCCGTCAGGAACCGAGCCGCCGGTCGCCGTGGTGGGGGAAGGCCCGGCGGGCGTGTCCAGCACCGCGCCGACCGGCGCCGGCGGCGTGTACGCCGAACCGGTGCCGGCGGCCGCGCACGTCCCATCGGCGTGATCGAGGTACCCCGATCCGCCGTCCGTGTGCGTGCACCCCCCGTTCGCGTGCGGCACACCGTCCGCCGCGGCCATCACCCTCTCGTGGCCGGTCCCGGTCCGCGCCGTCGGCACTCCGCCCGGAGCCAAGCCGTGCATGCCCAGCACACCGGCCAGCACCGCCAAGATCAGCAACACGAACAGCCGCCCTACTGGGCGGCGGCTTGAACGGGTGCTGCTGATCACGGACCTCATGGTACGAGGTGCTCCCCGCACTGAGCGGGCGCACCCGTCCGCCTGTCGCGTACCGCTTCGCCCGGGCCGACATGTCAGCGGGCACCCTCCCCGAGGGTTGCCACTTGGCGTGCGCCGCGCCCTTCTCCGAAGATCTTCGATGGCATGCTCTCGTACCGGGGTCCGGCACCGGCTTCCCCGACGGGCTGAAAGTGGCCGGCAAGGACGGCAACGACCGCAAGCGGTATCGCGGTTCGATGGAGTCCCTGCTCCGAGGCGCGCCCCGGCGCCTCGGAGCCGCCGTCCCTCAGCGCCGCAGTGCCGCCCTCGCCGGCAGGGTCACCGCCAGCAGGCCCAGTCCCACCGCGCCCCCGGCGAGGGCCGCGTACACCGACGGAGGTACGTACGGAGCCTCGCCGGTGAGGCCGCGCATCATCGGGATCAGCGTCGCGGCGGCGATGGCCGTGCCGAGGACGATGCCGGTCACCGCCACCAGCAGGCCTTCCCAGCGCAGCATCCGCATCACCTGACGCCGGGTGGAGCCGATGAGGCGGAGCATGCCGAGCTCGCGGCGGCGGTCGAGGACGGTCATCACGAGCGTGTTGACGGCGGCGACGGCGGCGAAGCCGCCGAGGACGCCGGCCATCGTGTAGTTGGCCCAGGCGTTGAGCTCGCGGTCGGTGTTCTGCTCGACCGCGTAGCCGGAGGCGTCGGTGACCTCGCCGAGCGGGGCGAGGGCCTCGGCGTCCCCGCCCCGCACCAGCAGCGTGCTGTCGAAGCCCGAGGTGACGTGGGCGGCCAGGGACGCGCGGTCCATGGTCACCGCCGCGAGGCCGAGACCGCGGCCGTACACGGCGACGACCTCGGGGCTGGCCCTGGTGCCGTCCGGGAGGTGGATCGGCAGCTTGTCGCCGACCTTGACCCTCGCCGACGTGGCGAGCGTCTTGTCGATGGCGATCCGGCCCTTGCCGACCCGGTCCAGGCTGCCGCTGCGCACATCGAGGTCCTGCACCTTCTCGAGCTGCGCGCCGGAGCCGGAGATGCCCTGGGTCGCCGAGCCCTGCAGCCACCGGTCGCCACCCGACCCGACGGGCACGAGCACCTGCGTGTCGAGCAGGCCCACGGCCGCGTCGACGCCGGGCGTGCGGGCGGCCCGGTCGACGGCGTCGGCGGGCAGCCCGGCCGGGTCCGTGACCACGTGGTCCGCGGTGATGCCCGCGCGCAGTTGCTTCGCGGCGACGTGGCTCTCGCTCGTGTGCATGAAGACGAGCGTCGAGGTGAAGGCCATGGCCAGCACGATCGGAGTGATCGCGGAGGCGAGCCGACGGGCGTTCGTACGGGAGTTGGCGGCCGCGAGCGAGGCCGCGGCGCCGCCGCCGCTCAGGGGGAGCCCGAACAGCGCCGCGCACAGCCACGCCACCGGCGGGCCGAGCAGCGCCACGGCGAGCATGAAGAGCATGACGACGCCGAGGGCGGCGTTGGCCGCGTCCTCTCCGGCCGAACGGGCGGCGAGGACGGTGAGGAACCCGCCGCCGACGAGGGCGCCCAGACCCAGCACGGTACGGATCACGCCCGGCCGCAGCCGCTCCACCGACGCCTCGGTGAGCGCCTGCCCCGGCTTGATCTTCGCGGGTCGGCGCCCGGCCGCCCAGCCGGCGGCGAGCGCGGTCAGCAGCCCCGTACCGACGGCGACGACGAGCGGGATCCAGGAGACGTGCAGGCCCACGGCCTCCGGGACGGCCCCGCGGTCCTGCAACTGTCCGAACCACCAGTGCGCGAGCCCGATCCCGGGCAGGCAGCCGACCAGCCCGGCGGCGGGCGCGACGAGCAGCGCCTCGGCGGCGACCGCGCGACGGATCTGCCGCGGGGTGGCGCCGACGGCGCGCAGCAGCGCGAACTCCCGGGCGCGCTGGGCGACGGACAAGCCGACCGTGCCGGACGCCGTGAAGACGGCGACCATGGCGGCGACCCCGCCGAAGGAGCCACCGAGCCCGGAGAGCGTCTCCTTGGCGTACCCGAGCCCACGGTCCTCGACGGCGCCGCGGCCGTCGCCGGAGTGCACCTTGGCACCGGAACCGGCGAGCGCCTTCCTCACGCCGGCGGCGAGGGCGTCGGCGTCCGAACCGTCCTTCGCCAGTACGGCGATGGCGTCGGCCTTGCCGGGGTGCCCGGCGAGCGCGGAGGACTGGGCGTCGGCGAACCAGCCGGTGGCTCCCTCGGCCGCGTCTCCGGATCCGGCCCTCGCCAGCCCGGAGACGCGGAAGTCGGCGCGCCCGGTGGCGGTTTCGAGCGTGACGGTGTCACCGACGCCGGCCTTCGCGGCCCGCGCAGCGGTGGCGTCGAGCACGACCTCGCCGGTACGGGGCGCGGCACCGGAGGTGAGCGTGGCGCCGGTGAAGGTGTGTGACCCCCAGCCGTGGCCCGTCAGCATGCCGTCGCCCTGCCGCACCGGGAACGTGAAGTCCGGCACCGCCGCCTCCACGCCGGGCGCGCGGGCCGCCTTGTCCGCCAGCGCGGTGTCCACGCGCGCCGTGTCCGGCAGGAGGGCCGTCGACTCGAACCGGCTGTCGCCGCTGCCCGTGACGAAGCGGGCGTACTGGTCCGCCGCCGCGACGACCGGTACCTTCGCGTACCGCTCGGGCGGCACCGAGGCGCGCAGGCCGGTCTCGAGCAGGATGCCGCAGGCCGAGACGATCAGCGCCGCCATCATCAGCGCGACGAACGTGCCCGCGAACGACGCGGGCTTGAAGCGTACGGCCGCGCGGGCGAGGCCGTTGGGGAGCAGTCTCATGCCACGGCCTCCGCCATCGCGCCCGGGCGGGCGGTGAGGGCGGCCATGCGCGCCGCGATCTGCTCCGCCGAACCGCGCTCCAGGCCGCCGGCGAAGACGCCGTTGGCGAGGAACAGCACGCGGTCGGCCCAGGCGGCCGCCGCCGGGTCGTGGGTGACCATGACGACGGTGGCCCCGAGCGTGTCCACCGCCTGCCGGAGCAGGCCGAGGACCTCGGCGGCGGTGCCGGTGTCGAGGGCGCCGGTGGGCTCGTCGGCGAAGATCACGTCGGGGCTGGTGACCAGGGCGCGGGCGATGGCCACGCGCTGCTGCTGGCCGCCGGAGAGCTCGCCGGGCCGGCGCTTCGCCTTGTCGGCGAGCCCGACCCGCGCGAGCACCGCCTCCGCCCGGCGGCGGTCCTGGCGCTGCCCGGCCAGGCGCATCGGCAGCAGCACGTTCTGCTCCACGGTCAGCGACGGCAGCAGGTTGAACGCCTGGAAGACGAAGCCGAGGCGGCTGCGGCGCAGCTCGGTGAGCTGGTTCTCGCCCATGCCCGTGATCTCCGTACCGCCGAGGCGCACGGAGCCGGCCGACGGCCGGTCGAGCCCGGCGGCGCACTGCAGGAAGGTGGACTTGCCGGACCCGGACGGGCCCATGACCGCGGTGAACGTGCCGCGCGCGAGGGCGAGGTCGATGCCCGCGAGCGCGTGCACGGCACCGGCGCCGCGGCCGTACCGCCGCCGGACGCCCCGCAGTTCGACGGCGAGACCGGATGCGGTGGCCGGGGCCTCCGCATCCGGCCGGTCGTCCGCCTTCTGCCGCCTGCCGCTGCGCAGCCTCATGGTCCGTCCTCTCGCGATCTCTTCGAGCCGATGACCCGAAGCTACGGATCATGCTCGTTACGGACCATGGCGGCTGCTGGCGGATCCGGGGTGGGGATAACCCGAGGGCGCCGCCGGCGTCGGGCTCGCCGTCGTACCGCGCCGCGCCATCGACCCCCACCAGCCCCTCGACGTGTGCGAACTGCAGGACCCCTGGGCTCGCCGCCACCATCTACTGGCCTGGGGCGTCAAGGACCGCGCCGCCTCCACGGCGACCGCGGCGCTCGCCGAACACCTGCGCCACGCGGCCCTGTCCGAGCCTTCCTTCCGCAACGCACACGGAGACCCGGTCGGCCGGCACCCCTTCCACGACGGCTGACCGAACAGGGGATGAGCACATGTCTTCACGCTGAGGTGGTCAGTGGGAGATAGCGCGCCGCCCCGGGCCTCGCCGGGCTGTCACCCGAACGCGGGTGACGTCTCCTCACGCCACGAACTGCCGCGCATGTGACAAAGCCCCGCCCCCCGTTGTGGCAGGGGGCGGGGCTTCTCATGGAGCGCCGGGCAGGCCTTGNNCTTCAAGATCGACTATAGCCCAGACCCGCCGACGGCGCACACCGGGACCGACCCCCGTGCAACCGCCCGGTCGGGACAACAGCCCCAGCCACGAAGCCGGGACACACGCGAAGTCCCCTCGCACGCCGCCCCGGAGACGTCACCCCGCGTTCGGGTGACGTCTC
>NZ_MSGP01000059.1 GCF_002078235.1 Streptomyces viridosporus
TCCCCCGGGAGTCCCCGGGGGGTCCTCGGGAGCCCCCTGGAGCCCTCCCGGACGGCACCCGGGAGCCCCCGGAAGCCCCCGGAAGCCCTCCCGGAGGGTCCTCGAGGGCCCCGGACGAGCAGCGGCTGCCGTCCGCCCCGCTCGGGGGCCGGCGGCAGCCGCGGGTGGCTCCGGGGTCACTCCTTCTCGGCGGAGTCCTCCAGGGCCTTCAGCGCCGGGTCGAGGACGACGTCCTCGTCACGGGCCTCGGTGGTCGGCTCCTCCGGGAAGTGGCAGGCCGTCAGGTGGCCCTCGCGGTTGCCGGAGATCTGGACGAGCGGCGGCTCCTCGGTGGCGCACTTGTCCTGCGCCTTCCAGCAGCGGGTGCGGAAGCGGCAGCCGGACGGCGGGGAGATCGGCGAGGGCACGTCACCGGCGAGCCGGATGCGCTCCCGGTTCTCCGTCTCGTCGTCCATGGCCACTTCGGGCACGGCCGACAGCAGGGCGTGGGTGTAGGGGTGCCGGGGCCGGTTGTAGATGGAGTCCCGGTCGCCGACCTCGACCACCTTGCCGAGGTACATCACGGCCACCCGCTGCGAGAAGTGCCGGACCACCGCCAGGTCGTGGGCGATGAAGAGGAAGGCGATGCCCATCTCTTCCTGGACCTTCTGCAGCAGGTTGACGACCTGCGCCTGGATCGACACGTCGAGCGCGGAGACCGGCTCGTCCGCCACGATCAGCTTCGGGTTGAGCGCCAGCGCCCGGGCGACGCCGATGCGCTGGCGCTGGCCGCCGGAGAACTCGTGCGGGAAGCGGTTGTAGTGCTCGGGGTTGAGGCCGACGAGCTCGAGCAGCTCGCGGACCTTCTTCTCCCGGCCGCCCGCCGGGTTGATCCCGTTGACCTCCATCGGCGACTTGATGATGGTGCCGACGGTCTGTCGCGGGTTCAGGGAGGAGTACGGGTCCTGGAAGATCATCTGGATCTCGGACCGGATCGGCGCCAGCTGCTTGCGCTTGGCGTGCGTGATGTCGTGACCCGCGTACTCGATCCTGCCGCCGGTCGGCTCCAGGAGCCGGGTGACGAGCCGGCCCGTGGTCGACTTGCCGCAGCCCGACTCACCCACCAGTCCGACGCTCTCGCCGACGCCGACCGTCAGGTCGACGTTGTCGACGGCCTGCACGGCGCCGACCTTCCGCTTGATCGGAAAGCCGCCGTAGATCGGGAAGTGCTTGGTCAGGCCCTCCACCTTCAGCAGCGCCTCGGTCGACGTGCCGGTGGAGCCCTGCTGTGCGGGGAGGGTGAGGTTGTCGCTCATGTCTCGGATCTCCCTAGCGCAGCCGGGGCTGGATCTTGTCGATGAAGATGGTCTGCTTCTGCTCCGCCGTCAGGTGGCAGGCGGCGGCGCGGCCTGCGCCCAGCGGCGGCCGCTCGGTGCTGCAGCGGTCGCCCGGCACCTCGCCCGTGAAGGTGCAGCGGGGGTGGAAGGGGCAGCCGGAGGGCGGGTTCAGCAGGCTGGGCGGCGATCCGGGGATCGGGGTGAGCGGCTGCGAGGTGCTGCCGCCCAGGCGCGGCATCGAGCTGAGCAGGCCCCAGGTGTAGGGGTGCCTGGGCTCGCGCAGCACCTCGCGGACGCTGCCGCGCTCCACGGCCCGGCCCGAGTACATCACCAGCAGGTCGTCGGCCATGTCGGAGATGACGCCGAGGTCGTGGGTGATGAAGATGATCGCCGAGCCGAACTCCTGCTGGAGGTCCTTGAGCAGGTCGAGGATCTGGGCCTGGACGGTCACGTCGAGGGCGGTGGTGGGCTCGTCGGCGATCAGCAGATCGGGGTCGCAGACCAGCGCCATGGCGATCATGGCGCGCTGGCGCATACCGCCGGAGAACTGGTGCGGGTAGTCGTCCACCCGGGTCTTGGGCTGCGGGATGCCGACCTTGGTCAGCATCTCGATCGCCCGCTCCCGCGCCTCCTTCTTGGAGGCGCCGGTGTGCTTCATGAACGGCTCGGCGATCTGCCGGCCCACCGTGTAGTACGGCGAGAGCGCCGTCAGCGGGTCCTGGAAGATCATCGCGACCTTGTTGCCGCGGAGCTTCTCCATCTCCTTCTCGGACGCGGTGACCAGGTCCTTGCCCTCGAGGAGGATCTCGCCCTCCACGGTGCTGGACTTGGGGTTGTGCAGCCCGAGGATGGTCAGGTTGGTGACGGACTTGCCGGAGCCCGACTCGCCCACGATGCCGAGGGTCCTGCCGCGTTCGACGTCGAAGGACAGCCCGTCGACCGCCTTGACGATGCCGTCCTCGGTGGAGAACCGCACCCGCAGGTCGCGGACCGAGAGGAAGGAGTCCGGCCCGGTCGGGGCCTTCTCGCCTTCGGTCTTGGTCAGTGTGGTCACGGTGTTTCTCCTAGCTGAGCCGCACGCGCGGGTCGATGTACGCGTAGACGAGGTCCACGAGGATGTTCAGGAGCAGGATGAAGAACGCCCCGAACAGCATGACGCCCATGGTGACCGGCAGGTCCTTCGTCAGCGACGAGTCGACCGCGAGACGGCCGATGCCGGCCAGGTCGAAGGTGAACTCGGTGACCACCGCGCCGGACAGCAGGGAGCTGAGGTCCATGCCGAGGATCGTGACGATCGGGATCAGCGAGCCGCGCCAGGCGTAGCGGAAGAAGACGTACCGCTGCTTCATGCCCTTGGCGCGCGCGGTGCGGACGTGCTCCTCCTGCAGTTGCTCGATCATGGTCGAGCGGGACATACGGGTGTACTGGGCGGTGAAGATGGTGGCCATGACCACCCAGGGGATGAGCATGCCCAGGGCCCAGGTGCCCGGGTTGTCGGTGAAGTTGTGGTACTTCGGGAACTCCATGATGCCCGTGCTGTACACCAGCAGGCCGAGGACGATCGGGCCGAGCAGGTAGATCTGGAACGAGCTGAGCACGATCGAGGCACCGGAGACGATCTTGTCGGTCGCCGTGCCGCGCTTCCAGGCGGCGAGCAGACCCGAGCCGAGACCCAGGATCAGGAAGATCACCAGACCGCCGACGGTCAGCGACAGCGTCAGCGGGAAGCGGTCGATGATGGAGTCCCAGACGAACTCGCCGCTGTCGAAGGAGACACCCAGGCACGGCGCGGAGCAGTGCCCCTGCGGGAAGTCGCGGCCGGCCACGATGCCCGTAATGAACTCCCAGAACTGGGTGGTGATGGGCTTGTCCAGGCCCAGGTTCTCGCGGATCACCGCGAGGTTCTCGGGCGAGCAGTTCTTGCCGCAGGACAGCGCAGCGAAGTCCTGAGGAACCGTGTAGAACAGGAAGAACGTGAAGGCGCCGACCAGGAACATGATGACGACGGCGCCGGTCAGCCTGCGGATGAGGAACTGAAGCATGGCGGGTGGATGCTCTCTTCGAAACGCGGCGGCAGGTAGGAGGTACCGTCCGCGGGGGTGTGCTCCGCCTGGCGCACACCCCCGCGGTCAGCCGAGCTGACGGGTTACGGCTGCTTCAGGTACAGGTCGGTGATGTTGATGTAGCTCGACTCGTTGCTGTACCTGGCACCACCGATGTTCGATCCGTAGAGCTGGATCTGCTTCGAGTAGTAGACCGGGGCGGCCGGGTTGATCTCCTCCACGATGCGGTGGTGGGCCTGCTCCCAGGTCTTGGCGGCCTCCTCCGGCTCCTGCGTCAGGGCCTTCTTGATCAGGTCGTTGACCTGCTTGTCGTTGATGTGCGAGTAGTTGGACGCACCGTCGGCGACCAGCTCACCGTCGTAGACCGGGGTGATGACCGTGGACGGGGACGGCCAGTCCTGGCCCCAGCCGGTCATGTAGATGTCGTACGGATTGTCCAGCTTGCCGACCTGCTCGTAGAAGCTGGCCCGGTCGATCTCCTTGGCCTGGACGTCGAAGCCGATCTTCTCCAGCGCGTCCTTGATGATGACCTGCTGGGCCTGGCCGCGCGGCGTGTTGGAGTAGGCGTAGGTGAGCTTCGTGCCCTCCTTGACACCCGCCTCCTTCAGCAGCGCCTTGGCCTTCTCCGGGTCGCCGTTGGGCTTCTTCAGCTTGCCGAACGGGTCGTAGGTCCCGTCGAAGCCCGGCAGGGTCGGGGCGAGCAGACCGCCGGCGACCTCACCGCCGTAGCGGCCGCCGTCCGCCTGGACCATGGACTGGTTCGGGATCGCGTAGGTGATCGCGTCGCGGACCTTCTTGTCCTTCACCCGGTCGAGGTTGAAGGTGAGCTGCCACACGTAGGGCTGGTAGCCCTGGATGGTGCGCTTCTTGGTCTCCGGGTTGCTGACCACGTCGGACATCTGGGCCGGGTCCACCGAGTCCGTGAACTGGATGGCGTTCTTGGCCTCGCCCTGGTCGGAGATCAGGCGCTTGGTCTGGCTGGCCTGGGAGACCGTGTTGGTGAAGTTGAAGCCGTCCACGTACTGGTGGCGCACGGCGTCCGTCTTCGGGTCCCACTGGTCGTTCTTGACCAGCTTCATGGACTTGCCCGGCTTGTACTCGGCGATCTTGTACGGGCCGAGGGCCTTGGGGGCCTTGTCGTACTTCTCCTTCGTGTCCTGCTTCTCGGGCACGATGGAGTAGCCGGCCATGGCCAGGGCCTGCGGGAGGTCCGGGCGCGGCTGGTTGAACTTGAAGACGACCGTCTTGTCGTCCGGGGTCTCCAGGACGGAGTCCGGCAGGTGCTTGCCCTTGTAGGGGCCGTCCGGCAGCGCCTTGCGGTAGTCGTTGCCCGAGAGCCAGGACTGGACGAAGGTCGGACCGTCGAAGATGACCTTGGAGTACAGGCGCTCGATGGTGTGGCGGACGTCGGCCGAGGTGATCTCGTTGCCGTCCTCGTCCTTGACGCCGTCCTTGAGCTTGTACGTCCAGACCTTGCCGCCCTCGGAGGACTGGCCGGAGTCGGTGGCGATGTCACCGACGACCGTCAGGTTGCCGTCCTTGTCCTCCTGGAAGTTCGTCAGGCCGCGGTGGATCAGGTTGGAGAACTGGCCGGCGTCGCTGACGTAGATCTGACCCGGGTCCATGTGGGTCAGGTCCGACTGCATGTAGACGTTGATGAAACCGCCGGACTTGGCCCCGGTGACCTCCTTCGCCGGGCCGGTGGAAGCGGCGGCGTCACCGTAGGCGACAGGATCCTGCTGCTCGGCGGCGTCCTTCTGGGACTTGGACTCGTCCTTGCCCTTGTTGCCGCCGCCGTTGTCGCTGGAGCAGCCGGTCAGAGCCAGCGAGCCGGCCACGATGGCCACGGCGATGGCGCGCGCGGTACGCGTTCTGATGGGCTTCATGATGCCGATGCACCTACCTGTCGTTAGTTGTCCACGAGTGCTGCCTGACGGTCCGGTAGCCCGGCACGGGGGCGGCAGCTCCCCCACCCACCAATGGACGATTAGCGTCCGGTCTTGGGGTCGAATGCGTCCCGGACGGAGTCTCCGAGAAGGTTGAAGGCGAGAACGAAGATCACCAGCGCCGCGCCCGGGAAGAGCAGGAACATCGGGTCCTGCTCGTACACCTCGGTGCCGACCTTGAACATGCGGCCCCAGTCCGGGGTCGGCTCCACGAAGCCGACACCGATGAACGAGAGGAAGGCGATGGTGAGGATCGTGCTCGGGAGGATGTAGGTGGCCTGCACCAGGATCGGGGTGACGATGTTCGGCAGGATCTCCTTGCGCACGATGCGCGTGGGAGAGGCGCCGGACACCTTGGCCGCCTCCACGAACTCCCTGTCCCTCAGCGACAGCACGGAGCTGCGCACCAGGCGGGACAGGCCCATCCAGCCGAGGAACCACATCACCAGGATGATCGCCACGGCCCGCAGGTAGGTGGGGGTCTCGTCCTGCGGGTCGACGAACATCGCGGTCACCACGGGCATGAAGGCGATGAAGAACAGCTGCTGGGGGAAGCCCAGGAAGAAGTCCGTCACCCGGCCGAGCCAGTAGTCGACCCGGCCGCCGAAGTAGCCGCCGACCATGCCGATGATCACACCCGTGATCACGCTGAGCAACGTGACGATCACGGCCATGTACAGCGAGGTCCGCATGCCGTACAGCAGCATGGTGAACACGTCACGGCCGAGCTTGGGCTCGACACCGAACCAGAACTCGCCCGACATGCCGCCGAAGGAACCGGTCGGCATGGCGAAGTCGTCCAGGAGGAACGGGTAGTCCGGCTCCTGGGCGTACAGCGTGTAGGGGTCCTTGCCGTACAGCTTGGCGATGACGGGTGCAAGCGCGGACACCACGAAGAAGAAAATCACCACGCACGCGGAGACGACTCCGGTACGGTCGCGCTTGAAGCGCTGCCACATCAACTGGCCGGGGGAGCGGCCCTCGGGCTGCTTCTCACCCTTGGCGGCTTCGACGGCCACCGCGAGCTCGGGGTCCAAGACAGCCGCGGACCCGGAGTCCTCGGCCTTAGTTGGACTGGTCATCGTGTTCGTCCCCCGGGGGGTTGGAGAGTTGAGCGCAGCACAGATACCGGCAGGTTCTGTGGTTTGGGGGAACTTTCGCCAAGAGCATCAACGCGCGTCAAGGGCGTAAGACATAGGGATCTCCCTACCATCGATTTTTTGAGCAAAAATTGCAAAGATTGACATCTGCGCGCGCTTGACACCTCTCGACTGAATTCGACAATTCGGGCATATGTCTCGTTTTTTTGGTTTACATGTCCGAAACCCGTTCGAGCGATCACCGATATCCGAACGGGACATGGCGTTTCCCAGAAGCCTCACGGACAGCACGGAAGCACCGGCCGCCACCCCGGGCGGGCCGGGGGGACGATCCGGCCCGTCGGCGTGCGAAAGCGACGACGGTGACGGCCCCGTACCATGGGGTGAGGCCGTGGCGTGTTCAGCCCGGCAGCGTCCGCGCACCGAAGACGTCTGCGCAGGGCATCCTTCACCACCTCCGGGAGTACGCCTTATATGGCTCCGTCTGTTACGCGTCACGACATCCGCAACGTCGCCATCGTCGCCCACGTCGATCACGGCAAGACCACCATCGTCGACGGCATGCTCAAGCAGGCCGGCGCCTTCGCCGCCCACCAGCTCGACCAGGTCGACGAACGCATGATGGACTCGAACGACCTGGAGCGTGAGAAGGGCATCACGATCCTCGCCAAGAACACGGCGGTGAAGTACCACCCCAAGGACGGCGGGGACCCGGTCACCATCAACATCATCGACACCCCCGGCCACGCCGACTTCGGCGGCGAGGTAGAGCGCGCCCTGTCGATGGTCGACGGGGTGGTGCTGCTGGTGGACTCCTCCGAGGGCCCGCTGCCGCAGACCCGCTTCGTGCTGCGCAAGGCGCTGCAGGCCCGGCTGCCGATCATCCTGTGCATCAACAAGACGGACCGGCCGGACGCCCGGATCGACGAGGTCGTCAACGAGGCCTACGACCTCTTCCTCGACCTGGACGCCGACGAGGAGCAGATCGAGTTCCCGATCGTCTACGCCTGCGGCCGCGACGGCATCGCCTCGCTGACCAAGCCGGCCGACGGCACGGTCCCGACGGACTCCACCAGCCTGGAGCCGTTCTTCTCCACGATCCTGCAGCACATCCCGGCCCCCACCTACGACGAGGAGGCCCCGCTCCAGGCCCACGTCACCAACCTCGACGCGGACAACTTCCTCGGCCGGATCGCCCTGCTCCGCGTCCACCAGGGCGAGCTGAAGAAGGGCCAGACGGTCGCCTGGATGAAGCGCGACGGCTCCGTGCAGAACGTGCGCATCTCCGAGCTGATGATGACCGAAGCGCTCACCCGCAAGCCCGCCGAGAAGGCCGGCCCCGGTGACATCTGCGCCGTCGCCGGCATCCCGGACATCATGATCGGCGAGACCCTGGCCGACCCGGAGAACCCGGTCCCGCTGCCGCTGATCACGGTCGACGAGCCCGCGATCTCCATGACCATCGGCACCAACACCTCCCCGCTGGTCGGCCGCGGCGGCTCCGGCAAGGGCGCCGACAACAAGGCGGCCGTGAAGGACCGCAAGGTCACCGCCCGCCAGGTCAAGGACCGCCTGGACCGCGAGCTGATCGGCAACGTCTCGCTGCGCGTCCTGGAGACCGAGCGCCCCGACGCCTGGGAGGTGCAGGGCCGCGGCGAGCTGGCGCTGGCCATCCTGGTGGAGCAGATGCGCCGCGAGGGCTTCGAGCTCACCATCGGCAAGCCGCAGGTGGTCACCAAGGAGGTCGACGGCAAGGTCCACGAGCCGGTCGAGCGCATGACCATCGACGTCCCCGAGGAGCACATGGGCGCGGTCACCCAGCTCATGGGCGTCCGCAAGGGCCGCATGGACAACATGTCCAACCACGGCTCGGGCTGGGTGCGCATGGAGTTCGTGGTGCCCTCCCGCGGTCTGATCGGCTTCCGCACGGAGTTCCTGACCCAGACCCGCGGCACGGGCATCGCCCACTCCATCCACGAGGGGCACGAGCCCTGGTTCGGGACGCTCACGACCCGCAGCAACGGCTCCCTGGTCGCCGACCGCGCCGGTGCCGTCACCGCGTTCGCGATGACCAACCTCCAGGAGCGCGGCGTGCTGTTCGTCGAGCCGGGCACCGAGGTGTACGAGGGCATGATCGTCGGCGAGAACTCCCGCTCCGACGACATGGACGTCAACATCACCAAGGAGAAGAAGCTCACCAACATGCGGTCGTCCACGGCCGACGTGACCGAGTCGATCGTGCCGCCGCGCAAGCTGTCGCTGGAGCAGTCCCTGGAGTTCTGCCGCG
>NZ_MSGP01000590.1 GCF_002078235.1 Streptomyces viridosporus
CAGGTAGTCCGAGTACCGGCGCGGCATGCCCTCGGCGCCCAGCCAGTGCTGGACCAGGAACGTGCCGTGGAAGCCGATGAAGAGCGTCCAGAAGGTGATCTTGCCCAGGCGCTCGTCGAGCATCTTGCCGGTGAACTTCGGCCACCAGAAGTGGAAGCCGGCGAACATCGCGAAGACGACGGTGCCGAACACCACGTAGTGGAAGTGCGCCACCACGAAGTACGAGTCGGTCACGTGGAAGTCCAGCGGCGGCGAGGCCAGGATCACGCCGGTCAGACCACCGAACAGGAAGGTGACCATGAAACCCATGGCCCACAGCATCGGCGTCTCGAAGCTCAGGGAGCCCTTCCACATGGTGCCGATCCAGTTGAAGAACTTCACACCGGTCGGGACCGCGATCAGGAAGGTCATGAAGGAGAAGAAGGGCAGCAGCACGCCGCCGGTGGCGTACATGTGGTGCGCCCACACCGTCACCGACAGACCCGCGATCGCGATGGTCGCGCCGATCAGTCCCATGTAGCCGAAGATCGGCTTGCGGGAGAAGACCGGGACCACCTCGGAGATGATGCCGAAGAACGGCAGCGCCAGGATGTAGACCTCGGGGTGGCCGAAGAACCAGAACAGGTGCTGCCACAGCAGCGCCCCGCCGTTGGTGGGGTCGAAGACGTGGCCCCCGAACTTGCGGTCGTACTCCAGCGCGAAGAGCGCCGCGGCCAGCACCGGGAAGGCCAGCAGGATCAGCACGCTGGTGAGCAGCACGTTCCAGGTGAAGATCCCCATCCGGAACATCGTCATACCGGGAGCGCGCATGCAGATGATCGTGGTGATGAAGTTGACCGCGCCCAGGATCGAGCCGAAGCCCTGCAGGATCAGACCCATGATCCACAGGTCCGCGCCGGACCCCGGTGAGCGGACCGTGTCCGACAGCGGGGTGTAGGCGGTCCAGCCGAAGCTGGCCGCGCCGTCCGGGGTGAGGAAGCCGGCGAGCGCGATCAGCGAGCCGAAGAGGTACAGCCAGTAGGCGAACATGTTCAGCCGCGGGAACGCCACGTCGGGCGCGCCGATCTGCAGCGGCATGATCCAGTTCGCGAAGCCGGAGAACAGCGGCGTCGCGAACATGAACAGCATCACGGTGCCGTGCATCGTGAACGCCTGGTTGAACTGCTCGTTCGACATGATCTGCAGGCCCGGACGGGCCAGCTCGGCGCGCATCACCAGCGCCATCAGACCGCCGATGCAGAAGAACGCGAACGACGTGACCAGGTAGAGGGAGCCGATCCGTTTGTGGTCGGTGGTGGTCAGATAGCCGATGACGGCTCCGCCCGGCCTGCGGCGTCGCGCCGGATCGGTCGCCCGGGGTGAGGCGGCGGGCGGTGACGGTGCGGGCAGGGTCACGGCGATCCTCCATGCGTGCGAGACCTCCGGGCTTACGGATGCCTGTGCACCAGGGCCCGGCCTCCACCAAGGTATCTCGCTCGCGAGAGAAATAAATATCGGGGGGTCGATCCCGGGTGCCGACACGTCGGCGCGCCGGTCCCGCCGGGCGAGACCGGAGGCTCCGGATCGCGGGTCGGCGGCTCCGGTTCGCAGGTCGGCGGTTCCGGTTCGTGGGTCGGCGGCTCCGGTTCGTGGGGCCGCGCCGCACCGGAAGACCTCCCGGCCGCCGTCGTTCCCGCGCCCGTCGCTTCGGCCTTCATGCCGTCCGGCGGACGGCGAACCGCGGGGGACGGCCCTTGGGACGAGCCTGTGACAGCGCGGTGACGTGAGAGAAGCGGCCGGGCGGACAGACTGGTCGGTAGGTGTACGACCCGAATGAGGGAACGATGGCTCGACTCAGCCGCGAGAAGAAGCGGGAACAGGAACAGGCCGCACACGCGGCGGACCGTGCGGCGGTGCCGATCGACGTCCGTGTCCCCGCCGCCGGGGCGGGTCAGGGCGGGGCGTCGGTCGGCGGGGTGCCGGTGACCGCCGCGCCCGGCGAGGAGATCCAGCAGGCGGTGCTGAACCACCTCCACCGGGTCGCCCGCGCCTCCGGTCGCGCCGTTCTCGCCACCGTCCACGACGAACGCATCGGCTACGTCCTCCCGCTCCGGGTCGACCCCGACGGCTCCAGCCACTTCACGGCACAGCCCGTGCCGACGGTCCGGGAGCAGCGGGACGGTGCTCCCGCGCAGGAACCCGCTTTCGCGCAGGAACCCGCTTTCGTACAGGAACCCGCTCCCGTGCGGGACGCCGCTCCCACCTTCCCGCTGCTCCCGCTGCGGGTCGTGCCCGAACCGGCGGGGGCCGTGCCGCCCGGCACGGTGGCGCCGCCGACGGGTGTGTTCGGCCCGCCCCCCGTCATGGGCTGTCCCTTATACACAGCT
>NZ_MSGP01000591.1 GCF_002078235.1 Streptomyces viridosporus
GGACGTGACGGCGTTCCGGGCCGGACCGCCCGGAACGCCGTCACGTCCGCGTCGGTGATCTGGTACGGGGCGAGCGCGATGAGCAGGGACAGCCGCGCGGCGGGCCGCTGACCGGGGACGAGCCCGGCGACGAGGGGCTCGAGCCAGGCGCGGCTCGGGCCGGGCGCCATGCCGTCGCGCACGGCGAGTTCGGCGTGCAGCAGCTCCCGCACGGGCTCGGGGACCCGGCGTTCGGCGGCCGCGTCGACGCCGGCGACGGCGCGGGACAGGGCCCCGGCGACGGACGGCTCGGGCCGGGCCCAGGCGAGCGCGGCGGGCAGCGGTGCCGCGGGCAGCAGGCCGAGGGCGGCTCCGGCGGTGAGCGTGGTGCCGGTGTCCGGGCGCATGGCCCGCGCCACGATCCGCAGCGCCGGTCCGCGCCCGGCCCTGGGGGCCGCGCCGGGCACGGGCGAGTCGGGCAGGAACAGCCGGACCATCCGGTTGAGGTAGTGGAAGGTGACGGCGGTGGCCAGCAGCTCGGGCAGGTGATCGGCGGCGAAGGGCACGGTCCGCGACGGGCCGTCGGCGGTGGTGAGGTTCCGGGCCCAGTCGGTGACGGCCGCGAGAGCCGCGGTGTCCGGCCCGGCCAGGGTCTGCAGCTTGGCGCGGTGGACGTCGACGCAGTACGCGCACTCGTTCGCCTGCGACACGCCGGTGGCGACGGCCTCCTTGGCGGCCCGGCCGGCCCGGCCCTCGACGAGGAGGGTCTCGCGCAGCAGGATCCAGCAGGCGGCGAGCACCTCGGGCGCCGGGGAGTGCAGCGCCAGCGGCGGTGCGAGGATCCCGAACTCCCGGCCGGCCCGGCGGTAGACGTCGGCCACCAGGCCCCCCGCCTCGTGGGGCGGGACGGCGGTGACGTGCCGGATCTGCTTGAGGGAGCCCCTCACCATGGTTCTCACGAGCGCTCGCACTGCTGTCTCCTGGGATCGCGGGCCGGTTGCGTGAAGCAACCCACCGGGGAAGGGAAAGTCCTGTGAAGCAACCGACCGGTCGGCGGGGAGCGCCCGCCGCTGCCGGTCACACTCCGGCCGGCTGCCTGGCCCCCTTGCGCAGCAGCGGCAGGACCGCGTCGCGGCCGCTCTTGTGGCCGGTGGGGGACGGGGCTCCGTAGCTCACCGCGACTCCCCTGCGCTGGGCCGCCGCCACGATGTGCGGGACCGCGCGTTCGGCGACGGCCGCGATGGTCATCGCCGGGTTGACGGTGAGCGCTCCGGGGACCGCGGACGCGTCGGTGACGAAGACGCCGGAGTGACCGCGCAGTTCGTTGGTGTCGTCCAGGGCCGAGGTGCGGGGGTCGTCGCCCATCCGGCAGGAGGCGAGGGGGTGCACGGTGTAGGCGCCGACCAGGTCGTTGGTCCACGGCATCACCTTGGCGAGGCCGTCCTTCTCCAGGATCTCCTTCACGTCGGCGTCGGACTGGTTCCAGCCGTGCCAGGTGTTCTTCGTGGGCCGGTAGGAGAGGCTGCCGCGGCCGAGCATCTGCTGGGAGATGCGCAGGGCGTTGCCGGTCGCCGGCGGCGGGCCGAAGACGCCCTCGTTGTCGTCCTCGGTCATCGAGAAGACCGTCAGCCAGGACTTCCAGTTCCGGAGGATCTCCTTCTTCTCCCTGCCGAACCAGGTCGGTCCGGTGGCGTCGGGCACCTGGGCGAGGATGGTTCCCAGGCCCGGCGGGAAGTACAGCTGCTCCAGCGAGTAGCGGGAGTACTCGGGAAGCGAGCCGTCCAGCTTGTCCCAGCTGGCCACGGTCGGCCCTCGGCCGATCGCGTTGGCGCCGTAGGGCAGGGCGCCGTCGCCGCGGGACAGGCCGAGGAGTTCGGAGACCTTGTCCTCGTCTAGGACGGCCGTGTTGAGCCGCTCGCCGTTGCCGGAGAAGTAGCGGCCGACCGCGTGCGGCATCGCGCCGAGGTGGGCCTCGCTGCGCTGCAGGATGACCGGGGTGGCCGCGGCGCCGGCCGCCATCACGACGATCTTGGCCTGGATCACGCCGGAGCCGTTGTGCAGCCGGTAGTCCTGGTCGTCGACGACGTGGTAGTGGACCCGGTAGTCCCCCTCCGCGGTCCGGGTCAGGTGCTGCACCTCGTGCAGGGGCCGGATCTCGGCTCCGTGGGCGATCGCGGCCGGCAGGTAGTTGACGGTGAGTGACTGCTTCGCCTCGAACCGGCAGCCGGCCATCATGAAGTTGCAGTTGGCGCACTTGGAGTTGTCGATGGCGACCGCGAGCGGGTTGGCGGTGCGGCCGGCCTGGTGGCAGGCCGCCGCCCACAGGCCCCCGGCGTAACTGACGTCGCTCCATTCCTGCTTGCTCACCGAGAGGGACTCCTCGATCCGGTCGTACCACGGGTCGAGGGTGTCGCGGCTGAGGGAGGAGGGCCACATCCGGCGGCCGATGCTGCCCTTGCGGTCGAAGACGAAGCGCGGGGCGCGCGGCATGGCCGCGAAGTAGACGACGCTGCCGCCGCCGACGCAGTTGCCGCCCAGCACGCTCATCCCGTCGCCGACGACGAAGTCGAAGGCCCGCGTGTAGGAGGACCCCAGCTTGTAGTCGTGCTCGAAGTCCGTGCTGCGCAGCCAGGGCCCGCGCTCCAGGACGGTGACCTTCGCACCGCCGGCGGCGAGGTGGTAGGCGGCGATGGCTCCGCCGAAGCCGCTGCCGATGACCAGGACGTCGGTCTTCTCGATCGCGTTGCTCATGCCGGACTCCCGGTCGAGGTGGTGTCGGGGTGGAGGTCGGCCAGTTTGCGGCCGTAGCCGAAGTCCGCGAACCGCCACAGGCCGTCGGCGTCGGGGGCGGTGATGCCCATCGCCGTGAGACCGGGGTGGCCCTCCTCGATGGCCTGCGCGGTGTGCAGGTGGGCGGCGGAGTCGAAGGCCATGTTGCAGAACAGGGAAAGCAGGACCCAGAAGTCCTTCTCCGGATGGCCCGGGGTGGTCAGCGTCTGGATCAGCCGCACCCGGTCCTCGTAGTCGAGGGCCACGAAGGGCGGCACCGTGTCGTCCAGCTCCAGGCCGGCCTCGGCCGCGTAGGCCCTGGCGTGGCCGTTGACGAGGCCGACCAGGTCCTCCAGTCCGTCGGCGATGCCGGTCGCGTCCCAGCGCAGGAGGTCCAGGGCGCCGGCGGCGACCGCTCCTCCCCCGGTGCCGGCGCCGGCTATCGCCCGGTCGCCGGGCCGGCGCTTCTCGCCGGGAACGATGGTGTCCGCATAGGCCTCGAGGGTGAGGGTCGCCTCGTCCCCGATTTCGACCCTGCGCTCGGGAATTCTTGCCGATGCCTGCAACGCGTCCTCCCGGTCTCGTTGGTGGGATTCCTCTGGGGTGCGAAAAGAACGTAGAGCTGCCGAGTCTTTTCAAACAACCGACCCCCGCGGCGTTCACCGAACGGTGAGTTGCGTGAATGAACTAGGCGGAGTCGAGGCATCGCCCCGCCGCCCCGCCCAAAAGGCCGTTCGGTCGCCTAACGTTCTTGCCGACGTATTCCTCTTCCGTCAGGAACGGGGCCCGTGCCGCGAAATGGAGAGGCACGCCGGAACAATTCGTACCGGTTCAGGGGGGTGTCAGGTTGGAAAGCGCGGACAAGGCTCTGGAGCTGCCGACGAACTTCACCCAGCGGGTCCGTATCGTCGCGTTGCTGCCGGCCGACTCCCCCCGGCTGAACGGGGTCGACCACGCGCATGTGCAACGCCTCGCCGACATCCTCGCCTCACTGCCGCCGATCCTGGTCCACCGGCCGACGATGCGGATCGTCGACGGTTCGCACCGGGTGGCCGCCGCCGCCCTGAGGGGACGGGACACCGTCGAGGTGCACTACTTCGACGGGCCCGAGAAGGACGCGTTCCTGCGCTCGGTGTCCGCGAACGTCGCCCACGGGCTGCCGCTGTCGACGGCGGACCGCAAGGCCGCCGCCGAACGCATCCTGCGCTCCCACGCGGACCTCTCCGACCGGGCCGTCGCCACCTGCACCGGGCTGGACCCCAAGACGGTCGCGGCCGTGCGGCGCAGTTCAACCGTGGGGACTCCGCAGTCGAACACGCGGGTGGGCAGCGACGGCAAGGACCACCCGCTGGACCGCACCCTGGAGCGTCTGCGGGCCGCGGAACTCATGACCAGCCACCCGGACCTGCCGCTGCGGGCCGTCGCCGAGCGGTCCGGCCTGTCCCTGGGCACCGCCCACGACGTACGCAGGCGCCTCCAGCGCGGCGAGACCCCGGTGCCGAGCCGGCGGCGCGGCAAGGCGCCGGAGCGCCGGGCACCGGACGCCGGCTCCGCCCCGG
>NZ_MSGP01000592.1 GCF_002078235.1 Streptomyces viridosporus
TCCCCGCCCCCCAGACCGTCTCGCCCCGCAGCCCGCTGCGCTGGGCCGCCCCGGCGGCGGCGCTCGCGGTGGCCTCGGCCGTCGTCGCGGTCCGGGCGCTGCGCAGACGGCACTGAGCGACGCGAACCGGCCGGAAGGAACCCGGGCCCCCTTGATCGCCCCAGTAGGGTCGAGACGTGAGTACCGAAGACATCACGCTGACCGCGGGCGACGCGGAGGTGACCGTGCAGCCGGGCAACGGCGGCCGGGTCGGAGGGCTGCGGCTCGGGGGCGTCGAACTGCTGCGGCAGGGGGAGAGGTACGGCTGCTTCCCGATGGTCCCCTGGTGCGGGCGGATCCGCGACGGCCGGTTCCGGGACGGCGCCGCCGTGCACCACATGCCGCTCAACGCCCCGCCGCACGCCATCCACGGCACCGCCCGCGACGCCGCCTGGCGCACCGCCCGCAGGAGCGCCGACGAGGCCGTGCTCACGTACGACCTCGCCGAGCCGTGGCCCTACCCCGGGCGCGTCACCCAGCAGATCGCGCTCACCGCGGACTCCCTGACGCTGGCCATGAGCGTGGAGACGTACGAGTCCTCCTTCCCGGCGCAGATCGGCTGGCACCCCTGGTTCAACCGCACCCTCGACGGCACGGACGTCCGCCTGGACTTCGCGCCGGCCTGGCAGGAGGAGCGCGGCGAGGACCACCTGCCCACCGGCCACCGGATCGACCCGAAGCCCGGGCCCTGGGACGACTGCTTCGGCATGCCCGGCGGCGTCGACGTCACCCTCACCTGGCCGGGGCTGCTGGAGCTGAAGGTGACCAGCCGCGAGGAGTGGGTCGTGGTCTACGACGAGCAGCGCGAGGCCGTCTGCGTGGAGCCGCAGACCGGCCCGCCCGACGGCCTGAACACCCACCCGCGCCTGGTCACCCCCCTGGAGCCGCTGGAGGCCTCGACGACCTGGAGCTGGACCCGCCTTTAAGCTGACTGGCATGAGTGACGTTCGCGGCGCGCTGCTGCAGCAGATCAAGGACAAGGCCGTGGTGCACGGCAAGGTGACCCTCTCCTCCGGTCTGGAGGCCGACTACTACGTCGACCTGCGCCGCATCACCCTCGACGGCGAGGCCGCCCCGCTGGTCGGCCAGGTGCTCCTGGACCTGACCGACGGGCTGGACTTCGACGCGGTCGGCGGCCTGACCATGGGCGCCGACCCGGTGGCCGCCGCCATGCTGCACGCCGCCGCCGCGCGCGGCCGGCGGCTGGACGCCTTCGTGGTGCGCAAGGCCGCCAAGGCGCACGGCCTGCAGCGCCGGGTGGAGGGCCCGGACATCGCGGGCCGCCGCGTCCTGGTCGTCGAGGACACCTCCACCACCGGCGGCTCCCCGCTCACCGCGGTCGAGGCCGTGCGCGAGGCCGGCGCCGAGGTGGTGGCCGTCGCGACCATCGTCGACCGGGCCACCGGCGCCGCCGAGAAGATCCGGGAGGGCGCCGGGGTGCCGTACCTGTTCGCGTACGCGAAGGACGAGCTCGGCCTCGACTGACCCGCCCCCGGCCCGCCCCGTCGCGCGGTCCTCAGACATCGTCGACATAACGACTTGACCTGCGCGGTCGACCAGCCGGACAAGTCTGGGAGGATGGCCTCGACAATGACGTCGCATCCAAGGTTCCAGGTCAGGGCCGACCGTACGCAGCACCCCCACCCGCAACGCTAAGAGGAGCGGACAGATGCCCATCGCAACTCCCGAGGTCTACAACGAGATGCTGGACCGGGCGAAGGCAGGAAAGTTCGCCTACCCGGCCATCAACGTCACCTCGTCCCAGACCCTGCACGCGGCACTGCGGGGCTTCGCCGAGGCGGAGAGCGACGGCATCGTCCAGATCTCGACGGGCGGCGCCGAGTTCCTGGGCGGCCAGCACAACAAGGACATGGTGACCGGCGCGGTGGCCCTGGCCGAGTTCGCGCACATCGTCGCCGAGAAGTACGACGTCAACATCGCCCTGCACACGGACCACTGCCCGAAGGACAAGCTCGACGGGTACGTGCGTCCGCTGCTCGCGGTGTCCGAGGAGCGCGTCAAGGCCGGCCGCGACCCGCTGTTCCAGTCCCACATGTGGGACGGCTCCGCCGAGACCCTCGCCGACAACCTCGCCATCGCCCAGGAGCTCCTCGAGCGCACCCGCGCCGCGAAGATCATCCTCGAGGTCGAGATCACCCCGACCGGCGGCGAGGAGGACGGCGTCTCGCACGAGATCAACGACTCCCTCTACACCACGGTCGACGACGCGATCCGCACGGCGGAGGCGCTGGGCCTGGGCGAGAAGGGCCGCTACCTGCTGGCCGCGTCCTTCGGCAACGTGCACGGCGTGTACAAGCCGGGCAACGTCGTCCTCCGTCCCGAGCTGCTGAAGGAGCTGAACGAGGGCGTCGCCGCCAAGTTCGGCAAGCAGGCGCCGTTCGACTTCGTCTTCCACGGCGGCTCCGGCTCCAGCGAGCAGGAGATCCTGACCGCCCTGGAGAACGGCGTGGTCAAGATGAACATCGACACCGACACCCAGTACGCCTTCACGCGTCCGGTCGTCGACCACGTGTTCAGGAACTACGACGGCGTCCTGAAGGTCGACGGCGAGGTCGGCAACAAGAAGACCTACGACCCGCGCACCTGGGGCAAGCTGGCCGAGGCGTCGATGTCCGCCCGCGTGGTCGAGGCCTGCCGCCACCTGCGCTCGACGGGCACCAGGATCAAGTAAGGAGCCCGTGCTCCGGGAGCCCGGCACCCGCGGTGGTGCCGGGCTCCCCGCGTTTCCGTACGTCCCCCTTTTCCGTATGCTCCCCACATGCCCGATGTCCGGCTGGCCTCACCGCAGGGCAAGTGGATCCTGCTCACCACGGTGCTCGGTTCCGGCATGGCCCTGCTGGACTCCACGGTCGTCAACGTGGCCCTCCCGCGCATCGGGCGCGACCTCGGCGCCGACCTCGCCGCCCTCCAGTGGACCGTCAACGCGTACATGGTCACGCTGGCCGGGCTGATCCTGCTGGGCGGGGCGCTGGGGGACCGGTTCGGGCGGCGGAAGGTGTTCGTCATCGGGGTGCTGTGGTTCGCCACGGCCTCCCTGCTGTGCGGTCTCGCCCCGAACGCCGGGATGCTGATCGCCGCCCGCGCGCTCCAGGGCGTCGGCGGCGCGCTGCTCACGCCCGGGTCGCTCGCCCTCATCCAGGCCTCCTTCCACGCCGACGACCGGGGCCGCGCGGTGGGCCTGTGGTCCGGCTTCGGCGGTGTCGGCGCGGCCGTCGGGCCGTTCCTCGGCGGCTGGCTGGTGGACGGGCCGGGCTGGCGCTGGGTGTTCCTGATCAACGTGCCCCTCGCCCTGCTGTGCGCCCCGATCGCCGTACGGCACGTGCCCGAGTCCTCCGGCGGGGGCGCGCACGGCCGCTTCGACGTCCTGGGCGCCGCGCTCGGCGCGCTCGCCCTCGCGCTGGTGACGTACGCGCTGATCGAGGCCGGTGAGGGCTCCGTCGTGGTCGCCGTCGCGGGGGCCGCCGGTCTCGCCGCCGCCGTCGCCTTCGTGCACGTCGAGCGGCGCGGCCCGGACCCGATGATGCCGCCGGACCTCTTCGCCTCCCGCCAGTTCACGGCCGCCAACCTGGTCACGCTGTGCGTGTACGCCGCCTTCGGCGGCTTCTTCTTCCTCGCCGCGCTCCAGCTCCAGGTCGTCGTCGGGTACTCCGCCCTCGCCGCCGGCACGGCGCTGCTGCCCACGACCGCGCTGATGCTGCTGCTCTCCGCGCGCTCGGGTGAACTCGGCGACCGCATCGGCCCGCGCGTCCCGCTCACCGTCGGACCGCTGCTGTGCGCCGCCGGGATGCTGCTGATGCTGCGCGTCGGCCCGGGCGCCTCCTACCCCGCCGACGTGCTGCCCGCGCTGCTGGTGCTCGGCCTCGGCATGGTCACCCTGGTGGCGCCGCTGACCGCGACCGTGCTCGCCTCCGTGGCCACCGCGCGGGCGGGCCTGGCCAGCGGCACCAACAACGCCGCCGCCCGCGCGGCCGGCCTGGTGGCGGTGGCCGCGCTGCCGCTGCTCACCGGGATGGGGCCGGAGGCCTACCGGGAGCCGGACGCCTTCGACGACGCGTTCGGGCGGGCGATGGTGCTGTGCGCGGGGGTCCTGGTGGTGGGGGCGGCCGTCGCCTTCACGACCGTGCGCCGCCCGGCGGCACCGGACTGCCGGCGCCCCGAGTGCCGTACGCACGGCAGCGTGGCGGTGCCCCCGCTGGAGGCGGAGACCGGGCGGGGACCGGGCGGCGGGGCCGTCCCCCGGCCTCCCGGCACCGGACGGGGCTGATGTACGAGACTGGACCCATGTCGATTCATGAGAACCTCCTCGGCGGTCCGCCCCCGACCCACCTCCCCGACGACCCCGGGCCGCGCGAACTGCTCGCGTCGGGCACCTCGCCCGCCGACGTCGCCGCCCGTTACCCGACCTCCTCGCTGGCCTGGGCCCGGCTGGCCGACGAGGCGTTCGAGCGGGACAGCGTCGTGGAGTCGTACGCGTACGCCCGTACGGGCTACCACCGCGGACTGGACGCGCTACGCCGCAACGGCTGGAAGGGTCACGGCCCGGTCCCCTGGGAGCACGAGCCCAACCGCGGCTTCCTGCGCGCCCTGCACGCCCTCGCCCGCGCCGCGCAGGCGATCGGCGAGCAGGAGGAGTACGAGCGCTGCTCCCAGTTCCTGAAGGACTCCTCGCCGACGGCGGCCCAGGTCCTCGGCTGAGCCGTACGGCCCACGAGGCCCGCCCGTGACCGGGCGGGCCTTGCGGCCGTGGGGGACGATTGCGGAGGATGCACCGTGGGGACCGGGGCCCCCGTGCCGGTAACGGCAGGGGCGGACCGCTACCCGGAGTACATTTCAGGAGACAGCGATGTCCCACGAGGCTCACGAGCCGGAGACCCCGCATCTCGACTTCGAGGGCACGACCCCCTACGAGGACTACGTCAGGGCCGACGTCCTCACCCACCTCCAGCACCCCCTCTCCGACGATCCCGGGGAGATGGTCTTCCTGGTCACCACCCAGGTGATGGAGCTGTGGTTCACCGTCATCGTCCACGAGTGGGAGACCGCGGCGAAGGCGCTGCGGGAGGACGACGTACCGACCGCGATCGACGCGCTGAAGCGGTCCGTGCGGGAGCTGGAGGCGCTGAACGCCTCCTGGAAGCCGCTCGGACAGCTCACCCCCGCGCAGTTCAACGCCTACCGCGGCGCCCTCGGCGAGGGCTCCGGCTTCCAGTCGGCGATGTACCGGCGCCTGGAGTTCCTGCTCGGCGACAAGTCCGCGTCCATGCTGGTCCCGCACCGGGGCTCGCCGCGCGTGCACGCCGAACTGGAGAAGGCGCTGCACGAACCGAGCCTGTACGACGAGGTGCTGCGGCTGCTCGCCCGGCGCGGGCACGCCGTCCCCGAGGAGGTGCTGCGGCGCGACGTGTCGCGGCGGTACGAGCCGTCACCGGAGGTGGAGGCGGCCTGGACGGCCGTCTACTCGGGTGACGAGCGGGACGAGGTCGCCCGGCTGGGCGAGGCGCTGACCGATGTCGCCGAGCTGGTGTGGCGCTGGCGCAACGACCACCTGGTCGCCACCCGCCGCGCGATGGGCGCCAAGGCCGGCACGGGCGGCTCGGCCGGGGTGGCCTGGCTGGAGAAGCGGGCGCAGAAGAACGTGTTCCCCGAGCTGTGGACGGCGCGATCCCATGTCTGAACTGGCCTCGAAAGCGGAGAAGTTGGACGCGGCCGACGAACTGGCCGCCAAGCGCGCCGAGTTCGTGCTGGACGATCCCGAAGGAGCGGTCTACCTCGACGGCAACTCGCTGGGCGCGCTGCCCGTCGCCGTCCCCGGCCGGATCGAGGACGTGGTCCGCCGGCAGTGGGGCGAACTGCGCATCCGGTCCTGGACCGAGGAGGGCTGGTGGACGGCGCCGGAGCGGATCGGCGACCGGATCGCCCCGCTGGTCGGCGCCGCCGCCGGGCAGATCGTGGTCGGGGACTCGACGAGCGTCAACCTGTTCAAGGCGCTGGTGGGCGCGGTGCGGCTGGCGCGGTCGGCGGACACCGGGCGGGACGAGATCGTGGTCGACGCGACCACGTTCCCCACGGACGGCTACATCGCCGCCTCGGCCGCCCGGATGACCGGCTGCACCCTGCGCCCGGTCCCGCCGTCCGAGGTCCCGGGCGCGCTCGGCGACCGTACGGCGGCGGTGCTGCTCAACCACGTCGACTACCGCACCGGCCGGCTGCACGACCTGCCGTCGCTCACGGCGGCCGTGCACGCGGCGGGGGCGTACGTCGTCTGGGACCTGTGCCACAGCGCGGGCGCGCTGCCGGTCGGGCTGGACGGGCACGGCGTGGACCTGGCGGTCGGCTGCACCTACAAGTACCTGAACGGCGGCCCCGGTTCACCGGCGTACCTCTATGTGCGCGCAGATCTGCAGGACCGCTTCGACTCCCCGCTGCCCGGCTGGAACTCCCACGCCGACCCCTTCGGCATGCGCCCGGACTACGAACCGGCGGCGGGCGCGCCGCGCGGACGGGTCGGCACCCCGGACATCCTCTCCATGCTCGCCCTGGAGGCGGCCCTGGAGGTCTGGGACGGCGTGACGGTCGACGCGGTGCGGTCCAAGTCCCTCGCGCTGACGGACTTCTTCCTGGAGTGCGTCGAGGCGTACGTCCCCGCGGGCCGGGTCGCGTGCCTGACCCCGCGGGCGCACGGGGAGCGGGGCAGCCAGGTCGCCCTGCGCTGCCCGGACGCCGGAGACGTGATGGAGCGGCTGATCGGGCGCGGGGTGGTCGGGGACTTCCGCCACCCGGACGTGCTCCGCTTCGGCTTCACCCCGCTGTACATCGGCTTCGCGGACGCGGAGCGTGCGGCACGGGTGCTGGCGGAGGTGCTGGCGGAGACCGGGGTTCAGGACGGCGGGACGGCGCCGTGACGGCGGCCGGCGGGTCCCGTGCGCGGGACGGGACCCGCCGGCCGCCTCCCAGGAGGTTCACCGAGTGTGATATCCCCATGTCCGCGCACATGATCGTCCTGATACCGTCCCGGCCAACGGCCGAATACTTCTCGGGTCCGCCAAATACGTTTCATCGCTGAGAGGTTGGAGCATGACGGACGACGTCGCAGCCGCCCGGGCCGCCGCCGAGGAGGAGTCGGTCCTCTCCCGTCCGCCGGTCGATCCCGACGCGACCGCGGCCTACGGCGACGACCCGGACCAGCTGATCGACTTCTACGTCCCGCGCGCCACGGGCGGCCCCGGCGGCCCCGCGCCCGTGGTCGCCGTCCTGCACGGTGGCGCCTGGCGCGCCCCCTACGACCGGCGCCACATCAGCCCCTTCGCCGGGTTCCTGGCCCGCCGGGGCTTCGCCGTGGCCAGCATCGAGTACCGGCGCGGTGCGGGGGAGGCGGGCGGCGGCGACCCGGTCGCGGGGCGCTGGCCCGACACCTTCGACGACGTCGCCGCCGCGCTGGACGCCCTGCCCGAGCTGGTCCGGCAGCACCTGCCGCAGGCCGATCCGCGCCGCACGGTCGTCACCGGACACTCCGCCGGCGGTCACCTGGCGCTGTGGAGCGCCGCCCGGCACCTGCTGCCCGCCGACGCCCCCTGGCGCACGGACCGTCCCGCGCCCCTGCGGGGGGTGGTCGCCCTCGCCCCGATCGCCGACTTCGCGGTCGCCGACAAGCTGGGCGTGTGCGAGGGGGCGGCCCGCCAACTGCTGGGCGGTGACGACGGGTTCGCCGAACGCCGACCGTACGCCGACCCCGCCCTGCTGCTGCCCACCGGTATCGCCACCACCCTCGTCCAGGGCCGTGCCGACCTCGACGTCCCGCTGCCGGTGGCCGAGGCGTACACGGACGCGGCGGCGAAGGCCGGCGAGGTGGTGGGGCTGACGCTGCTGGAGGACGTCGGCCACTTCCCGCTGATCGACCCGGCGGCGGACGCCTGCGCGGTGGTGGCGGAGGAGATCGCCCAGCTCGCCTGGTGACGACCTTTCCGGGGATGCCCGGGGTGCCTGGAGTGCCTGGGATGCCTGGGGTGCGCGGGGGTGCCCCGAGGGCCCTCGGCCGTACCCGGTCGTACCCGTAGTACGTAGTACCTGAGAGCCACCCCGCAGGTGAGTCCCCCGGCGGGACGCGGGTTACCCGCGCCGCTCCGTAACTTCCCTTCCCGACGAGCCCGATGACCGGGCGGAGGGGGAGACGGGACGACCACGGGACTGCGGCGTGGGACGGGGGCGGTCCGTCCCACCGGTACCGGTCCCTCCCGGTACCGTTCCCTCCGGGTCCGGAAGGGCGTCCGCGCGGCCCGCGTAGTACCTGAGACGGACGCCGGGAAACCCGTCTCGGCGGGGACGACCGCGGTCACCCGGTCGGCCTACCGTGTGAGCGTGACCGAGACGACTCACCTGAAGCCACCGGCCGCCCCGCCCGGGGGCGGGGCCGGGACATCGCGCAGTCCGGAGTACCGGCTGGCCCAGAAAGCCCTGGACGGGCTGCGCCAGGACCTGTTCCACGACGCCTTCGCCTACCGCCCGCTGCCGCGCCGGCGCACCGACGGCGCGTTCGTCCGCCGGCTGCCCGCCCGGCTGCGGTCGGCCGCGGAACACCTCCCGCACGCGGTGGTGGGGGTGGTCGCGCTGTTCACCCTGATGATCGGCACGCTGTCGAGCGGCCTGCCCGGCGGGGACGTGTCGGCCCTGCTGATCGGCCTGCTGTGCGCGCTCCCGGTGCTCACCACACTGGTCCGGCCGGTCGGCGCGTTCTGGCTGTCCCTCGCGGTGACCCCGGTGGTCGCGATCCTCAACGCCAGGGGCGGCGACTGGCCGTGGATGCCCGGCGCGTTCGTCTGCCATCTGGCGGTGCTGATCGTCGTGGCGCTGCGCACCCGGCCCCGCACCGCCGCCTGGATGTGGGTCCTGACCGTCGTGTACGCCCTCCTCTCGGACATCCTCCTCGGCGGGTCGTACTACTACACGAACAGCGGGCCCATGATGGTGACGTCCGCCTTCGCCCTGCTCGTGGTCTCCCTCTGGCACGTCCGCCGCACCGCCGAGCAGGAGGTGACGGCCCAGCAGACGGTCACCGCGCACGAACGCTCCCGGCGCACGCTGCTGGAGGAGCGCACCACCATCGCCCGCGAACTGCACGACGTGGTCGCCCACCACATGTCGGTGGTCGCCATCCAGGCCGAGGCCGCCCCCTACCGGGTGGAGAACCCGCCGCCGGAGCTGGAGCGCGCCTTCGCCACCATTCGGGAGAACGCGGTGGCCGCCCTCACCGAGCTGCGCCGGGTCCTCGGCGTGGTCCGCGCCGAGGACTACGAGGCCCCGCAGGCTCCGCAGCCCACCCTCGCCGACCTGGACGCCCTGCTCGCCAACGTGCGCGGCGCCGGGCTGGAGGTGGAGAAGGCGACGACCGGCGCGGTGCGCGAACTGCCGCCCGGCGTGGAGCTGTCGGCGTACCGGATCGTGCAGGAGGCGCTGAGCAACAGCCTGCGGCACGCGCCCGGCGCGAGCGCCCGCGTCGAGATCGGCTACGTGCTCGGCGGACTCGGCGTGCGCGTGGTGAACGGCCCGGCACCCGAGCCGAGCCTGGTCAAGCCCTCGCCCGGCGCGGGGCACGGCATCACCGGCATGCGGGAGCGGGTCACCATGCTGAACGGCGAGATGACGGCCGGCCCGACCGACGACGGCGGCTACGAGGTCGTGGTGTTCCTGCCGGTCCCCGCGGCGCACCACGGAAACGACGGGAACGCCGGGAACACCGGGAAGAACGCAAACGACGGGAACGACGGGAACGAGGCAGGGGCATGACGATCCGCGTCCTGATCGCGGACGACCAGATGATGGTGCGCGAGGGCTTCTCGGTCCTGCTGAACGCGATGCCGGACATCGAGGTCGTCGGCGAGGCCGTCAACGGCCGGGAGGCGGTGCAGCGGGTCCGCGAACTCGCCCCGGACGTCGTCCTGATGGACATCCGCATGCCCGAGCTGAACGGCATCGAGGCGACCCGGGAGATCGTCGCCGCCGACGGCGCGGCGAAGGTGCTGGTGCTGACCACCTTCGACCTGGACGAGTACGTCTACCAGGCGCTGCGCGCGGGTGCCTCCGGCTTCCTCCTCAAGGACGCCTCGGCCCGTCAACTGGCCGACGGGGTACGGGTGGTCGCCTCCGGGGAGGCGCTGCTCGCCCCGTCGGTGACCCGGCGGCTGATCACCGAGTTCTCCAAGCTGTCCGAGGCCCCGCGCCTGATGCCGTCCGCGCAGGCGGCGTACGGCGACCTCACCGAGCGGGAGACGGAGGTGCTGGTGCTGATCGCCCAGGGCCTGTCGAACGCGGAGATCGCCGAGCGGCTGGTGGTCGCCGAGTCGACGATCAAGACGCATGTGAGCCGCATCCTGGTGAAGCTGGGCCTCAGGGACCGCACCCAGGCGGCGGTGTTCGCGTACGAGGCGCGGCTGGTGACCCCCGGCTGACCCCGGTCCCAGGGCTCCGACCCTGGTCAGGGGGCCGGGTGCCGGGCTACCGTCCGTCCATGGCAGCCCTTTCCGACCTCGCGTTCGACCCGTGGGACCCGGCGTTCGTCGCCGACCCGTACCCCGCCTACGCCGAACTGCGGGAGCGGGGCCGGGTGCACTGGTTCGAGCCGACGAACCAGTGGCTGGTGCCGCACCACGCCGACGTCTCGGCACTGCTGCGCGACCGGCGCCTGGGCCGGACGTACCTGCACCGCTTCGGCCACGAGGAGTTCGGCCGGACGGCGCCGCCGCCGGAGCACGAGCCGTTCCACACCCTCAACGACCACGGCATGCTCGACCTCGAGCCGCCGGACCACACCCGGATCCGGCGCCTGGTGTCGAAGGCGTTCACCCCGCGCACGGTGGAGCGCCTGAAGCCGTACGTCCAGGGGCTGGCGCAGGAGCTGGTGACCCGGCTCGTCGAGGCCGGCGGCGGCGACCTGCTGCGGGACGTCGCCGAACCGCTGCCGGTCGCGGTGATCGCCGAGATGCTGGGCATCCCGGAGTCCGACCGGGCCCCGCTGCGCCCCTGGTCGGCGGACATCTGCGGGATGTACGAGCTGAACCCCTCGCAGGAGGCGGCGGCGAAGGCGGTCCGGGCGTCGGTCGAGTTCTCGGACTACCTCCGGCACCTGATCGCCGAGCGCCGCCGGAACCCCGGCGACGACCTGATCTCGGGGCTGATCGCCGCCCACGACGAGGACGACCGGCTCACCGAGCAGGAGATGGTCTCCACCTGCGCCCTGCTGCTGAACGCCGGCCACGAGGCGACCGTGAACGCCACGGTCAACGGCTGGTGGGCGCTGTTCCGCAACCCCGACCAGCTCGCCGCCCTGCGCGCCGACCCCTCCCTGGTGCCGTCCGCCGTCGAGGAGCTGATGCGCTACGACACCCCGCTCCAGCTCTTCGAACGCTGGGTCCTGGACGAGATCGAGATCGACGGCACGGTGATCCCGAGGGGCGCGGAGGTCGCCCTGCTCTTCGGCTCCGCCAACCACGACCCGGCGGTCTTCACCGCCCCGGAACGCCTCGACCTCACCCGCCGGGACAACCCCCACATCTCCTTCAGCGCCGGCATCCACTACTGCATCGGCGCCCCGCTGGCCCGCATCGAGCTCACCGCCTCCCTGGCGGCCCTGCTGGAGAAGGCCCCCGCCCTCGCCCCGGCGGAGGAACCGAAGCGCAAGCCGAACTTCGTGATCCGGGGACTGGAGGGGCTGGCGGTCGAGGTCTGAGCCCGCCGGTCCACGCCGCCCCGTCCTCCGCCCGCCGAGGGCGGGGGAGGAGACACGGCTGCCGCTACTTCGTCTCGAGGTCCCGCCGCCGGAAGCCCGCCAGGCCCAGCCACACCAGACCGGCGGCGACGAGGGTCAGCAGGAGCAGCGGGGTCCAGTCCAGGTCCGCGGCGGGGAGCCGGGGGACGTGACCGAACGGGGAGAGGTTGTTCATCCAGTCCGGGAACCGGAGGATCTGGCCGAGGTAGCCGACCACGAAGGCGTACACCGGCACGGCCCAGGCCGCCGCGCTCGCCCGCGGGAACCAGCCGAAGAGCACCACGGCCACGCCGACCGTGACCCACAGGGCGGGTGCGTACACGAGGGCCGCCCCCACCAGCTCCGGGAACAGCCCGCCGTCACCGGTCGAGGCCGCGCCCGAGACGCCGAAGCCGAGCCCGGCCAGCAGCAGGACGACCGTGCCGCCGCCCAGGGCCACGGCCAGGTGGCCGCCCACCCAGCGGGTGCGGGAGAGGCCGGTGGCGAGCAGGGGTTCGGCGCGGCCCGCGGTCTCCTCGGAGCGGGGCCGCAGGGTCGCCATGACGACGTACACCGCCGCCACGACCGCGAGGACGACCATCACCATGGAGGCGAAGGACTCGGCGATGCCGGCCCCGCCGATGCGCTCCAGGGCCTCCTGGACCTGGTCGATGTCCTTCAGCATCTCCTCGGCGTCCCCGAGGATCGATCCGTACATCACGCCCATCAGGAACAGGCCCGCGCCGAAGCCGGCCAGTGTGCCGCGGTGCAGCCGCAGGGCGAAGCCGGACGACGTGGTGAGCGCGTCGGAGGCGGCGGGGCGGCCCGGCTTCTCCGGACGCAGACCCGCGCCCACGTCCCGCCGGGCGGAGAGCGCGAAGCCCGCCGCCGCGAGCGCCGTCGCGAGCACCAGGCAGAGCAGGAGCGGCCACCAGCGGTCGTCGACGTACGGGTAGCTGCGCTGCGCCCAGCCGATCGGGGACAGCCAGGACAGGGCGTCGGTCCGGCCGCTGTCGCCGGCGGCGCGCAGCACGTAGGCGAGGCCGACGACCGCGAGCGCCGTGCCGGACGCGCCGCGCGTGTGCGCGGTGATCTGGGCGGTGACCGCGGCGACGGCGGCGAAGACGAGGCCGACGGCGGCGTGGGCGAAGCCGTAGAGCAGCGAGCCCGCCGTGTCGACGCCCTCCAGGCCCAGGCCGGCCAGGCCGAGGGCCAGCAGCAGTGCCAGGGCGAGGTTGGCCAGGGCCGCGACGGACAGGGCGGCGGCGAGGTGGGCGTGGCGGCCCACGACGGTCGAGCGCACCAGCTCGGCGCGGCCGGTCTCCTCCTCGGCGCGGGTGTGCCGGGTGACGACCAGCACGCTCATGAGGCCGACGAGGACGGCCGTGAAGCCGAGCATCTGGTGGCTCAGCATGGAGCCGAAGCCGTAGTCGTCGAGGTAGTGGCGGGGGCCGGACATGGCGAGGCCGGCCGGGCTGTCCATGGTCCGGACGGCGTTCGCCCGGTCCTCCGGGGCGCCGTACAGCGTCCGGAAGCTGTTCGCCGTGGCCAGCGTGCCGAGGAACAGGGCCAGGACCCACACCGGGAGCCGGACGCGGTCCCGGCGCAGGGCGAAGCGGATCAGCGTCCGGGTCCCGGCCAGCGCGTTGCCGCCCGTGACCGGGCCGGTGGGGGCCGGGGCCTCGGGGGCGGCGGTCGCGGCGGTCATCGCGGTTCCCCGTCCGTGCGCGGTCCGGTGCCGTGCCCGTTGGCGGCGAGCTCGTCGCCGTAGTGGCGCAGCATCAGCTCCTCCAGGGTCGGCGGGTGGCTGATCAGGCTGCGGATGCCGAACTCGGTGAGCTTGCGGACGGCTTCGTCGATCCGGCCGCCGTCGACGGCG
>NZ_MSGP01000593.1 GCF_002078235.1 Streptomyces viridosporus
GCAGCCGCCGGTGTGGCGCGGTGGGCAACGAACCCTCCGACCGAGGTACGGCGAGTGAGTAGCCGAGCGTAGGTCCGCAACGCTCGTCTGCCGCATCTGCGACCCGTTCCGTCACACGTTGAACATCCGGCGCGTATAGGCGGATTGAGGAAGAGCGAAGAAGGAGGCAACCGCCTGGTACCAGTAGCGACTGGTACCAGTAGCGAGCGGCCGACGTTTGCGAGGGACCCGAACCGGAACCGCTACTACCGCTCACCACGGCTCCGTTGTTCCCCGAGATCGGCTCTTCGCTGCCCACCCTCCTCACACAGGGGCGATGACTTTGCTCCGGAGCAAGAGTCTCCTTCGGGAACGCCCCTGCCGGACGTACCCTGTTCGGGCCGGGGCACCACAGATCACGATCCTCGGCAGGAGTCCAGCCCCTATGACTGATCCGGCACTGACAGCGGACCGCAATCGCGGGACCGGGGTCTGGCCCTTGATCCGTACCGAGCGAGCGGCGTTGGCGGCCGATCTCGCGGATCTGACGGACGAGCAGTGGGAAACGCCCTCGCTCTGCACCGATTTGACGGTGCGTGAGGTGCTGGCGCACCTGACCGCGGGCGCGAGCCTCAACGCCGTGAGCTGGCTGGCGGGTGTGATCCGCTGCCGGTTCGACTTCGACAAGCAAGTGGCCATGCGGCTGGCCGAGCAGCTCGGCGCGGCCCCGGGGGAGACCCTTGAACGTTTCCGGCGCGTCGTCCCGAGCACGACCAAGCCTCCCTTGCCCGCCATCGCCATGCTGGGCGAGACGATCGTGCACGGGGAGGACATCCGGCGCCCGCTGGGGATCCGCCGCGACTATCCGATCGGGGCCCTCACGGAGACGGCCGAGTACTACCAGGGCTCAGACCTCGTGGTCGTCGCCAAGGGACGCATCGGTGGTCTGAGACTTGTGGCGGACGACGGCCCGTTCACGACCGGTTCCGGGCCCCTCGTGTCCGGCCCCACCGTGGCCCTGATGATGGCCATGACCGGACGCGCGACCTACTGCGACGACCTCGAAGGCGACGGTGTAGAACTCCTTCGCAGTCGCTGCGGGACAACGTGACAGCGTGACACGGTGCCGTGGCATCCAGCCCGGCTCCGGACCGGTCGCCTTCCGGCCGTGCGAGGCGTTCTCACCCCTGAGCGACAAGTGGTGCCGGCTCCCATCGGCAGAACCGAACGATCTCGTGCAGCCCGTCCTGTCCTGGGGCTACGTCGGCAATTCGCCCCTCTGCCCTCGGGTGCCGGAAGAGCCCTGAAGCCAGGGCCTCCCTGCGGCCGTGGACCACGGCCGCAGGGAGGCCCTCTGTCTCCTCATTGCGGCCGCACGAGGTCCAGGTCCTCGCCCCATGCATCCAGTACCTCGCCGTGCCCGGCCTCCCGGGCCGCCGCCTCGACAAGGGCGAAGAGGTCCCGCTGCAGGGATACGTCGCCCGTTGCCGAGATGCGGTCCACGGCACGGAGCAACACGTCGGTGTCCCAGCCCGGAAGCGGATGCCGGTCGAGCTCCCACTTCAGGTACTTGTTGTAGGGGCGGGGACGGCGGTCGAGAGCGAAGAGCAGCTCGAGCAGGTACCGGATGCTGTCGGCGGCGTCCAGGCGAGCGGCGAGGGCCTGGCCGTCCCGGTGGTTCTTGACGGAGCGGTAGAGCGAGTTGGTGTAGGCGTCGAGCCGGCCACTGGCGTCCTGGAATGCCTCATCGGCACCCAGGCGGGCCTTGTCGGCGAGGATCCGGGCGATGCCTCCGTCGAGCCGGTCGAGCACGACCTGGGCGCGGGCGAGGGCGTAGCGTTCAAAACCGGGCATCCCGGCCGCACGGAACTCGGTGAGAGAGACGATGACGAGGTCCAGCTCGGCGGCGCGGTGACCCGCGAACCGGGTGAGGTCGGTCGTGACGTCATCGGCGAGGACCACGTACACATCGTGGTCGGAGTGCCGGGTGGTCATGCCGTCGTGGGCTCGGGACCCTTTGAGGACGAGGCCGACGACGGCCGGGTCGGCGGCGGCGAGTTCGACGAGCGCGTCGTAGGTGAGAGGCTGCTGAGCAGTCATGGTGGGGATCTCCGCTGAGGCGATGACAGGTATGCCTGCTGGGGCGGCCCCTCGTTGGAGAGGCGCCCCGCACCGTCTGCGGCTGCACGGGGCCGCCGCCCGGGAGATCAACGCACGTTCGGACTCTACCTCTGGCCGAACCGTGGGGCAGGGCAGTCGGGGGAGACGGCAATATGCCGGCCCTCTTGGTCGCACAGTCCGAGCGGGTGCGGCTCGACTGGGCTCCCGCTCCCAGCGCGGCCGTCGTGGACAGTCGGAGTGTCCGGGCCGGCGAACGTGGCGGTCCGTCTGCACGGTTACGACGGCGGCAAGAAGGTCAGCGGTGTCAAGCGGCACCTGCTCGTCGACACCCGCGGCACCGTCCTCGTCACCTGCGTGAGCCCGGCCGGTGTGGGTGACCGCGATGGTGCCGTGGTGCTGAAGGAAGTCCCCCTCACCGGCGAGTGGTTGGTGCGTCCCGAGCAGCGCGCGCACCCGCGTGCCCGGCTGACCGGCGCCCGGTTCGTGGAGGCGGTCGGGGCGGTGTTCGGGCCGCCGGGTGGGAGCCCGCCGACCCGGGTTGTGTTCCGCCGGTTCGGCGTCGCGGTCCCGGCACGGTCTCGGTGTCGTCGTGCGCGGGTGGCCTCAGCGTCGTTCGTATCCCCGTAGGCAGGCACGCACCCCGGAGGCGATCGGTTCGTCCCGCTCCTCCTCCGGCATGGGCAGGGTCCCCCGATAGGCGCGGTCACTGATCACGCCGCCGGTCAACCGCAGGAAGTGGACCGCGGCACGCTCCGGGTCCGGGACGGCGAGCTTGGCGGTGTCGGAGCGATCGGCCAGGGCCGAGGCCACAACTGCTGCCGTTGGGACCCCCGCGGACGGAGAACTCATCGGAGCGCCAGGGACCAGGGTGCGCAGCAACGGAGGCACCTGCGAGACGGACGCCGTGAAGGACAGGGGCTCCAACGCTCGGGAGAATCACGGAAGCAGGGGAAGGAGTCTCCTCGCGGGTGCCGGGCCGCCCCGTCCGTCCCCCGGACCGGTGGGCGTCCTCCGGCGGTCACCCCCTCCCCGGCGGGGCCGTCGCGCGTACTCCTCCTTCCTCGCCCCGATGCCGTCCGGGGTGCCCCCGTGGGCCGGGCAGCGTGGTACCAGGGGCCTTCGCCGGCCCCTGGACCCCGCTGGCCCCGTCACTTCCCGGCGCGCACCCGTTTCGTCGGTGCCGGGGTCCGTGCGCGCCGGGAAGCAACGGGGTCGTGCGGGCCGGCCGTCCTCGCCCGTCGCGGTGGGGCGCGGGACGGGCGAAGATCGCCTCCGGCGGGCCGGAAGGGTCGACTTCATGAAAGACCCACCGGAGCAAGGAGCGTGACGAACCGTTACCGAGTTCCACGGTCGCCCCGGGCGCCCGGACGGCGCGCTGCTGGACTACGTAAGAGAGCGCTTCCGCCATAAACCCTGTGACCTGCGGAGATGGCCGATCGGACCACGACCGTACGATCTGGGTCCCAGATCGTACGGTCGTGGAGCACGATCGACGGATCCGAGTGCCCGGTTCCTCACGTCTTGGCACTGCGGTCACAGGAACCGCCACCACGTCCCAGGAAACCGAGTGCCACTGTTCTGGAACAGCACCAGATTGACGTGAGGTACATGAGGAAGGGGGGTGGGACTTCGGCCGCCGGGCCCCGGCTCATGAACGGAAGAACAAGGGACACGGACGACAGGCCGAGCAGATTGACTCCCTGCACATGTGCGTTAGGTTCATGTGGTCGACTGGAGAGCCGTGGGCAACGCGCTGCGCATCGATACTTACGGGGGACCCCTTGGGAGCAGCACGCAGACTGGTGGATGCCGACACGGGTGAGGCCGTCCCCTATGTGCCGTACGCCTTCTCCGGGCGGCACACCCAGGTGGACAAGGCACGCGTCGAAGCGATCACCGTGAGCAAGGCGTTCACACCCAGCCAGAAGTTCCTCGTCCTGTGGTGGATAGGTGTCTCACCGGAGGGCATGGAGCCGCTGCGGGCCACCGGAGCGGACATCGCCCAACGCGTGGGCATGTCCGCCGACGCCGTCGGTAAGATCAACAGGAAGCTGGCCAAGCACCGCATCCTGATCGTCAGAGGGCGCATCGGCAACTACAACTTCTACCGCATCAGCCCGTACATCTCCTTCCACGGGACGGGGGCCGAGCAGCGTGAAGCGGTGAAGACCTGCAACCCGCCGGACATCCCGGGATTCGACGACAACACCCCTGCGCGGTGGGAGGTTCAATGATCAGCGACGACAAGCACAGGAACCTGGACCTGCTGCAACGCACGGCGGGCATGACCGCCAACCAGCGCCTGGTGGTCATGCTGTACGCCCTGCACCCCACCGACCGGGCCGGGGCGGTCCTCGAGACCGCGGCCAACCTCGCGGAGCTGGTCGGGATGTCCCCGTCGGTGTTCTCGAGGACCCGTCGGCAGGTCGTCGAGGCCGGGTGGCTGGAGGAGTCCGACCGCCTCGCCCACATCAAGTACTACCGGCTCAGTCCCAAGGCCACCGGCGAGAACGTCGTCGTCGCGCTGCGGCGCGCGACCTGAGGCGTCCCGCCGAACGCACCTCATGTACTTCACGTCAATGAGGTCGGGTTCCTGGGACGCCCTTCCTTCCCGGACGGTCAATGAGGTGCTCGCGGGCGGGGCGGGCGCGGGGGCCGCGTCCCGTGCCCGGCGGTCCCGCCCCCGGGCACGGGACGGGAGTCAGCGTCCGGCGCCGGCCGTGTAGTCGGCGAGCGGGACGCAGCCGCCGGTGGCGATGGGGATCGCGTCGAGGAACTCGGCGGGCAGGTCGAAGGCCTCGACGAGCGTCATCAGGTGCGGGGCGAGGCGGGCGACGACCGCCTCCCGCACCTCGGGCAGCCGGCGGACCTGCGCGTCGGACAGGTGTCCGTCGGCCAGCAGGTCGCCGGTGTACGGGACGATCCTCTGCAGCAGGAACAGCAGGCACATCTGCTCGAGGAGTTCCCGGGTCCGGGGGCCGGCCGCCTGCGCCGCCGCGGCCAGGAAGGCGTCGGCGGCCTGGAGCACGGCGTGGACCGAGACCATCTCCAGGGCGGCCGGGCAGGCGGTGTTCCAGCGGCCCACCGGGTCCTTGGACGGCCCCCGGCGCAGGGCGGCGCGGGCGCGTTCCTGCCAGACGGCCTCCACCCGGGCGAGCAGGTCGCGCACGCTGCGCGGGTCGGTCAGCGAGGAAGCGCGCGGGGCACCGGGCGCCGCGTCGGCGCCGTCGTGGCCGAAGACCATCTCGGCGGCGGCCTTCACCCAGATGACGAGGTTGTCCCCCTCGGCGGTGATGGTGCCCTCGACGTACTCGGGGAAGTCGGACAGCGCGTTCACCGAGAACAGCCCCTGGGCGCCGCACCGCTCGCGGCACTCGAGGGTGATGTCGCGGGCCTGCCAGGTGATCCATCCCTTGGCGACGGCCACCAGGCGCTCCGTGTCGGCCCTGTCCTCGTCGGTGTGGCCGAGGAAGCGGGAGAGCACCCGACGGTGCAGGAACGTCATGGCGTACACCGTGGCGAGCGAGTGCAGCAGCCTGCCGTGGTGGCTGCGGTGGGCGTTCACCGGTACGCGCTCGCCGGACCTCGGCCCGCTGACCAGGCGGTGGTGACCGTAGCGCACCGCGAGGGCGACGGCGGCCCGGGAGGCGCCGACGGCGGCCGCGCTCATGCACAGCTTGCCCACGGTGACCCGGCCGATCGACCGCAGGAACCGTTTGCGGCGGTTGCCCAGGGTGCTGTGCAGCGTTCCGTCGGCGGACAGCCGGCCGTGCTCCGCCTCCAGCAGGGCCTCGCGTCCCAGGCGCACCCGGTCGAACGAGGTGAGGCAGTGGTCCACCGGGGCGCCCCTGCGCAGGGGCAGTCGGCGCACCCGCACGCCCGGCAGCAGCCCCCGCTCGTCGCTCAGCGGGGTCAGGAACAGGAAGACGCCCTGGTCCTGGCCCTCGATCAGGAGCCGGGCGGCCACCACGGCGCTCTTGGGGCCGCCGGTGGTGCTGGTGTTGGGCATGAACTTCTGCGCGCCCGGGTGCGGTGTGTGCAGGACGAAGCCGCCCGTGCGCGGGTCGAAGGCGGCCGTGGTCTCCAGCGCCGAGGCGTCGTTGCCGTGCTGGAGTTCGGTGCAGAGGAAGGTGCCCGTGCGGCGCAGCGACACGAAGTCGGACAGGTCGCGCCGCTCGCCTCCCTCGTGGTCCAGCAGGCTGCCGAGGAAGAGGTTGTAGTGGATGCTCGCCACCGTGCACAGGCTTCCGCCGCCGTCCACGACGGCCGCCCACTCGTGCAGGCTCGCCAGCAGCGCCGGATCCCGTGCCAGCCCCTCCGCGTCCCCGTTCACGGCGCCGTTGACCAGGCGCAGCCGCTCGTAGGGGAGGGCGGTGAGGTCCTCGGGGGACAGGCCCGGGCGGTGGCGGAACGTTTCGTCGCAGATGAGCTTCCGCCAGGGGCCGTGCAGGCGCGCCCGGGCGTCACGGTCGAAGAGCAGATGTGCCAACTCGTCGGCGACCGTGCCGTGCGGGGTGCGGACCCGGCCACGGGTGAGGTCTTCGATCACCGGTGCGGGATCGCCGGACGGCCGCCCGCCGGGGTCGGCGGTGAGGGTGAGCAGTGCGGGGAACTCCTGGGTTCGCAGCAGGGTCATGGCCCTCTCCAGATCGCAGTCCGAAAGAGTGGGATGCGCCGGGCCAGAAGATACGTACCTACCGGTTTTCTTATCAAGCCCCGTCGGCGAAAACTGCGCGGTGTTTGATGACCTTTCGTCAGCATTTGGCTCACCCCTCGGGGGAAAGTGGCAGGGGTCTTGTCCACTTGGAGGGCATCGATTCCGCTTAATGCGCGGGCATCGGGGGAGCGTTGACATACCGCCGGGCTGGTTTTACGGTTCAGCTGCGGTGATCCCGGGGTGCGGAGGTGTTCGGTGGTACTGCAGGAACGGGCGATCAGGACCCGGCAGGCCATCATGGCCGCAGCCGCGGAGGTCTTCGCCGAGGTCGGCTACGAGGCGGCGACGATCGTCGAGATCCTGCGCCGGGCCGGCGTCACCAAGGGGGCCCTGTACTTCCACTTCTCCTCCAAGGAGGAACTGGCCCAGGCGGTGCTGGCCAACCAGCTCACCGGCATGCCGCCGACCCCACCGCGCGAACTGAAGCTCCAGCAGGGACTGGACGAGGCGTTCCTCCTCGCCCACCTGCTGCAGCAGGGCGATCCCCTGGTACAGGGCAGCGTCCGCCTCACCGTGGAGCAGGGAGCACCGCGGGACGGACTGGACCGGCGCGTGCCGATGGCGGCGTGGATCGAGCACAACGCCGCCACGCTCTCGGCGGCCAGGGACAACGGCGAGCTGCTGCCCCAGGTCGACGTCGACGCGGCCGCGAAGATGTTCGTCGGCGCGTTCACCGGAGTGCAGGTGCTGTCCAAGGTGATGACCGACCATGCCGATCTGGCGGATCGAGTGGTCGATCTGCAGCGTCACCTGATGACGAGCGTCGCGGTCCCGGCGGTGCTCGTGCGACTGGACATGACACCGGACCGGGGGGAACGCGTCCACCAGGAGATGAAGGAACTGAGCCGGGCAGCGGAGGCGGCCGGGACCGCGGGCTGACCGGTGGGCGCCCCGGCGTCCCGCGCGGGCGCCGGAGGTGGTGGGAAGCCGGGACCTTCCCCATGGGCACGTCGCAATCGAAGGTGACGCAGGACCTACCCATGGAGCGCACTCATGAACAAGACCGCCTGCCCCTACGCCCTGGACGTGACGGGTCGTGACCTCGCCGGGGAGGCCGCGATGCTGCGGGAGAAGGGGCCCGCGAGCGAGGTGGAACTGCCCGGGGGAGTGACCGCCTGGGCCGTCGTGCGGCAGCGTGACGTCGAACGGCTGCTGACCGACCCGAGAGTCTCCAAGGACGCCCGTCTGCACTGGCCGGCGTTCATCGAAGGGAAGATCACCGAGGACTGGCCGCTGTACCCGTGGGTGGCCAACCGCAACATGCTCTTCTCCTACGGGGAGAGCCACGCCCGACTGCGCCGGCTGGTGGCGGGCGCGTTCACCGCACGCCGCTCCAGGGCCCTGCGGCCCCGGGTGGAGGAGATCTGCGCGGACCTGCTCGGCACCCTGGCCGACCTGCCGCCCGGCGCCACCACCGACCTGCGGACGTCGTTCGCCGAAGTGCTGCCGATGCGGGTCATCTGCGAACTGTTCGGCGTTCCGCAGGGCGAGCGGACCGACGCCCTGTGCGCCGCGCTGCACAAGATGTTCAGCACCACGCTGCCCGCGCGGGACATCGCGACGGCGCGTCAGGAAGCCCTGGGGATGCTGGCCGCGCTCGTGGAGGCGAAGCGCCGGCGGCCCGGCGACGACCTGACCTCCTCGCTGATCGAGGCACGGGACCAGGAGGACCGGCTCACCGAGGAGGAACTGCTCGGCACCCTGTTCCTCGTCATCGCCGGCGGCCAGGACACCACGGCCACCCTCATCACCAACGCCGCGGGCGCCCTGCTGTGCCACCCCGACCAGCTCCGGCACGTCCGCGAGGGGCGTGCCACCTGGGACGACGTCGTGGCGGAGACCATGCGGGCGCACACGCCGGGGGCGTACTCCCCGATGCGGTTCGCCGTGGAGGACATCGACCTCGACGGGGTGACGATCAGGAAGGGGGACCCCATCCTCGTCTCCTTCGCCGCCGGGGGCCTCGACCCCGCGCGCTACGGCGAGGACGCGGACCGCTTCGACGTGCTGCGCACCGACCGCGACACCCTGGGTTTCGGACACGGGCCGCACCGGTGCATGGGGGCGGAGCTGGCCCAGGTGGAGGCCGGCACCGCCCTCTCGGCCCTCTTCGAGCGGTTCCCCGACCTCCGGCTGGCCTGTGCCCCGGAGGAACTCGAGCCCCTGCCGACCTTCCTGATGAACGGACACCGCGCGCTTCCGGTGGTGCTGCGCCCCGGGGTCTGAGCCGTACGGCGGCATTCCCGCCCGTCGCCGGACTCCACCGTCCTACCATGGACGGTGGAGTCCGGCGTTCCGCATGGTGGGCCGCGTCCTCCGGTGGTTCCCGGACTCGGGGATCGAGCGCCGCTGGAGCCCGGCTCGAACCGGCGGGCCGGGGGAGGCCTGCGGAGAGGTTATTGGCAGGGGCATGACAAACCACGTGGACGGTTTGTTAAGATCGCCGGATGCCGGGGCCGGGGCGCGGCGATCCGTTCCCCGGCGGCGCGCCCGTCCGCCTGCGCCCGCGACCTGATGGGCCGGTCAGAGGGGTGACAGGAGGAGGGATGGGCGGTAAGGCAATGGATGACGGTAGGGGACGGTCCTCGCCGATGGTATGAAAAATACCCGGCGTGCGGTTTTGTGCGGACTGAGGATGTCCGTACCCGGGGAGGCGTACGAAGCGGCTCCGTTTCTGCGCAGGGTCCCGACGGAGGGCGTGATGGTCAAACAGGAGCGGGCGGCACAGACACGGCAGGCGCTCATCCGCGCGGCCGCCGAGGCGTTCGCCGACGACGGATACGCACTGGCTTCCCTGCCCGCCATCAGCAGACGGGCCGGTGTCAGCGCGGGAGCCCTGCACTTCCACTTCGCCAGCAAGGACACACTGGCCGGGGAGGTCGAGAGGGCGGCCGTGGCGCACGCCGAGGAACTGGCCCGGCACTGCCGCTCGACGGCCCGGAACTCCCTGCACCTGCTGACGACCGTGATGTGCCGCCTGCTGCTCGCCACCGCCTCCGACCCCGTGGTGCGGGCCGGGTTCCGGCTCAGCGGCGACCCCTCCCGCAAGAAGGACGCACAACTCCGGGGCTGGTGGCACTCCTGGGTTCGCGAGCAGATCGCGCAGGCGCACCGGGACGGCGAACTGGCGCAGGACGTCTCGCCCCGGGCCGCCACCGTCGCCGTCGTCGCGGCCACGGTCGGCCTCGAGGAGCTGGCCGACTGCGAGGGCGACTGGCTGACCCCCGAGCGCCTGGAGGAGTTCTGGTCCTTCCTGCTGCCCCGGCTGGCGGCCTCGCCGCCCTCCGCCTCCCCGCACACCACGGGCGCCGGCCCCGGGTGACCCGGGGCCGCCCCGCCCGCGAGCGGTGCTGAAGCGGGACTCGAGCGGCATGCCCGACGGTGTGGGGGACACACCGAGGGAGGCGCAATGGGCGACGGCGACCGCGAACAGCCCTGCCTGCGGGTCGAGCGCGGGCGGGCGGACGAGGCGGAACTGGCCGCGCTCGCCCTCGTGCTGCTCGTGGCGAGGGCCGGAACGCCGGACCGGACGCCCGCGGCCGGACGGACGGTCGGCCGGCCCCGGTGGTGGCACGGACTGAAGCCCTACACCGCGCCGTCCAGTTGGCGCTGACCGGTCGGCCCGGCAGGCAGGAAGGACCCGAGGAGATGCCGAGGACGACGGCCCCCGCCCCGCACGCCGCCCCGGGCGAACCGGCCGATGCG
>NZ_MSGP01000594.1 GCF_002078235.1 Streptomyces viridosporus
CGACCGCCCGGCCCCGGCGGGGGCCGCCGGGGCCGGGCGGTCGTCCGAGGGGGTGGGCTTCGGCACCGACACGTTGGCGAAGGCCGCGGCGACGAGGTCGTGCTCCTCGCGGGGCTCCGGGACGGAGGCCGTGCGGGAGGGCGGAGTGGGCTCCGGGGACGGCGACGGGAGCTTCGGGGCCGCGGGCGTGTCCGCGGCGGGCTCCGGGGACGGCTCGGACGACGCCGTCGTGGCCGTGCCCTCCGTCGTCTCGGCGGCCTGCGCCGCACCCTCCGCCTCGGCGGTCTTCGCTTTGCGTGATCGTCCGAACGCGTTCCGCAAGAGAGTGAGAATGCCCATGTGCGCAACCCTTCGCGTGAGTTGATGCCCGTCGATCCCTGGCCAGGACGGACACGTAAGGTTAGCGGCCTCCGCGGACGATCTTGGGCAGGGTCACGGCTCCGACGACGCGCCTGTCAAGGGCGGCATCCGGCCTGCCGCCGGTCCGGGACGGCCGGTCCGCGCAACTCCCTTGGTGCCGTCGCGGGTTCACTCGCCGTTCATCCGGACGCCCGACTACCGCACATATGTGCTCCTACGGTCACGCTGACACCCTGGGCACCCAAGGAGAGAACACGTGCGCAAGCTGCTCCCGTTGATCGGAACGCCGTCCGGTTCGCATCCCGGCGGCCGGTCCGCCATGACCTGTCGTTTCCGGTGTGGTGACGCCTGCTTCCACGAGGTGCCCAACACCAGCTCCAACGAGTACGTCGGCGACGTCATCGCCGGTGCCCTCAGCCGGCGGTCCGTGATGCGGGCCGCCGCCGTCGTCACCGTCGCCGCGGCCGGTGCCGGCGCGGTCGGCGTCGCGGGCGCGCCCGAGGCGCAGGCGGCGCCCGCCGCCAAGGGCGGCCCCCGCAAGCCCGAGGGTGCCCGCGGACTGCGGTTCACGCCCGTTCCGCCCAACACCGCCGACGCCGTCACCGTGCCGGAGGGTTACCGGCAGAACGTCGTCATCCGCTGGGGCGAGCCCATCCTGCGCGGCGCGCCCGCCTTCGACCCGGAGAAGCAGACCGCCGCGGCGCAGGCCGGGCAGTTCGGCTACAACTGCGACTTCCTGGCGCTGATGCCCCTGAAGGGCGAGCGCGGCCGGCAGCTGCTCGTCGCCAACCACGAGTACACCGACGAGATCCTCATGTTCCGGGGCTACGACTCCGAGAACCCCACCCGGGAGCAGGTGGAGATCGCCTGGGCCGCGCACGGGCTGGCGGTGGTCGCGGTGGAGGAGGACCACCGCAGCGGGAAGCTGACGCCCGTCACCCGGCACCCCCTCAACCGGCGCCTGACCGCCACCTCCGAGTTCCGGCTCACCGGGCCCGTCGCCGGGTCCGACCTGGTGAAGACCTCCGCCGACCCGAGCGGCACCAAGGTGCGCGGCACCCTCAACAACTGCGCGGGCGGCACCACCCCGTGGGGCACGACCCTGCACGCCGAGGAGAACTTCAACCAGTACTTCGCCCACGGCAGCCGGGCGACCGACAAGCGGTACGGGATCGGCACCGGCACCACCGAGCGCAAGTGGGAGCGGTTCGACAAGCGGTTCGACCTCGCCCAGGAGCCGAACGAGGTGCACCGCTTCGGCTACGTCGTCGAGCTCGACCCGTACGACCCGGACTCCGTCCCGCGCAAGCGCACCGCGCTCGGCCGGTTCAAGCACGAGGCCGCGACCGTGCGGCTGACGCACGACGGGCGCCCGGTCGTGTACTCCGGGGACGACGAGCGATTCGACTACTTCTACAAGTTCGTCGGCAGCAAGCGGATGCGGCCCGGCAACAGCCGGTCCGCCCGGGAGCACAACCTGACGCTGCTCGACGAGGGCACGCTGTACGTCGCCAAGCTGACCGGCGACTCCCCGGCCATCGAGATCGACGGCACCGGCAAGCTGCCGGAGGACGGCGAGTTCGACGGCAGCGGCCAGTGGATCCCGCTGGCCACCGCCACCGCCGACGGCGCCGTCTCGCACGTCGAGGGCATGACCGCCGAGGAGGTCTTCGTCTTCACGCGGCTGGCCGGCGACAAGGTGGGCGCCACCAAGATGGACCGCCCCGAGGACATCGAGCCCAACCCGGTCACCGGCAAGGTCTACGTCGCCCTCACCAACAACTCCAACCGCGGGGTCGGCTCGAACCCGGGGGCGGACGAGGCCAACCCGCGCAACGCCAACAAGCACGGCCACGTCCTGGAGCTGACCGAGCGCTGGAACCGGCCGGAGAGCACGAAGTTCGCCTGGTCGCTGTTCCTGGTCGCGGGCGACCCGGAGGACCCGGCGACCTACTTCGCCGGGTTCCCGAAGGACTCCGTCAGCCCGATCTCCTGCCCGGACAACGTCGCCTTCGACGCCCACGGCAACCTGTGGATCTCCACCGACGGCAGTGCCCTCGGCTCCCACGACGGCCTGTTCGGCGTCGCCACGCGCGGAAGCCGGCGCGGTGAGCTGAAGCAGTTCCTGACCGTGCCGAGGGGCGCGGAGACCTGCGGCCCGGTCATCCAGGACCGGCGCGTGCTGGTCGCCGTGCAGCACCCGGGCGAGGTGGACGGGGCGTCGGTGGAGAAGCCCGCCAGCACCTGGCCCGACGGTCCCGGCCGCCACGTCCGCCCCGCCGTGGTCGCGGTGTGGCGCGCGGACGGGCGGGACATCGGCGTCTGACGCCGAGGCTCCAGGGGCCCCGGTGTTCCCGCGTTCCGTACCGGGGTACGCGTGCCGTCACGGGAGGGCTGGAGCGGGTGCCCCCGACCCGCCGCGCTCCAGCCACTCCCGGTACGCCGGCGCCTGTTGCGCCACCTCCCGGTAGGCCTCGGCCAGGTCGGGATAGACGTCCGCCAGCTCCGTGTCGGTCCGGGCCGCCAGCAGCAACCGCACCCCGAGCGGGTCGCCGTGCAGCCGGCGGACCGCCGTCTCGGGGCGGGAGGGCGAGGTCGGCTGGCAGACGGTGACGACCTCGCCGGTGGCGACCAGGGACGCGGCGGTGTGGTAGTCGCCGTGCAGGACAGGGGGGTCGAGGCCGGCGGCGCGCAGGACACGGCGCACGGCGTCCCACTCGCCGTCGACCGTCGGGTCGATCATCCAGCGGTCCCGGGCCAGGTCGGACAGGCGGACGACCGGGCGCCCGGCGGCCGGGTGGTCGGCCGGCAGGGAGACGAACTGCGGTTCGCGCTCGACGAGCACGCGCGTGCGGAGCGTCGGGGGGATGCGCAGGGGGAAGCCCTCCACCTCGTGCACGAAGGCCACGTCGAGCTGGCCGTCGGCCACCATGCGCAGCAGGGCGTTGGCGGAGACGTCCATGTGCAGGGTGGGCTCCCGGCAGTGCCGGCGCAGGCGGCGCAGCCAGCCCGCCAGCGCCCGGCTGGCGGTGGAACCGATGCGCAGGTGCCGTCCGCCGACGGCGGCGGCGCGGGCCTCGGTGACCAGGGAGTTCAGTTCGGCCACGAGCGGGCGGGCACGGCTGAGCACCAGCCGGCCCAGCGGGGTGGGACGGCAGCCGGTGTGCGTGCGGACGAACAGGGTGCCGCCCAGCTCCTGTTCGATGCGCCGCAACTGGGTGCTCAACGAAGGCTGAGCCACGCCGAGTTGGCGTGCGGCGCGGTGCAGGCTGCCGGTGTCGGCGATGGCGCACAGCGCCCTGAGGTGCCTGACCTCGAGCTCCATGCCCTGGGAGGGTAAGGCGGAAGTTCAGGTTTCACCAGACACACAAACCCCGGCCGAACCGGCGGAGTCGGGCAGAGGGATGCGTATCTCCGGGGGCGATAGCGCGGGTTTATCGCCGGTTGCCATCATCACAGCCGCCGTACGGGCGCGGACACTCACCGGTGACGCTCTGGCTCATCCCCCACCTCAAGGAGTCATCGATGCGCATGCGCATGCCCCTGTCCGTGCTCACCGCCGCCGGTCTGAGCCTCACGGCCCTCGGTCTCGGTACGGCCGTACCGGCCTCGGCCGCCGAAGCCCCGGACGCCGGCGCCGCGTTCGCCGCCTACGCCGGTTCCTCCGAGGAGGCCGCGGCCAACCGCGCCTTCTTCGAGGCCGTGCTGAAGTCGGCGGCCGAGAAGCGCGCCGCCGACCCGACGAGCGCGGCGGCCGTCACGGTCGTCTACAACGCCTCCCAGGCGCCCACGTTCGCCACGCAGATAGCCCGCAGCACGCAGATCTGGAACAGCTCGGTGTCGAACGTGAGACTCCAGGCGGGCACCTCGGGCGCCGACTTCTCGTACCGCGAGGGCAACGACCCACGCGGCTCGTACGCCTCCACCGACGGTCACGGACGCGGCTACATCTTCCTCGACTACCGGCAGAACCAGGTCTACAACTCCACGCGCGTGACCGCGCACGAGACCGGCCACGTGCTCGGTCTGCCGGACCACTACTCGGGTCCGTGCAGCGAGCTGATGTCCGGCGGCGGGCCCGGCCCGTCCTGCACCAACGCCACCCCGAACGCCGCGGAGCGGTCCCGGGTGAACCAGCTGTGGGCGAACGGCTTCGCCGCCGCGCTGGACAAGGCGCTGCAGAAGTCCGCGCGGTAGCACCGGACCTCGTGTGCCTCGTGTGCGCGACCGCGGGCCGTCCCTCGCCGGGGGCGGCCCGCGGGCGCGTCACCGGCGGGCGTGCAGCGTGAGGTCGACGACCAGCGCGCGGTGGTCGGTGTCGGCGAGGTCGAGGAAACGGGCCCGGCGCGCGGTGAACTCCTCGGACACCAGGACGTGGTCGATCTGGACGCCGAACGCCGGAGCGGTGCGGGCAGGCCAGGTCGGCGTCCGGTCGGCCCCGTCCAGCCGGGTCGCGTCGCGCAGGCCGGTGTCGAGGATGCGGCGGAAGGCGGCGTGGTCCTGGGAGGCGTTGAAGTCCCCGGCGAGCACGGTCGGGGTGTCCGGGTCGGTGGCGGCCGCGGCGCGCAGCCTGCCGAGCTCCCGCCGCCAGAGGTCCTCCTGGCCGGGGAGCGGCGGCATGGGGTGGGCGAGCTGGAGTCGTACGGCGTGCCCGTCGACGTCGGCGACGGCGCCGGGCATGCCCATGGTGCCGGGGACGCCCTCGGCGGCCTCCAGCGGGAAGCGGCTGAGGAGGACGGAGCCCTCGGAGCCCCCGCCCGCCACGGCCCGCCGGTGCGGATAGGCGTCCGCCAGCTCCCGCTTCAGCGCGGCGTCGCAGGTGTACTCGCACTCCTGGACGAACACGAGGTCGGGCTTCTCGCGGCGCACGGCGTCGATCAGGGAGCCGGTGCCCCGCCCGAACTCCACGTTCGAGGTCAGCACCCGCAGCCCGGCGAGGGGCGGCCCGGTCGGCTCGCCGGTCTTCCCGTACGGCTCGATGAACCAGGCCAGCAGGCCGAGCAGGGCCACGCCCCACACGGCGCCGGTCCACCACCGGGCGCGCAGGGTGAACAGCAGCCCGGCGGCCGTGGGCACGAGCAGCCAGGGCAGGAAGGCGAGGAGCTGCGGCACGGGGGTGACGCCGTCGGTGTCGGCGGTCCGGCAGCCGACGACCACGCTCACCCCGGCGAACAGCAGCGCCGCGCACCAGGCGGCCGGCCGCCGCCCTCCGCCCCGC
>NZ_MSGP01000595.1 GCF_002078235.1 Streptomyces viridosporus
CCCCGGTGATCCCGACGCCCCCACCCCCGACGACCCCTCAGGAGGCCCGCGGTGAACGACGCGCTCGACGTCGCCCTGCGACTCCTGGTCGTCTTCGTCGTCTTCCTCACCTTCCCCCTGATCGTGGGTCAGACCGAGCACAAGGTGATGGCCCACATGCAGGGCCGCCTCGGCCCCATGTACGCCGGTGGCTTCCACGGCTGGGCCCAGCTCATCGCCGACGGAGTGAAGTTCGCGCAGAAGGAGGACGTGGTCCCGGCCGGCGCGGACCGCCGTATCTTCCAGCTCGCCCCGGCCGTCTCCCTGCTGCCGTACCTCCTCGTCCTGCTCGCCATCCCGATCGGTCCGGGCGAGGGCGCGGTCGGGCAAGTACTGGACGCGGGCGTGTTCTTCGTCCTGGCGGTCATGGGTGTGGGCGTCCTCGGCTCGCTCATGGCCGGCTGGTCCTCCGCCAACAAGTTCTCCCTCCTCGGCGGCCTGCGCACCGCCGCGCAGCTCCTCGCCTACGAACTGCCGATGCTGCTCACCGCCGCCTCGGTGGCGATGGCGGCCGGCACCGTCTCGCTCGTCGGCATCCTCGACGCCTTCGAGTGGTGGTGGCTGCCCTGGCAGATCACCGGCGCGCTCGTCTTCTTCGTCGCCGGTCTCGCCGAACTCCAGCGCCCGCCGTTCGACATGCCCGTCGCCGACTCGGAGATCATCTTCGGTGCGTACACCGAGTACACCGGCCTGCGCTTCGCCCTCTTCCTCCTCGCCGAGTACGCCGGGATCGTCGTCCTGTGCGGCCTGACCACCGTCCTCTTCCTGGGCGGCTGGCACGGTCCCTGGGGCGCCGACGGACTCGGCTGGGTCTGGACCCTGCTGAAGACCGCGGTCCTCGCCTTCGTCGTCATCTGGCTCCGCGTCACCTACCCCCGCCTGCGCGAGGACCAGTTGCAGAAGTTCTCCTGGACCCTCCTCGTCCCCCTCTCCCTCGCCCAGATCGCCTTCACCGGCGTCGTCAAGGTGGTGTTCCTCTGATGGCCCCGATCCCCGGCTCCGGCCTGGCCAAGGGCCTGGCCGTCACCCTGCGGACGATGACGAAGAAGCCCGTCACCGACCAGTACCCGGACACCCAGCCCGCACTGCCGCCCCGCACCCGCGGGGTGATCGGCCTGTTCGAGGAGAACTGCACGGTCTGCATGCTGTGCGCCCGCGAGTGCCCGGACTGGTGCATCTACATCGACTCCCACAAGGAGACGATCCCGGCGACGACCCCCGGCGGACGCGAACGCAGCCGCAACGTCCTCGACCGCTTCGCCATCGACTTCTCCCTGTGCATGTACTGCGGTATCTGCATCGAGGTGTGTCCGTTCGACGCCCTGTTCTGGTCCCCCGAGTTCGAGTACGCCGAGACCGACATCCGCGACCTCACCCACGAGCGCGACAAGCTGCGCGAGTGGATGTGGACGGTCCCGGCCCCGCCCGCCCTCGACCCCGGCGCCGAGGAGCCCAAGGAGCCCGCC
>NZ_MSGP01000596.1 GCF_002078235.1 Streptomyces viridosporus
CCCCCGACGGCCCCGGCCAGGTCCCGTACGGCTATCCGGGCGGGTACGGCCACCAGGCCGCGCAGCCGCCCGGGTACGGGGGTGTCCCGGGACAGGCCTACTACGGCTGGACCGGCATGGCGCCGGTGCCGAGCAACGGGCTGGGCGTGGCCGGACTGGTGCTGGGGATCATCTCGGCCGTCGTGTTCTGCCTGTGGCCGGTGGCCATCCTGCTCGGCGTCCTGGGCGTGATCTTCGGCGCGATCGGCCGGGGCAAGGCCGCCCGCGGCGAGGCCACGAACCCCGGCCAGGCCCTGGCCGGGATCATCTGCGGAGCGATCGGCACGGTCCTGGGCATCGGCTTCGGCGTGCTCGTCCTCGTCACCTCGCTCTAGGGCTCAGCCGGCGCCCCCGCCCGCCCGGATCCGTCCGCGCGCCTCCATCAGCGCGAACCCCAGCAGGTTCGGTCCCCGCCACCGCTCCGGGTCCGCCGCCCCCTCGTCGGCCGCCGCCAGGCCGATGCCCCACACCCGGTCCACCGGGCTCGCCTCGACCAGGACGCGCTCGCCCGTGTTCAGCAGGAAGGCCCGCAGGCCGTCGTGGGCCGTGAACTTGTGGACGCTGCCCTCGACGACGATGCGGAACCGCTCCTGCCGCCAGAGCGCCTCGTCGAAGCCCCGCACCAGCCGCCCGGCCTTCTTCGCCTGCGCGGGACGGTCCGCGGCGAGCACCCGCCGCTCCGCCTCCGCGTCCGCGAAGAGCCGGGCCTTGGCCGCCATCATCCAGTGCTCGGCCGTCGCGTACTCCACGCCCTCCACCGTGAACGGCGACGGCCACCACTGACTCAGGCAGCTCGCCCCGATCCGGCCGTCGGGCAGCGGCCGATGTCCCCAGAAGTGCAGGTACTTGACCCTCTTCCCGGCCCGCAACGCCTCGATCAGCGCCTCCCTGGAGCCGATCGTCCCCGCCGTCCCGCTCACCGCCACCCCGCTCACCGCCACCCCGTGGTCCCTTCCGTGCACGCGAGTCTGGCACGCACCACCGACACCCCGTCCTGCCTTTTCCGCAGTCACTCGACACCCGGTCGACAGATTTCGTCGCGTAACCAAATGGCAACAACGGAATCACTTGTTGGAGTCCCGTCCCTCTGTCAGGATCGGCACTCACATCGAGCTGGAGCCACGCCGCCCCCCTCGGGGACACGGAGGAGAGCGACATGCACAACCCGGACAACGCCACCCCGGACAACGCCACTTCGGAACGATTCCCCGCACGGGAGCGCTTCGCCGACGGGGCGCAGTTCATCGCGGGCCGCGTGACGAAGGGGACCTCGGGCCGCACCCACACGGTCGTCGACCCGGCCACCGGTGAGGGCGTCCTCACGTACGAACTGGCCGGCGCCGACGACGTGGACGCGGCCGTCGCCGCGGCCCGTGAGGCGTTCCCGGCCTGGGCGGGCGCCACCCCGGGCGAGCGCTCCGACGCCCTGCACCGGTTCGCCGCCGTCGTCGCCGAGCGCGCCGAGGACTTCGCGCAGGCCGAGTCCCTGCAGTGCGGCAAGCCGCTGAAGCTGAGCCGCGAGTTCGACGTGCCGGGCACGATCGACAACATCACCTTCTTCGCGGGGGCCGCCCGCCACCTCCAGGGGCAGTCGGCCGGTGAGTACTCCGGCGACCACACCTCCTACGTCCGCCGCGAGCCGATCGGCGTCGTCGGGTCCGTCGCACCCTGGAACTACCCCCTCCAGATGGCCGCCTGGAAGATCCTCCCGGCGATCGCCGCGGGCAACACCATCGTCCTCAAGCCCGCCGAACTCACCCCGCTGACCTCGCTCCTCTTCGCGCAGGCCGCCGCCGACGCCGGCATCCCGGACGGCGTGATCAACGTCGTCACCGGCACCGGCGCGGAGGCGGGGGAGCACCTCGTCGGCCATCCCGACGTGGCCATGACCTCCTTCACCGGTTCCACCGCCGTCGGCAAGCGCGTCGCCGAGATCGCCACCGCCACCGTCAAGCGCGTCCACCTGGAGCTCGGCGGCAAGGCGCCCTTCGTCGTCTTCGACGACGCCGACCTCGACGCCGCCGTCAACGGCGCGGTGGCGGGCGCGCTGATCAACACCGGTCAGGACTGCACGGCCGCCACGCGCGCGTACGTGCAGCGCCCGCTCTACGAGGCGTTCGTCGAGCGGACGGCCGCCCTGATGGAGACGGTGCGGCTGGGCGACCCCTTCGCCCCCGGCACCGACCTCGGCCCGCTGATCTCGCACGTCCAGCGCGACCGCGTGGCCGGCTTCGTCGACCGGGCGCGCGCCTACGCGCGCGTGGTGACCGGTGGCGAGGCCCCGCGGGGAGACCTAGGGAACGGCGCGTACTATCGCCCCACCCTCATCGCCGGAGCGCCGCAGGACAGCGAGGTCGTGCAGTCCGAGATCTTCGGGCCGGTGCTGGTGGTCCTGCCCTTCGACACCGACGACGAGGGCATCGCGCTGGCCAACGACACCCCGTACGGGCTCGCCGCCTCGGCGTGGAGCCGTGACGTGTACCGCGCGGGCCGCGCCACGCGCGAGATCAAGGCGGGATGCGTGTGGATCAACGACCACATCCCGATCATCAGCGAGATGCCGCACGGCGGTTACCGGGCGTCCGGCTTCGGCAAGGACATGTCCTCGTACTCGTTCGAGGAGTACACCCAGATCAAGCACGTCATGTTCGACAACACCGCGGTGGTCCGCAAGGACTGGCACCGCACCGTCTTCGGGGACCGATAGCAGCCAGGCCGCCCGACCCGCGGCCCTCCTCCCGAAAGGGCACCACGAGCATGGAGCAGTACGAGCCCGACCGCCTCTCCCCGGCCCAGGTGGCCGCCGTGCGGCGCAGCCTCCGCAATGGCCGGGCGGCCCTGACCCGCCGTTCGCTGCTGCGCGCCTCCGCGGGCGGCGCGCTCGCGGTCGGCGGAATCGGGGCGCTGAGCGGCTGCGGCATCCCCGCGGCCGGCAACCCCCAGGGCGGTGTCTCGGCGGAGGACCACTCCGAGAAGGAGAAGACCGTCGCCTTCTCCAACTGGACCGAGTACATGGACGTCGACGACAGCGGCCGCAGGCACCCCACGCTGGAGGCGTTCACCCGGCGGACCGGCATCAAGGTCACGTACACCGAGGACATCAACGACAACACCGAGTTCTTCGGCAAGATCAAGCCGCAGCTCGCCGCCGGCCAGGACACCGGCCGCGACATCATCGTCCTCACCGACTGGCTGGCCGCCCGCCTGATCCGCCTCGGCTGGGTGCAGAAGCTGGATCCCGCCAACCTCCCGCACGCCTTCACCAACCTGTCCGCCCAGTTCCGCAACCCCGACTGGGACCCCGGCCGCGCCTACTCCTACCCCTGGCAGGGCATCTCCACGGTCATCGCCTACAACAAGAAGGCGCTCGACGGCATCGAGGTGAAGACCCTCTCCGACCTGCTGGACGACCCGAAGCTCAAGGGGCGCGTCGGCCTGCTCACGGAGATGCGCGACACCATCGGCATGACCCTGCTCGACATGGACAAGGACCCGGCGAAGTTCACCGCCGACGACTACGACGCGGCGACGGCCCGGCTGCAGAAGGCCGTCGACAAGGGGCAGATCCGCCGCTTCACCGGCAACGACTACACCGCCGACCTCACCAAGGGCGACCTCGCCGCCTGTCTGGCCTGGGCCGGTGACATCGTCCAGCTCAGGGCGGACAACCCGGACATCGAGTTCCTGATCCCCGACAGCGGCTACATGACGTCCAGCGACAACATGATGGTCCCCAACAAGGCCCGGCACAAAGAGAACGCCGAACGGCTGATCGACTACTACTTCGAGCCGCAGCCGGCCGCCGAGCTCGCCGCCTACATCAACTTCGTCTGTCCCGTCGACGGGGTGAAGGACGAGCTCGCGAAGCTCGACGAGGACGCGGCGAACAACCCGCTGATCCTCCCCGACAAGGACATGCAGGCCAAGTCCCGTGCCTTCCGCTCCCTGAGTTCCGAGGAAGAGACGGTGTTCGAAGAGAAGTTCGCGAAGCTCACTGGGGCGTGACGAGATGAAGACGACGAAAGACACCACCACGGCCGGCAACGGCGGCGGGGACGTCCGCCTCACCGGCATCAGCAAGACCTACGGCGCCTTCACCGCCGTGCACCCCCTCGACCTGACCGTGCCGGAGGGCTCCTTCTTCGCCCTGCTCGGCGCGTCCGGCTGCGGCAAGACCACCACCCTGCGGATGATCGCCGGCCTGGAGGAGCCCACGAGCGGCACCGTCCGCCTCGGCGACCAGGACGTCACCGCGCTCCCGCCGTACAAGCGGCCGGTGAACACGGTCTTCCAGTCCTACGCCCTCTTCCCGCACCTCGACATCTTCGAGAACGTCGCCTTCGGTCTGCGCCGGCGCGGCATCAAGAGCGTGAGGAAGCAGGTCGAGGAGATGCTGGACCTGGTCCAGCTCGGCGAGCAGGCGAGGAAGAAGCCGCACCAGCTCTCCGGCGGCCAGCAGCAGCGCGTCGCGGTGGCCCGCGCGCTGATCAACCACCCCAGGGTGCTGCTGCTGGACGAGCCGCTGGGTGCCCTGGACCTGAAGCTGCGCCGCCAGATGCAGTTGGAGCTCAAGCGCATCCAGACCGAGGTCGGCATCACCTTCGTGCACGTCACGCACGACCAGGAGGAGGCCATGACCATGGCCGACACGGTCGCGGTGATGAACGCGGGCCGGGTCGAGCAGCTCGGCTCGCCCACCGACCTGTACGAGAACCCGCGGACCACCTTCGTCGCCAACTTCCTCGGCACCTCCAACCTCATCGAGGCCGAGGTCGACTCGAAGTCCGGCGACGAGATCGTGCTGAAGGCGGGGGGCGGCAAGCTCGTCCTGCCCGGGGCCCGCACCAGCGCGCCCACGGCGACCGGCGGGAAGGTACTGGTCGGCGTGCGCCCGGAGAAGATCTCCCTCACCCACGCCGACGACGCCGGCGAGATACCCGAGGGCCGCAACCGGATCACCGGCCGGATCGTCGACTCCAGCTTCATCGGCGTCTCCACGCAGTTCGTCGTCGACAGCCCGGCCTGCTCCGACTTCGAGGTCTACGTCCAGAACATCGACCGCGACACCCGGCTGGTGCCCGGTACCGAGGTCGTCCTGCACTGGAACCCGGCGCACACCTTCGGCCTGGACGCCGCCCAGTCCCCGCTCGCCGGGACGGTGGGCTCCGCGGGCGTCGAGACGGTCGAGGAAGAGGTCGCCCGATGACCACGGTCACCGAGGCGCCACCCCTGGCGCCCGCCCCGGAGAGGAAACCCCCGCGCAGACGGGGCCGCTGGACGCCGTACCTGCTCCTGCTGCCCGGTCTGCTGTGGCTGGTGGTGTTCTTCGCGCTGCCGGTGATCTACCAGGCCTCCACGTCCGTGCAGACGGGCTCCCTGGAGGAGGGTTACGAGGTCACCTGGCACTTCGCCACCTACTGGGACGCGCTGTCCGCGTACTGGCCGCAGTTCATCCGCTCGGTGCTCTACGCGGCCTCCGCGACCGTGCTGTGCCTGCTGCTCGGCTATCCGCTGGCCTATCTGATCGCCTTCCGCGCCGGGCGCTGGCGGAACCTGATCATGATCCTGGTGATCGCGCCGTTCTTCACCAGCTTCCTGATCCGCACCCTCGCCTGGAAGACGATCCTCGCCGACGGCGGCCCGGTGGTCGGCGCCCTGGACGCCCTGCACGTCCTGGACGTCACCAACCTGCTCGGCTGGACCGCCGGCGACCGGGTGCTCGCCACCCCGCTCGCGGTCGTCTGCGGTCTGACGTACAACTTCCTGCCGTTCATGATCCTGCCGCTCTACACCTCCCTGGAGCGCATCGACCCGCGCCTGCACGAGGCGGCGAACGACCTGTACGCCAGACCGTCGACCACCTTCCGCAGGGTCACCTTCCCGCTGTCGATGCCCGGCGTGGTCTCCGGCACGCTGCTGACCTTCATCCCCGCCACCGGCGACTACATCAACGCGGACCTGCTCGGCTCCACCGACACCCGCATGGTCGGCAACGTGATCCAGACGCAGTTCCTGCGGATCCTCGACTACCCGACGGCCGCGGCGCTCTCGTTCCTCCTGATGGCCGCGATCCTCTTCATGGTCACGTTCTACATCCGCAAGTCCGGCACGGAGGATCTGGTTTAAATGGCCTTCGTCAACTGGCTCAAGCGCCACCTCGTCGTCATCGCGGGGCTGTGCACCCTCGCGTACCTCATCCTGCCGAACGTCGTCGTCACCGTGTTCTCCTTCAACAACCCGAAGGGGCGCTTCAACTACGAGTGGCAGGAGTTCTCCACGGCGGCGTGGAAGGATCCCTGCGGTGTCTCCGGACTGTGCGAATCGCTCTCGCTCAGCCTCCAGATCGCGCTGTGGGCGATGCTCGGCGCCACCCTGCTCGGCACGATGATCGCCTTCGCGCTGGTCCGCTACCGCTTCCGCGCCCGCGGCGCCGTGAACTCCCTGATCTTCCTGCCGATGGCGATGCCCGAGGTGGTCATGGCGGCCTCGCTGCTCACCCTGTTCCTCAACATGGGCGCCCAGCTGGGCTTCTGGACGATCCTGATCGCCCACATCATGTTCTGCCTCAGCTTCGTCGTGGTCGCCGTCAAGGCACGCGTGATGTCCATGGACCCCCGGCTGGAGCAGGCCGCGCAGGACCTGTACGCCGGCCCGTTCCAGACGTTCGTCCGGGTCACGCTGCCGATCGCGGCCCCCGGCATCGCGGCGGGCGCGCTGCTCGCCTTCGCGCTCTCCTTCGACGACTTCATCATCACCAACTTCAACGCCGGCTCGACCGTCACCTTCCCGATGTTCGTCTGGGGCTCCGCCCAGCGCGGAACGCCCGTGCAGATCAACGTCATCGGCACGGCCATGTTCGTCGTCGCCGTCCTGCTGGTGCTGGTCTCGATGGCGATCGGGAACCGGCGCAGGCGGCAGAAGGCCTAGCGGCGGAAGGCCCGAAGCAGAGCACCGGGAAAAAGAAACCGCAGTCCCCCGTAGGGAGTTGAAATCATGGCCCCGAGCGCCATGAGCCGTTGGACGCGATCCCTCTCCGAAGCCCGGCCGGTGTCCTACTGGCTGGACGACCCCGGC
>NZ_MSGP01000597.1 GCF_002078235.1 Streptomyces viridosporus
CCCCCGGCCACGCCGTCCCCGCCCCGCCGCTTCCCCCGGGGCACGGCCACGGCGGTACGCAGGGGGCCGCCGTGTGGCTGCGGCCCCCCGAGCCGGGGTGCGAGGTCGAGACCTCGCTGCCGACGCTGTCGGCGATGGGGGGGCGTGGTGACGCCCCCGATCTCGTACGGCTGGTGAACACGGTGGTGACGCAGGTCCACCGGGTCCGGCTGCGGCGCTCGTACGCGTAGCCGCAGGCTGCGCCACGGGCTCCGCGACGGTACGTGCACGATGTCCACCGCCCTCCGTCCGCCCTCGTGGGGCCGGCCGGACCCGCCGTCAGCCGTTGGCCTTCTCATAGGCCTCGCGGATGGACGCGGGAACACGGCCGCGGTCGTTGACCTCGTAACCGTTCTCCTTCGCCCAGGCGCGGATGGCCGCGGTGTCCTGGCTGCCGCCGGAAGAAGCACGCGCCTTTCCACGCCCGCCCGCAGCGCGGCCCCCGGTGCGGCGACCGCCCTTCACGTAAGGCTCGAGAAGGCCGCGGAGCTTGTCCGCATTGGCGGTGGTGAGATCGATCTCGTACGTCTTGCCGTCCAACGCGAACGTCACCGTCTCGTCCGCCTCGCCGCCGTCGAGGTCGTCGACAAGAAGGACCTGAACCTTCTGTGCCACCGGATTTCCTTTCATCGATAACTTCAGGGCCGGGGTGTGCCGGCGTCCGCCGTATCGCCGTCCCCTGTTATATGCACTACTGCAGTACGTCGGAAAGCAAACCGCTTTTGCCGGAAAAACACAAACCCCTGGCGGAGGCCCGCTGCCCGCCCCGGTCCGGAAACGTGCGCGTTTCGGACATAGGGAACCCGGTCAAGGGCGCGACGGGGAATCGCCGACGATCACAGATGCAGAAGCATCCGGCTGTTGCCCAGGGTGTTCGGTTTCACTCGTTCGAGCCCGAGGAACTCCGCGACGCCCTCGTCATAGGAACGCAGCAGCTCCGCGTACACATCGGTGTCGACGGGCGTCTCGCCGATCTCCACGAAGCCGTGCTTGCAGAAGAAGTCGACTTCGAAGGTCAGGCAGAAAACACGGCGAACACCGAGCCAGCGGGCCGTCTGCAGCAACTTCTCCAGCAACTGGTGTCCGACACCGGCGCCCTTCAGACCGGGCTTCACGGCCAGAGTGCGGACTTCCGCGAGATCTTCCCACATCACGTGCAGGGCGCCGCAGCCGACGACCTCGGCGTTGTCGTCCCGTTCCGCCACCCAGAACTCCTGGATGTCCTCGTAAAGAGTCACCATCGCTTTGTCGAGCAGGATGCCGTCGCGTACGTAGGCGTCGAGGAGGCGGCGTACGGCCGGGACGTCGCTGGTGCGGGCCCGTCGGACCGTGAGGGCTTTAGCGGTGACTTCGGGGCCGTCTGCTGAGCTGTCTGCTGACATGAACGGACGCTATCGCCCGTCCCGGCCCTCTGTGGAGCCGGGGTTCTCGTCCCGGGCTTCCGGGGGTTCGGCGGGTTGTGCTTCTCGGGGGGGTTCGGCCGGCGGTTGCGGTTGTCGAGCGGTTTCCGGAAGTCCGACGATGCGCACCGCATCCGTCAGGGCCCGGCGCTGTTCCTCGCTCATCATGCCGAAGAAGGCGACGAGAGCGGCGGCGGCGTTGTCACTCTGCGACCACGCTTCGTTCATCAGCGCGGCGGCGTATGCGGCGCGCGTGGAGACCGCCTCATATCGATAGGCCCGGCCTTCCGCCTCTCGGCGCACCCAGCCCTTCTGATGGAGATTGTCCAAAACGGTCATCACCGTGGTGTACGCGATGGACCGTTCCCTCTGAAGATCTTCCAGGACTTCCCGAACGGTCACCGGGCGGTTCCACTTCCACACCCGCGTCATGACCGCGTCTTCGAGTTCTCCCAAGGGGCGAGGCACAACTCAGAACAATAGTGGGAGATCCCGGCAATGGCGTGCCGGACGGCCACCAGCCCCGACGAACGGGCACAAAAAGGGCGTACGACTCGCGTGCGGCGGGGTGCGCCGGAGTCGTACGCCGGGGTGGCGGCGCGGTCGGTGCCGTCGGCCGCCGGTGCCGTGGTGGGGTCAGCCGTCGGTCCTGGGGGAGGGCTGGGCGCCCTCCACGCGCGCGTAGGCCGCGTCGACGGCCGCGTCCTCCTTGGTCTTGTTGGCGCCGCCCTGGGTCTTCACGATCACCCGGATCACGCCGATGAAGAGGGCGGCCATGACGACCGGGGGCACAAGCGCGGAGACGTAGTCCATGGATCCAGAGTAGCCAGGGGGAGGCGGGTGGGCG
>NZ_MSGP01000598.1 GCF_002078235.1 Streptomyces viridosporus
AGATGTGAATAAGAGACGGCCGTCATCCCCGCCCCGGGCCCCGGCGACCGCGTGCGCATCGCCTTCGGCTCCTGCCGCTGGGCCTCCCCGCCCGCCGGCGGGCACGACCCGGTCGGCCCCGACGCCCTGGACACCCTGGCCGGGCGCATCGCCGCCGACCCGGACGGCGAACGGCCCGACGTCCTGCTCCTCCTGGGCGACCAGGTGTACGCGGACGAGACCTCCGACGCCACCCGCGCCTGGCTCGCCGCCCGCCGCGACCCGAACGACCCTCCGGGCGACCAGGTGGCGGACTACGAGGAGTACACCCGCCTCTACTACGAGTCCTGGCTCGACCCGCGGGTGCGCTGGCTGCTCTCCACCGTCCCCAGTTGCATGATCTTCGACGACCACGACGTCATCGACGACTGGAACACCTCCGCCTCCTGGGTCGAGGACATGCGCGCCACGTCGTGGTGGCGCGAGCGGGTGCTCAGCGGTCTGATGTCGTACTGGGTGCACCAGCACCTGGGCAACCTCTCCCCCGCGGAGCTGGCGGCGGACCCGCTGTACGCGGCCGTGTGCGAGAGCCCCGACGGCACGGACGCGCTGCGCGCCTTCGCCTCCCGGGCGGAGGCCGACGCCGCCACCGTGCGCTGGAGCTACCGGCGCGACTTCGGCCGGGTGCGGCTGCTGATGGTGGACAGCCGCGCGGCCCGCGTCCTGGCGGAGGGCGAGCGCTCCATGCTGGACCCGGGGGAGGCGGCCTGGTTGCGCGAGCAGGTCCTCGACGGGCGCGGTTCCTACGACCACCTCCTCGTCGGCACGTCCCTGCCCTGGCTGCTGCCGCACCTGGTGCACGACGTGGAGGGGTGGAGCTCCGTGCTGTGCCGGGGCGACAAGGGCACCCGCTGGGCGCGGCTCGGGGAGAAGCTGCGGCGCGCGGCGGACCTGGAGCACTGGGCGGCGTTCCCGGAGTCCTTCGCCGATCTGGCGGAGCTGATCGCCGAGGCCGGTACGGGACCCGAGGCCCCGGCGACGGTGTGCGTGCTCTCCGGCGACGTCCACCACGCCTACGTCGCCGAGCCGAGCTGGCCGGGGCGGGCCGGGCCCGACGCCCGGGTGGTGCAGCTGACCTGCTCCCCCGTCCACAACTCCATCCCCCTGTCGATGAGGCTCGGCTTCCGCTTCGGCTGGAGCGCCGTCGCCCGGTGGCTCGGCCGGGTCTTCGCGCGGCACTCCGGTCTCGCCCGGCCGCCGGTCACCTGGCGCAGGACGGGCGGGCCGTGGTTCGGCAACCAGCTCATGACGCTGACCATCCGGGGGCGGTCGGCGGTGCTGCGGCTGGAGCACGCGCGGGAGGACCGGGCCGGGACGCGCCTGAGGACGGTGGCGGAGACCCCGCTGAGCCGGTGACCGCCGGGGAACCTGTGAGCCGCCTGTGCGGGGAGGTGCGTATTCGGTCACACCGCTGGACACGGTGGTGGGGCGGCGACCGTACTGACGTGCGACGGTGGGCGGGCGAGGGCCGCGAACCAAGGCGTCCTCACGGCTGAATGTTGAACTTGCAAGCAATGTTTAGGGATGCCTAACGTGAAGTTCCGACTCGGTTCCGTCCCCCCGGACCGGTCCCGCCCGGGGCCGGCCTGACCGAAGGAGACCCCCCACATGACCGGACGCCTCAACAGCGCCCAGCCCTACGCCCTGGGCGCGTTCCGCATGGTCGTCGGCCTGCTGTTCGCCTGCCACGGCGCCGTCGCCCTGCTCGGCGTGCTCGGCGGCGCGGACGGCAACGGCGGCACCGTCGAGGCCGGTGCCTGGCCCCAGTGGTACGCGGCCCTGATCGAACTCGTCTGCGGCAGCCTGGTGCTGCTCGGCCTCGGCACCCGCGCCGCCGCGTTCCTGTCCTCCGGCGCGATGGCGTACGCGTACTTCAAGGTCCACCAGCCCGAGGCCCTGTGGCCGATCGACAACAGCGGCGAGGGCGCGGCCCTGTACTGCTGGGCGATGTTCCTGCTGGTGTTCACCGGCTCCGGCGCCTTCGGCCTGGACCGGCTGTTCGCCAGGCGCTCGCCGGCGCGGGAGAAGCAGACGGCGGACCAGGCCGCCGTGGCGGTCTGAGCGGCCCGACCGGCACCGGAGGGTGTCCTCCCCCGCCCGGGGAGGACACCCTCCGTCGTCCGCCCGGGGCCCTCCCCCGGTCCGGGTCCCGGGCGGCGGACCGCGGGCCCGTGGCGGACGCCGGCGAACTCCCGGCAGCGGGCGCACGAACCCCCCGTGACCTTTCTGTCACACACCCCGCGTACGCTGTATGGCTGTCAACGGTCACTCCTGCCGCTCCCCCCGCGACATCGCGGCACGGTCTGACCCACGGGGGAGCACGGGGAGTTCGGGTGGAGAGTCTCGGGGCGCTGGTCGGCAGCCCGTGGATCTATGCGGCGGTGGCCCTCTCGGTCCTGCTCGACGTGTTCCTGCCGGTCCTGCCCAGCGGGGTCCTGGTGATCGCCGCGGCCACGGCGGCGGCCACGGCGGCGGCCGACGTGCCCGACATCCTGGTGCTGACGCTCTGCGCCGCCACCGCCTCCGTCCTGGGCGACCTGGTCGCCTGGCGTCTCGCCTGGCGCGGCGGTCCCCGTCTGGACCGGGCGATCGCCCGCTCCCGGCGGCTGACCCGCGCACAGGAACGTCTCGGCACGACGCTGGTCCGGGGCGGCGGCGGCCTCGTCGTCCTCGCCCGCTTCGCCCCGGCCGGCCGCTCGCTCGTCTCCCTCGGCGCCGGGGCCGCACGCCGCCGCGCCCGCGAGTTCCTTCCCTGGTCGGCCCTGGCGGGCCTGTCCTGGGCCGCGTACAGCGTGGCCCTCGGCTACTTCGGCGCGCACTGGCTCGGGGCGACCTGGCTGGCCACGGCGGTGTCGGTGGGCGCGCTGTTCGGGGCGGGGGCGGGAGCGGCGTTCCTGGTGCGGAGGCGGCCCCTCCCTTCGGAGGCCCCGTAGGACCCGCGGGACGGACCCTGCCGTCCGTCCGCGGACCCGGTGCTCCGCCGGTGCGCTACCCCGCCCGCCGGGCCTCGGCGCCCCGCACCTCCAGACCGTCCAGCAGTGCGGCGGTGGCTTCGGCGATCGCGTCCACGGCCCGGTCGAAGACCTCGCGGTTGTGGGCGGCCGGCGCCCGGAAGCCGGACACCTTCCTCACGTACTGCAGGGCAGCGGCCCGGATGTCCTCCTCCGTGGCCTCCTCGGGCAGCGCGGGCGGACGCAGGGTCTTGATGCTCCGGCACATGCCCCCAGTGTGACCCGCCGGGGGGCCTGCCCGCCACGGAACCGGCGACTGCGGCGGTCCCGGCGGACGGCCATCGCTCCACGGGGCCGGCCGGTTCGAGGGGCTCCCGGCGGGACGAGGCCGCCGACGCGGTGCGACGCCGAGGCCGGCCGCCCCTCGAACCCGCCCCTCGAACCGGACGCCGTCGGCGGCGCGTTGCCCCGCGCGGCGCGGCGGCGCGGCGCGCAGGTTCCCGGGACCGGGCGCGCGGTGCGGGAGTTGGCCCGCACCGCGCCGCAACGGCCCACCCGCCGCAACCTTCTGCAGGTTTTCCTCTCCCATTTCTACCTCTACGCCCCTACGTCCTTCATCGTACTCTATTCTCGCCCTTTCCTCCTTCTACTCTCTGCTTTCAGTCCTTC
>NZ_MSGP01000599.1 GCF_002078235.1 Streptomyces viridosporus
GGGCGCGGACGCCGAGGGGCTCAGGTGTCGCGGCGGGCGGGCCGCGGGGCCGGATGGGCGGGGTCCATTTCCTCGATGGCGCGCAGGACGCCGCCGAGCGTCTTCACCAGCAGTTCGCGCATGGTCTCGCGAGGCAGCTCACCGCGGTTGATCCAGTCCAGCGCGGCACCCTCCACGCTGCACACCCAGGACAGCAGCCCCATCCGCGCCAGCGGCGCGATGTCGGTGCGGCCGTAGGCGCCCTCGGCGATGGTCGCGACGATCGCCTCGCGCACCTCGTCCCGGATCGCGTGCACCTCGGCGTCGAAGCCGACCCCGCCGCTGACGATGGTGCGGTAGGCGGCCTGGTTGTGCTCGGCGTACCGCAGATAGCTGTCGATGGTGCGGTGCACCCGCTCCACCGGCGGCAGCTCGCCCCCGCTCGCCGCGAAGGTGACCAGACCGGCCACCGAGTCCTGGATGATCGCCAGGTAGTAGCCCCGCTTGGAGTGGAAGTAGTAGTAGATCAGTCCCTTGGCGACATGGGCCTGGCGCGCGATGTCATCCATGGAGAGCGCGTCGTAGGACGTGTCGGCGAACAACCTCCGCCCGATGGCGATGAGTTCGGCACGGCGCGCCAGCGAGCGCTCGGTGCCGCGCACTCCGGGGCGCACGGAAGGTTGTTGACTGATATTCAATTTCGACCCTGGTTTCCTGCGGGCGGCGGGACACCCGCAGTATGACAGGCCCCCGGGTGGACCAGGTCACAGCGGTGCGACGGCGCAGCTCACAGCAGTCCGAGCCGGGTCACGAGCATCGCGACGACCACGACGAGGGTCCATCCCGCGAGGTGCTCGAGGATCTTCGGCCCGTCCTCACGGGGGCCGCCGGTACGGACACGGGTGACGGTGGCGATGTTCGCGGTCATGGCTTCTCGCTGGTCTCGGCGGTACCGCGGGCTCCCCCCGCGACCCTGTCCACCTTGCCACCGTCGGCGGCTTTCGCGGTCGAGACGTTGGTCACACGAGCGGCGGGCCCCGGCCGCGCGGGGCCCGCCGACCGGGCCGGCTCAGCGCACTCCCACCGCCGCGAGCGCCTTGCGCTGGCTCGGGGTCGGGCGCGCCGGGAAGTACAGGTAGCAGACCCCGCCGGTGCCGGACACGACCTTGCCCGAGGCGTTGTACCGCTTGGTCCTGAGCCAGATGTTCTCCCACTCGCGCCGCCGGTAGACGCGCCGCACGGCCTCGTTGCTCGGGGACGCCGGGTCGTTGGCGATCACGTCGCCGTCGGCGGTGAAGCCGATCACGGTCATCAGGTGCCCGGAGGTGCCGTACCCCGCCCCGGTGAGCTCCTCCGCGAGGAAGGACTGGGACGTGATGGCCGGGATGCCGGCCGCGATCAGCGTCTCCAGGTCGGCGAGGGAGCCCAGGCGCGTGACCACGCCCTGCAGGTCCGCGAAGGTGGCCGCGTAGGCGGCGTTGAACGGCCAGTTGCCGCAGCCGGCGTACTGGTGGTCGTAGGTGGACCGGGCCGCGTGGCACACCTGCGGGTCGGTGTACGACGGGTCCACCCAGGCCAGCTGCTCCGCGGTGAGCCGGCCGCCCCAGTACTCGATGATCATCTGCGAGGAGGTCGGGCTGCACCAGGCCTCGCCGCCGTTGTCGTACTCGGGGTACCGGCCCTTGTGGATCTCCTGCGAATAGCGCGGGACGACCAGTTCCCGGGCTAGGCGGGGCCGGGAGGCGGGGACGGTGAACCGGTCGGGGACGTCGGAGCCCATCGCGCCGACCCGCCACACGGTCGGGGTGAGCGCCGTGCCGGGACGGCGGTACAGGGTCAGCCGCAGCCGGTAGGAGGCGATGCGCAGGCCGGAGGCCGGCGCGTCGACGGCGAGGGTGTCGGTCCAGACGCTGCTCCTGCCGTCGCCCTGGTCGTCCACCGAGGTCCGCCGGATGTCCTGGTCACCGGCCGCCCAGCGGCCCATGACGTACCAGGGGGTGTCCGTGCCGTCGGAGTACGTGCCCTTCAGTTCGACCTGGAGCCAGGTGCCGTCGGGGGTGTGCGCGTTCCAGGAGGCGATCGCCTCCGTCGCCGGGACGGCGAGCCGGTGGACGGGCGAGGTCCACGTCGCGTACTCCCAGGCGGCCGTGGTGCCGGTGTGCGGGTCGGTGTAGTGCGTGGTGCCGACGGGTTTCGCGATCACGAGACCGGGGCGGGCCCCGGCGACGGCGCGGGTCCCGTCGGCACCGCCCGTGCGCCAGTCGCTGTACGAGGTCCAGGCCCGGTTGTCCACGGGGCGGGCGGCGGCCCGGCCGGCGTCCGTGGTGGCGGTCGCGGTGGCGGCGGACGCCGGGCCCGCGGAGCCGGCGACGGCGGTGACGACCGCGGCGGCCAGGAGGGTTCTGCGGGACGGCAGTTCGGCTCTGCTCATGGGTGGGGTCCCCCAGGTGTCGGAGTCGGGGCGGGTCCAGTGGCACGGCCGGACGGACGGCGTGCGTCCGCCGGATGGAGCGGGTGTGCGCCAACTATGAACACAGCGGAACGGATCCCGCCAGCACCTCGGGCCGTGCCGCATCGATCGACAGGGGACTCGACCAATGGCGGGACCTGCGGCTCCCCCATCCGGGCGGCGTCCTAGAGTGCTCCCGTCACCCCTTTCGCCCGACCCCGGGAACCAGTCATCCACGCTCTCGCCTCCCGCATCCGCCGGCTCGCCCCCTCGTGCGGCCCGGTCCGGCTCGTCGGCGTCGACGGGTACGCCGGGTCCGGGAAGTCCACGTTCGCCGGGCGGTTGGCCCAGGCCCTGGACGGGGCCCCGGTGCTGCACCTCGACGACATCGCGAGCCACGAGGAACTGTTCGGCTGGACCGGGCGGCTGCTGAGCCAGGTGATCGAGCCGCTCGGCCGCGGCGAGACCGCGCACTACTCCCGGGCGAAAGGGGTGACGGGAGCACTCTAGGACGCCGCCCGGATGGGGGAGCCGCAGGTCCCGCCATTGGTCGAGTCCCC
>NZ_MSGP01000006.1 GCF_002078235.1 Streptomyces viridosporus
GACTGGGGCAGTTGGGGGTGGGGTCGCGGCCAAAATCGGTGGTAGCCCCTACGTCATGCAGCTCAAATCCACTCTTGGGATGAAGTTCAGGCTCTGGAAACTCGATAGGAAGCTGCAGGGCATCAAGCGAGACATCTATGGGTAATGCAGACCGGCACGCAAGACTGGTTGACTCGTTCAAACTGCGAAAGGGGCAGGAGTGAGTATCTGGAAAATCCTCACGTCTATCGTGTTGATCATCGTCGCTTTCTGGCTGTGTATCGATTTGAGTCCTCCATGGAATACAAGCCTTCCCGTACTTTTTGCTGTCGCTCTGGGGATCGCTTTGAGCCCTAAGAGCAAGAGTGTGAGGGATAAGCGAAGGGATGGCAGTTGACGTGAAGTGACCTAGATCCACCACGCCATAGCCGGTCTGTGGACGATGAAATGAGAAGAGGTGTCCGCTGACCTGGGGTGATGGGAGTTCCTACGCCCTCATCAGTCCCACGAAGCAAGGCACCTCTGAAGCGAAAGTCTTCCACAGCCCGGCGTGAAGTCCCCCCGTGGTCGGGACAGCTTGATACTGGGACGTATGGGTCCCGGAGGAAGCAGTCCAGGCAGTGAGCCTTTTCCATCATCGGCCTGAGCTGGCCAAATGCAGGGTCAGGACGGCTTGGACGAGGCTCGTGATGCGGGTGGTCGAGCACCGCAGCTTGCGCAGCAGCCGCCAGGACTTGAGGGTGGCGACGGCCTGCTCGACCAGGGCGCGGATCTTCGCGTGGGACCGGTTCACCGCCTGCTGGCCGGTGGAGAGGTTCTCCCACTGGCCCCAGTACGGGGTGCGGACCGTGCCGCCGGCGCCCCGGTAGGCCTTGTCCGCCCAGCACGGGATGTCGGCCGCGGCGAGGGCGTCGATGATGCCGTGTTCACGGGGCGGCCCGGAGGTCGTGGACGGCTCCGGGCAGGGCCGGTGAGGCCCACAGCAGCCGGCCTGGGCGGGGCACTGGGCTGGTGCTCAGGCCCTGCCCGTTGGCGGCGGAGAGGACTTCGACTTCCACGCCGCGAGCCAGGTCGTCAGTTCATCCTCGGTGTAGCGGACCGTGTGCCCGATGAGCTTGCCTTCGGGCACCGGGATCCCGCGGCTGGGTGAGCGTTTACGCAGGTAGGCGCGGGCTGTCTGCGGCGTCCAGGGCAAGATGCCCCTCTTACATGCTTCCCCCAGGCTGTAGCGGGGTGCGGGGTACTTGCTGGTGTTGCTCGCCGATGCCAGTTGGCGAATCACCTGGGGCGCGGCAGCGCGTGCGGGTGGCGTGACAGTGCACACAGAGGTACGGCCGTTCCATTTCGACCAGCGGTTCCATCCTTGCCAGGCTCTGGTGCAGCCGGGCTTCTGGGACGCCGACGCAACCGGGTCCACCGCCTGCAGGCAGTGGACCCGGTTGCGTCGGGCGCGGCCCTGTCGCTCAGGCGCGGCTGTTGTAGTAGGTGATGTCCCAGTGGTTGCCCTCGCGAGCGTAGACGTTGCCGGCCGGGGACCTGTACAGGGTGGCGCCGTCGCTCCGCTTGCCCGTGTGTTTGAAGCGGCTGGTGATGTACTTGTTGACGCAGCTGTTGAGCGCGATGTCGGCCTTGTAGCCGTTGTAGTGGCTGTAGGTGCCCGAGGCGTGGCCGCGCTCGGTGCCGCCGGTGACACGGACGGCGCACCTGCTGGCCTTCTTGAACGCCACGAGGCCGGCGATCGTTGCCTTGTTGATCTTCGTGAACGAGGTGCAGCGGCTGTTCTCCCGGTTGGAGCAGCCACCGCTGGACGACCAGCTGATGCCGGCCTGCTTCAGCACGGCCGCTGCCTGGGCGTGGGTCTGGTACTTGGCGGGCGCGGCGTCCGCGATGGCCGCGAGCGGACCGCCGAGGACGGCCGCCGCGGCGAGAGCGGAGAGGAAGGCGCGGCTGGGGGCGAGGAACTTCGTCTGCATGGTTGCTGCTCCTGGGTGGAACGGGCGCCGGACGCCGCAGGGTGCTGGCGACGTGGGCGCGGGCGGGAAGGCGGGGGCGCTTCGGACGAGCGGCCCCGGCTGAAGATCTGGTGGTGGTCGAACAGTCCGGCTCGGGCGGCCGGTCGTGGGAGGCCGGCCCGGGCCGGTGGCGTTGGGTCGGCTACCGCGCGGAGGCGAATCCGGCGAACTTCTTGTTGGGCAGGTAGGGGCCGCCGGTGGCGCGCTTGTCGTCCCAGGAGTAGGTCCGGCGGGTGACACTGTCGGTGCCCGCACCGGCGTTGCCCTCGATGGTGGTGACGGACCGGCCCTTCACGGAGACGACCACACCTACGTGACCGAAGGCGCTGTTGGAGGTGTTGGTCCACACCAGGACGTCGCCGGGCTGCGGAAGCGTGTTGACCCGGTAGGGGTGGAACCGGTTGCCCATGTGGGTACGCCACCGCTGAGAGGCCTCGTACTTCGCCGGGACGCCCTGCTTGCCCCACATCGCGGCGGCGAAGTGCCCGCACCAGTCCTGGCCGTTGTAGTTGTTGTAGACGTTGAGGTTGTAGCCGCCGAGGTAGTTGTTGTTGCCCTTCGGCGTGCTCAGCTTGATGGGGCCGTTCTTCGCCGTCCTGTACTTGGTGGGCGTCTTGAGCGCGTGCTCGGCCCTGGCGACGATCTGCTGGCGCGTGAGGGCCAGGGACGACGCGGAGGCGGCGGACTTCTCCCCGGTTGTCGCCGCCGCCGTCGCACTGGCGGGTGCGGCGGGTGCGGCCTGGGCCTGGGACACGGCGAGGCCGCCGGCGAGCAGAGCGCTGAGAGCGAGCGCGACGATACGGGTGTTCCCGGACACGGGCATGGTGGTGGACTTGGTCATGATGTTCGCTCCTTCTGAGATGTTCGTCCCGCGCTGCCGAAGGCGACCGGCAAGGCGTTGGAGGACAGGTGGTCACGCCGTGGTGGCCGGGGGTTCTCGCGGCTTTCGGCGCAACTTGAGTCTCGGCACCGGCGGTGGGCGGGATCCAGCGTTCCGCGGTTTCCTCTTGCGCCAGGGCGGCCGGGAAACCCCCGCTGACTTCGCACGATGCGCATGCGGGTGACGGGCCGTCGGCCCAGGTCACCTGCAGCCCGGCTCGTAGGGAACCTGAGGGAGCTGCTGCCCCCACCGGCTCTCGCCGAGGTCCCCGACGACCCGGCAGACCTGGCGGAGAACCTGCTGCGCGTCGAGGCTCCACCGGCGGATCGTGCCGTCCTCGGAAACGGACACGATCGGCCCGTCCTCCCCCATGAAAGCGACGGAGCGGACGGTGCGGCGGTGACCCTTGAGGGTGTGGAGGAGCCGCCCGTCGTAGGTGTCCCAGACGCGGACGGTGTTGTCCTGACCCGCGGTGGCGAGCCGGGTGCCGTACCGGTTGAAGGCGGCGGTGAAGACGCCGCCGGTATGGCCGGCGAGGACGCGCGGGCGGCTCTCCGGCCCGCGGTCCCAGAGCCTCACCGTGTCGTCCCAGCTGGCTGTGGCCAGCGAGCCCTTGGGTCCCGTGGCCACGTCGAGAACCGGCGCGCCGTGGGTGAGCCTGCGCCGCAGACGGGCGTCGGTGTAGTCCCAGACGTTGGCCGCGCTGTCGAGACCTGCCGTGACGACGGTGTCCTCGCCCAGGAAGGCGACATCCTGCACGCCGTCGGAGTGACCGTTGAGGACGTGGAGTCGGGTCGGCCTCTCCGCTCCGCTGTCGGCCAGGTTCCACAGCCCGGCCGTGTGGTCGTCGCTGCCGGTGGCCAGGATGTGGCGGTGCCCGGGGCGGAAGGCGAGCGACCTGACGGTACGTTTGTGCGCCCGCCACTGCGCGATGGGAAGCCCGGGCGGACGCCGCGGGTCGTCGGTGCGCCAGACGCGGACGCGGCCACTCTCGTCGGCGGCGGCGAACCGGGTTCCGTCGTCGCTGAAGGCGACCGCGTGCACGGACGTGTTTCCGTCGTCCGTTCCCCGCAGGCGGCGTGCCGTGCCCGTGCGCAGGTCGAGGATGCGTGCGGAGCCGTCCTGTCCGGCGAGGCCCAGATGACGGCCGTCCGGGGAGAGCTCCGCGTCCAGCCAGGGCTCACCGCCCTCGAGCAACCCAAGCGTGCCGGTGGGCGTCCACAACCGGACGACCCGGTCGTCACCGCCGGTCGCGAGGGTACGGCCGTCGGGCGAGTACTCGGCTCCCCAGACGAAGCCCTGATGACCCACCAGGGTGGTGAGCAGCCGGTGTGAGGTGAGGTCCCAGACGGCCACGACGTCCTCGTGACCGGAGGCGGCGACATAGAGCCCGTCCGGGGAGACCGTCACGTCGACCACCGAGTCCGTCAGCCCTGCGAGGGTCGCCTCCTTCTTCCTGCCGCCGATGTCCCAGAGGGAGACGTCGCCGTCCCATTCACCGGCCACGAGCCTGCGTCCGTCCGGGGTGAAGGCGAGGGCCCAGATGCTGTCACTCCCGTCGTTGTCCAGTTCCAAAGACGTGTCGCCCACCAGGTCCAACAGCCACAGACGGCCGTTTCTCCCCGCCACCGCGGCGCGCCTGCCGTCGGAGGCGAGGGCCACCGAGTAGAGCGGGTGACCGAGATCGACACGAACCGGCCGGGCGTGGGGACGGGTCAGGTCATGACGCCCGACCGTGCCGTCCTCGGAGACGGAGAGCACCGTTCGCCCGTCCCGGGAAGCGGCCAACCCCGTCACCCGCCGGCCATGCCGGTGGGGAAGCAGCGCCTGCTTTCCGCCCGGACCGGTGAGCATTGTCAGCTCCCCCTGCGCGTTTCCCCAGACGATCCTCCCCGTCCCCTGAGCGACGGCGACGGCCTGAACGGCTTCACCATGATCGATCCGCCTGACCTGCCGGTGCGAGCGGCTGTCCCAGATACGGACCGTGCCGTCCGCCCCTCCCGACAACACATGCCGACCGTCGCCCGTCCACGCGACGGCGCGCACCCGGCGGGTGTGGCCCTCCATGGATCCCTTGTACGGCTTGGCCTGCGTGCTCAGCAGCGCACTCCGGGAGGCGCGGGTCGGGGCAGTCGACCAGGCCGAGGCGGCCAGGAGCATGGTGGCCTCGGAGTTCTCGCCGATGTCGGGCACACCGAGCAGGGCCAGCTTCTCCGCGAGACGTGCCATGCGCTGCCCGTTGATCGCCTCCCGGCTGCTGTGCACGGCCAAGCCAGTACTGACGAGAGCCATCACGAGCAGCACCACGAGCGCCACCAGCAGCTGGTGGAGGCGGCGTGTGCGCCGTTGCTCGCGCTCCCGTTCGCCCTGCTCCTGGGCCTGTGCCGCGAGCAGGAACGCCCGCTCGGTCTCCCCCGCTGCGACCAGAGGATGCCGGGCGGCCTCCTGAGCGGTGACCAGACGGCTGCCCCGCGGAAGCAAGGCGGGATCCTGGCCCTCCGCATGCCACTGCCGGGCGGTCTCCCGCAACTGCTGCCAGGCGCGCAGGGCAGCGGTGTCGGCGTCGATCCAGCGCCGCAGCCGAGGCCAGGCGCGCAGCACGGCCTCGTGGGCGAGAGTGATCCGGTCATGGCCGGCGGTCAGCAGACGGGCGCGGGTGAACTCCTCGACGACGTCCTCCGCCTGCCCGCAGCCTCCGAGGGTGAGCTCCTCCAAAGTGGCGTGACGGCGGGTGGCGCGGCCGTCCCCGTCGACCCGGACCAGACGCAGCACGACGGCACGGGCCACCTCCTTCCGCCCGGCGGACAGGCGCCCGTAGGCCTGCTCCGCGGTGGCAGCCACCGCGCCGAGAATGCCGCCGGTCCGCTCGTAGCCCCCGACGGTCAGACGCTTCCCGTCACGTTCCTGCCAGGTCGCGAGGAGAGCATGCGAGAGCAGTGGCAGCACACCCGGCCCGCCGGGACCCGGCACGCTCTCGCCGGCGCTCTGCTGCACCGCGACGGTGCCGAGGTCCCGCAGAATCACCTCGACGAGTCCGGGCTCGAGCTCCAGCCCCGCGCCCTCGGCCGGCCCTGCCACGGCGGAACGGATCTCGTCGGGAGACATCGGCTGCAGCGGAAGCTGCCCGTCCCGTAGCGCCTCGGCGAGCTCCGGATGGGCCAGACAGGCACCGTAGAAGTCGGCGCGCATGCCCAGGACGACTAGAGCCGCCGGACCGCTCCGCCGTTCCGGGCCGTCGTCATTTCCGGTGCGGTGGTCGTCCGGCGTCGACAGGGCGTGCAGGGCACGGATGAACAGGTCGCGCTCGACGGCGTCCTGACACAAGGTGAAGACCTCTTCGAACTGGTCCACGACCAGCACGAGACGCGCCTCGTCCTCCCACGGGTCCTGACCGAGGAGGCCGTGGACGAACCGGGCGAGACAGCGCGGACTGCTCTCCAGCGCGGACCGCAGCGCCGCCGGGTCGGCCCGGAGCGCGCCGGAGACCTCCGCCAGTAAGTCGTCCACGGGGCGGCCGCCCGGATGCGTGACAAGAACCGGCCAGCGGTGCGAGCCCGGCACGGGGAGCGCTCCCCGGCGCAACGCCGGCACCAGCCCGGCTCTCAGCAGCGAGGACTTCCCGGTGCCGGAGGCGGCCACCACCATCGCCGGACCGCCCCCGTCCAGCCGCGCGGTCACCACCTGGACCAGGGCCGCCGTGGCTCGTTCCCGGCCGAAGAACCAGCACGTGTCGGCAGTGTCGTACGCGGCGAGCCCTCGGTACGGGCACTCGCCTTCACGCACCCGTCGGCGCTGCTCCGGAACCGCCGCAGCCGTCAGTCGATCCAGGAGGCCGCCGGTCTCCAGGACCTTGTCGCAGGCCTGCGCCACGGCGGGAGTGAGGGCCTGGTTCCCGTTCTCGACGCGGGACAGGTAGCCCTTCGTGTAATGGATCCGCTCGGCAAGCCCCGCCAGGGAGAGACCCTTGCGCAGGCGTAGCCGTCTCAGCTCCTGCCCGAGGTCGACGGCCCGCTGCGTCGCATCGTCGTGCAGTCCACCATCTGCTGGAATGTTCACGCCCTGCTCATTGCGTGGGCGCGGCAAAGGTGTCTGCCAGGTGGGAAGTACAGCCGAACGGGCGATGTCCTGTGCCCGCTCATAGTGATGGAAGTGTGGCGGGCCAGGTCATCCATGACGCAGCTTCGTCTATGGCGGGTCGTCAGGCGGAATGCTTGCTGCCGCGAGTCCCGCGCTGCCGACGCCTGGCTACACCGCGGCCGAGAACGCGGCGAGGAAACCGGGCCGCAGTTCGCTGACAGCCCATCAGCGCGAGATGAACCGCGAGCACCTCGATCCACCCTTGCCCGGTCGCTACGTCAAGATCACCGCTACACCACTCGGCGGGGCGCCATCCTCCGGCGCACCGGGGTGACGGTTCGTGAGTGTCCGCCAGCGTGTCGCCGGCTGCCCTTCCTGTGCTGACGTCTGGCTCAGGTGTCTCGGCCCGGACGAACTATGTGCTTGCCTCGTCCGGTCCCTTTGACTCGGCTTCCGGCTGTTCGTCCTGCTCGGCACTGTCCTTGGGCTCGTCACCACCGCTTGGCGGCTGATGCGTGTATCTGGGGATGTCGAGTCGGGGCAAGGCGGCCACCTGGTCAGCGGTGAGGCCGCCCAGCACCTCGACGGCCTCACCGGTGCTGTGCCCGAGGAGGCGGCCGAGCCGGTCTGGACCGCCGTCGGCCGGCGGATCGCCCGCGACGGCGGCTGACGACCCGCGCCGGCTCGATGCTGAACGGGATGTTCTCCGCGGGCCCGAGGAACGCGTCGCGAGCGCCGGGCCCGGGCGTGGTAGATGCGGCGCGCGGGCCGGACTCACCCAGGCCGAGAAGGACCGCGCTGCCGTCCGGCAGCGCGGCCGGCCGGCGCGGCGGGCAGGGCACGGAGCCCGACGTCACACGCCATCGCGCCGAGGGCGAGGACCACGAGCGGCCACACGAGCGGGGACGGGATGATGCCGTGGACCAGGGCCGCGCCGATGCTGCCGGTGCCGAGTACCGCGGTGCAGGCCGGAACGCCGGGCAGGGCGATCCGCAACACCACCTCCCAACGCCGGGCCGGGCTGGCTGAGACGGAGTTGCGGGCGCTCATCATTCGCTCACCGTGATCGCCTCGGCCGCCGCAGCGCGGCCGGTGCTGCGCGCAGCGGATGTGGCCGACCTACCCCTGGCGCAGGAATTCCCGCAGGTCCGCGGCTACAGCCGTCATCCCTTCACCGGCTTCGATCACGGTCGTCACCGTGCACTTCCAGTCACCGGGAAAGAAGCCGGACCGAAGCGTCCAGCACAGATACACATGACCACCCGAGCCGAAGGTCGCCGTCACGACCAGGTGGTTGTTGGCCCAGACCCGCTCCCCCTCCCAACCACGGAAGTCGCGCACGAGGCCGTCGAAGAACTCGCTCATGTCATCCCAGACGGTGACGGTCACGTTCTCGAGTCGTGCACGCACACCATCAGCAACGGCCTCCACCGCGAAGACGGTCTCGTACTCATCCGCACGCGACCAGTCGAACAACCGGACAGAGGCTGCCAGCGCCCCCGGCCCCCGCACGACGAGCTCGACCTGCCCGGGACCCACCTCGATCAGACTCACCCGCCGAAGGATACGGACGTCAACACATTGATGACATCGCGTTTCCGTGGCCCGGGATCGCTGCTGATTCTCATCAACATTCAGAGACCTAACGGCAACCAGCTGTTCCCAGCTCCCACCGACAAGTGCTCTTCGTTCTGACCTATGCAGCCAATGGCCCGCCTGCGCGTTCCCCGACAGCGCGGTCGTCCGCGCACCAGACCGGACGTGGTCCTGGCCGACAAGACATCCCACGCGGATAAGCGTCAAGCTGCCGCTGCGGTATGTCCGGCTGAGGGCTGCGGGAAGGCGACTGCTTCGTCGTAGGTGTGACCGTTTTGGAGGCAGTGGAACAGCATGCCCATGAAGCGATTGAAGAGGTTCCGCTGTGCCGCGACATGGCGGTCGCCAGCTGCTCGTCGGCGGTCGTAGTGGGCTCTGGCGCCGGGCGACCTGGTGAGAGAGACGAAGGCCCAGACGTAGCCGACGGCAGCCAGTCGCTGGTTCTTGACCTTCCGGCTCATGACCTTGCAGCTCTTGCCGCTGGCTCTCGTGACCGGAGCGCTTCCCGCGTATGCCTTCAAGGATCCGGCATCGGCGAACCGGGCCCGGTCGTCGCCGATCTCCGCCAGGATTCGGGCGCCAGTCAGTGCGGCGAGACCTGGAAAGCTGCAGATGATCGGTGCATCCGGATGCTCCTCGAAGGCTTGTGTGACGACTCCTTCGAGCTGGTCGGCCTTGTCGCAGGCGGTGTTCAGCTGTCTGAGCAAAGCGGAGGTCTGTTGTCCGAGGGCTGCTTCGACCTGCGGAAGCTGGTGGAGGTATTCGCGCTTAAAGACCTCGTGGAGCCGTTCGGCGTCCGCCTGGATGCCGCGGACTCGGCCGGCCTGCTTGAGAAGCGACTGCAGGCGGCGCCGTGTCAGCTTCGCAGCCATGGTGGGAGTCGGTGCTGCGGCCAGGATGGCGCGGGCTTCCCTTGAGCACAGCCCGTGCTTGTGCTGGGCGAAGGCCTCGAGGATCGCTGGGTAGAACTCTCTGAGCTGGGAGCGAAGCTTGTTATGGGCCTGGCCGCGGGCCCATACGACATCTTGTTGGGCTCGGGCGAGCACGGCGATGGCCTGGACGAGTTCGGAGTCCGCGGGCAGCGGTCGGTGGGCGGCCATATCCGTTCGCAGGATGTTGGCCAGGGCCGCGGCATCGACGGCGTCCGACTTCTTTCGGGCGACGGAGTGCCGGTCTCGGTAGCGGGCAACTGCCATTGGGTTGATCGCGAAGACCGGCCGCCCGGTTGCCCGCAGGCAGGCGACGAGGAGCCCGCGTGACGTCTCGATCGCCACGGGGATCGGGGCGACATCGCTGTCGCCGTGTTCAGTCAGCAGGGCTGTGAGCTGGGTGAACCCTGCAGCATCGTCGCTGATGCGCATCTTGGCGAGTTGGTTTCCGCCGGCGTCAACGAGTGCAATATCGTGGTGGTCTTCGGCCCAGTCAATGCCACAGAACACTGGCGCTGGTAACTCGACAATCGCCATCTGTCCCCTCCTTCGTCGCGACTCTTTTCGCAGGCCAGAGCCTGTGCAGGGTGCGCGTGCTCCCTAATGGAAGTGCTCAAGGCACGTCATCCCACCAGCCGTTCGCAACCCCAGCGAGTCATGCGGCCCTCGGTCCGCGCCAGAGCTCAAAGCTCAGGCAGAGCTGAGAGGTGATCCGCACAACCGGCTCGGACAACGGACAGCAAAGCGCCCAGCCGCTATAGACGGACTCGTCCGCACCAACCGGACCGTCTCGATGCCTATGCAGACTGATATGCACCAGATTTTGAACGCCGTGCCCAGGCCGCTGGGCGCGAGCCGGCCTCGTCTTGTCAACAGGGCTCTCAGGCCCGGGCATACTCAAAGGCTCGGCTCGCGCCCCTGAAGGTCAGATTCCACCGGCCCTCATGTCCCATTAGGCCTACTCCTCCCGCGAGATTCGCGACCACCTGCGCAGACGCGGCATCCGGGCGGTGATCCCGGAACGGGCCGACCAGCAGGCCAACCGGAAGCGGCGCGGACAGGCCGGCGGCAGACCGCCGGCCTTCGACCGGGAGGCGTACAAGCAGCGCAACACCGTCGAGCGGTGCATCAACCGCCTCAGGCAGTGGCGCGGCATCGCCACCCGCTACGAGGAGACCGCGACCCTCTACCTGGCCGGACTGCACATCGCCGGCATCTTCCTCTGGTCCGCCCGATGATCCCCAGGAAATCGATCAGCCCCAGGTGAGCGGGTCGAGATGGAGGTAAAAGCCGAGGCGGTCGTGGTCGAGGGCGATGCCGTACCTCTCGGCGAAGGCCATGTCCGCAGCCCGAGCCTGCTCCTCGTCCGGCCATGTCTCTCGCGCGTTGGCGAGCAGCAGTGCCAGGTCGGCGTAGCGGTCGGCCAGTCCGAGGCGGCCCAGGTCGATGAAGCCTGACACGTCCAGGGGCTGCGGATCGAGGATGATGTTGGGCAGGCACGGGTCCCCGTGGCAGACGACCGTGTCGGCGGCTTCCTGCTCCCGCCGCCGTGGGACCTGCCGGGTGAGGCGGTCCAGCACGGCCGTCTTCAGGCCGGCCAGATCGTCCTCGCCCATGGCGCAGCCGGAGCAGTCGGGACGATGGTGACCCAGCTCGCACGTGAGGCCGGCGCTTACGTCATCGGCACTGGACGCGCCGCCGACCGTGAGAAGGCGCTCGACTTCGGCGCGCATGAGTTCGTCGACCTCGAGAACGACGCGCTGAAAGACGTCAGGGGCGTCCATCTGGTCTTCGATGTCATCGGCGGCGACGTCCAGAGGAACTCTGCGGCTCTGACCAAGACCGGCGGGACGCTGGTGTCGGTCGTGGGCCCGGTCGAGGCCCGCCCCGCTGATGGCCTGGTGATCGATTTCGTTGTCGAGGCCGATCGCACCCAGCTGGGTGAGATCGTGCAGCGAGTCCGGGACGGGCGGCTGCGTACGAACATCGGAACCACCGCGTCCCTCGACAACGCGGTTGCAACCCTCAACTCAACCGAGCGACGCGAGGGGAAGACAGCCATTCGTGTACGCCTGTAGGGAGTGATGGCCACACCCTGAGCAGCTCCGGAGGCGCTTGTACGCCCATGAGATCCGAGATCAGCGCGCCCCAGTCGCCGCCCTGAGCAACGAACCGCCGCTATCCGAGGCGCTTCATCAGCTCGGTCCAGGCACGTGCGATGCGCTCGGGACCCCAGCCGGTCGTGGTCGGCCTGGGAACCGCGCGATCCGACCGTGTCGGCTACGTGGTCGTGCGCTCCTGCTCGACCTGGGCACGGAACGCGGCCTCCTCCTTGCCCACCGCCGCGGCTCCGTCGAGTACGGCGTCGATGTCGGGCTCGGGGATCACCACCGCGCCGGAGTCGTCGGCGAAGACGTACTGCCCCGGGTGCACGCCCACCCCCGCGACCACGACCGGCACGTTCGCCTGGTACGGCGTGATCACATCGCCGCCCCATCGCACGACCTCCGCGGAACAGTAGGCCGCGAAGGGGTGGGACTGCAGCTGGGCGAAGTCATGCAGCCGTGCGTCGGTGAGCACACCGGCCAGGCCGTAGCGCGTCAGGAGGGAAAGCTTGGTGCCGCCGCCGATGGAGACGTCGCGGTGGCCGTTGCTGGCCAGCACCAGCACCTTCCCCCGGCCACCGTCGGGTTCGACGCCCACCGCCTGCCGGAGCAGAGCGCCGAACGTGTGCGTCTCGGGGTCCATCATCACCGAACAGGAGGGGAAGAAGGAGATCGTGACCGCCGGGCCGAACAGGACCCGGCCCGGTGTCGGAGTGACGAGGTGGTGAATGTGCGCGGTGCCGATGGATTCGTCCCAGGGCGTCGACGATGTCCGCGCACGCCAGCGACCGGGTCGCCCGAGCGCGCCGCTTGGCCGCCGCCTCTCGCTCGTCGCCCGGCGAGGCGGGGGTCACGGCAGCTCCAGCATCCGGATCGACATCAGGGTGAGCTGGAGCCGGCGTGGCCGGTCGACGAGTAGCACCTCGCACGCCGAGCACGCCGGACAGCGCACCACCATGCCGGGGCAGCGCAGATAGACCCTGGTCTCGGCGACACGGTGCCGATCCCCGCACTCGGCGCACTGCAGGACAATCGTGGTCGCGTCCCGGCCCAGGGCCAGTGACATCGCCCCGGCGACGGCGTTGCCGTCCACATAGCCGTCCTCCGGGGGCACCGAGAGGAGGTCTTCCTCTGCGTTCACTGCGGGCCTCCTATCCGAACCTCTCGGTCCTCAACGAGTCAGCGTCCAATCCGGCGCCGATCAGTCCGCGGGCGGCTTCCTCGACGAAGGCGGTCGGGCCGCATACGTAAGCCCGCAGCCGCGGTTCGCGAACACCACCGGGACGAAGCAGCGCGCTCAGCTGCTCGGCTCTCAGCCGGCCGTGCTCGAACCCCGCCGCCCGTTCCCGGGTCAGACGGATGGTGCTCTCCGGCCCGTCGGGACCGCGCAGCTCGTCGGCGAAGATGACCCGGTCCGCGGTGCGCGCGGAGTACACCAGTCGCACCGGTGTGCCGTGAGCGCGGGCGGCCCGCCAGATGGCGCGCATCGGCGCGATGCCGGAACCGCCGGCGACCAGGAGCAGCGGTACGTCGTCGCCGGGCCGCCATACGAAGTAGCCCCCCACCGGTCCCATGATCTCCAGGGCGTCACCGTCGGTGGCGACGTCGACCAGGTACGGAGACACCTCGCCGTCGTCTGCGCGTTCCACGGTGATCTGCGGGGCCTCCCCGGGCGCGGAGGACAGCGAGAAGCTGCGGGTGGCCTGGTACCCGTCCTCGGCGGTGAGCCGGACGTCGATGTGCTGGCCGGCGACATGCCCCGGCCAGCCGGCGACGGCGAGCCGGATGGTGCGCGCCGAGGCGCTCTCACGCGCCGTACCGGCGACGGTGGCGGCTCGCCAGCCGTGAACGGGTCGCACGCGCGGTGGCATGGCTGAACGGTCAGTCACCGTAGTAGCGCTGTTCGAGGAACGGATCACCGCGGTGGTGGTAGCCGGCGTTCTCCCAGAACCCCAGCTCGTCCTCGGGCATCACCCGGATCCCGCGCAACCACTTGGCGGACTTCCACAGATACAGGTGCGGCACCAGCAGCCGGACCGGTCCGCCGTGTTCGGCGGGGATCGGACCGCCCTCGTAGCCCACCGCGACCATCGCGTCGCGGTCCACCAGGTCCTCCACTGGGACGTTCGTGGTGTAGCCGCCGTACGAGGACACCAGCGCGTAGGGCTCGTCGGCCACCCCGGCGTCCTCCAGCACGGCCGCCACCGGAACGCCCTGCCAGGTCGTCCCCAGCTTGGACCAGTGCGTGACGCAGTGAATGTCGGTCGTCAGGTCCACCACGCCCAGATCGTGCAGCGACGCCCACGCGTAGGTCTTCTCCGTGATCCCGTCCGTGACCACCAGCTCCCACGCGCGGGCCGGTACGTGCTGGGTCGGGCCCGCCGTGAGGACCGGGAAGTCACTGGTGACGAACTGCCCCGGTGGGACCGGGCCTTCCGTGCGTCGAGGACGTCCCGTGAATCCGCGCGTGACCATCTGTCGCTCACCACCCATCGTATCGACAGCGTAACCAAACGTGAGCGCTCTCGCCTGCGCCGCGATGAATGGCCCAGATGCCTCCCCCGCCATCCCGCTGCAGCCGCAGCCGGGGGACAGCGACCGGTCCGCGCGGGACGGGATGCGTGCAGGCTCTTCGCGCGTGCAAGGTGGATACGTCGGCGGATGGGACCGCTTCGTCAGTAGTGGCATCACCATCGTCTGCGAACAGAGACTGCCATGCGGAGAATGCGAATCGCCGTTGCCGGCGCGACCGGGAGCATCGGGTCCCTCACAGTGACCGCTCTGGAACGGGCCGGACACGACGTCGTGCGCATCAGCCGCTCGCTCGGCGTAGACCTGCGTACCGGTGACGGCTTGGACGCCGCCCTGACCGGTGTGGAGGCCGTCATCGACGCCACGAGCCACGAGGCGGCCGACCGGGACGAGACCGTGGCGTTCTTCGGCACCACCACGCGGAACCTGCTCACCGCCGAGGAGCAGGCCGGAGTCTGTCACCACGTGCTGCTCTCGATCGTCGGGGTGGATCGAGCAACGACACTGAGCCGAACGGGTGACGGGCCAGGGCCAGGGCGTTCGACAACCCAAGATCATACGAATGGGAAGCCGCCTCACGAGCGGATCTGACCACCCATCCCCACCCCTGCACGGGCTGCCCCGCGAGGTTCTTCCCGTCCACTCCCGGCCGGTGTGACCAGATAGAGGCACCGCCTCACCTACCCCGGGGAGCCGACGTGAAAGGGAGCGCGACCGTGAACAGGACACGACGCCCCCGGCCGGATGCCGCCCGCCGGGTCCTGCTGTGGCTGCTGGTGACTTTCGCCGTCGTGCTGGCCGCCCGGAGCCAGCAGTGGACCAGCGCCCTCACCACAGCGACCGCCCTCTACGCCGTCGTCGGCCCGGACCGCGGGAGGCGTCTGCGACCCGCACCCCGCCCTCCGCCACGGAACTCGCCCTGGTCGCCGAGGTCGACCGGTTGGGACTGACCGCCACCCCCCACCAGCTCGAACGCTGGCGCGCCAAGCGCTGGCTGGCCCCCACCGACCAGTGGACCGACCCCGCAACCAGCACGCTGCGCCCCGACATCATCCACCGGGCCACATGGCTCGCCGCCCTCTCCAGATCAGGCCACGGCATCAGCTGGACCGGCTGGACGTTCTGGGTAACCGACGACACCGAACAGACCGCCGCACTGCTGCGCCAGGTCCTGATCCGGACCATCCAACTGCCCCTGCGCCAAGCGGCCATCACCCTCGCCCAGATCCCGCACGGCGACAGCGACACCGCCTTCGAAACCCGCCAGAACCTCGCCGAGCGGCTACTGCGGGGGCGGCGCGCCATCGGACGGGACCTGGACGGCCTCCTGCGCACCCACGCCGGCACCGCAGGCATCACCCTGCCCGAACCCCGCACGGTGTCCAACCCCTTCCACACCGCCCTGATCCGCATCGGCGCCCGGCTGCTGACCGGCGGCACGGCCGACGTCAGCCCCGAAGAACTCACCGATGCCTGGCGCAGCGTCTGGACCGGCCCGCCCGAGCAACTCGACCGGATCACCGCTGCCCACCTCGCCGCCGACCAAGCCGGAACCGACCTGCGCACCCTCTCTCCCTGGCTCACGGACTACCCGGGCTCGTCCGCACCCTTCAACACGCAGACGCGCACCTGCTGTGCGAGACGGTCCGCGCCTGCACCAAGGCATCTTCCACGCTGATGAAACTGCTCCTGTAACGCGCCGACGCCGGGATGCTAGCCGTGCTGATGAATGACGTGATGTGGGACCAATGGGTTCGCGCCGGAGGCATCGCCCCGTCAACCGGCTGGGAGAGGCCGCGATCACCCTGAGCACCGTGCAGTACCTCCTCGTCCCCGACTGGGCCGAAGACCTCCACCGCTACTAGGACCGCATGGACCGTCTGCTGGCCGCACCCACCGCGCCGCCACCGGACGGCCGCCCGATGTGACGCCTTTCGCCTTCGCCGACCCGCTCACACCACCGACCCAAACCGGAACCGGACCGAGCGGACGCCCCGAGGAGCTGCGCCTACGCGGTGGCTGCCCCCCTGCACGCACAACCAGTGCGTCAGCGCGTCTGGCCATCCTGGCGCGCCGTGGCCGACGAGGCACAGGAACTGCGGGGCGGCATGCCGAAAGCGGCCAAGTACCCCAAGCGTCATGCCCATTGAAAACCTCACCCCTGCCACCCCCGCAGACCAGCAGACCGGCCACCAAAAGCGGGGGGAGGAGCCGCGTGAAGAGCTCCGCTCGCCGCCCAGGGCACCGCCGTATCCGCGTGATGCGAACCTGCAGGTCTTGGTGGCCGCGCCCGCCCGATGCCCGCGTTGCCAGGCGGACGCGCGCCGGGTCGCCGCCCGCCTGACCTACCTGCCCCGCGTAACACCCCTGCCGTCCATGGCCCGGCCGGTCTTGATCGTGCCTCCTGGAGCCGCGGACTGGGCGCTCGGCGTCGACGCGAACGTCCTCTACCTCTGCATCCATTCCTACCCCGGTCCCCAGCCCGAGGGCTTCCTCGACACCGACCTGGCAGCCCTGAGTAGCCCGCTCACCGCCAACGCCCTCATCCTGGATACCTGCTGGGGCGCCGCCCCGCCGTACGCCGAACCCTCGCCGCCCTGCGCCCCGCCCACCTGCCCCCGCTGGCGCTGCTCGCCTCGCC
>NZ_MSGP01000060.1 GCF_002078235.1 Streptomyces viridosporus
GGGGGCGGGAGGGGAGCCGCGGAGGCACGGGGCCTCGCGCGGCAGGGGTCCTACAGGTGGCGGCGGCGTCCGGCGACCTGGGAGTCGTACCGTTCACGGGCCCGGACGGCGGCCTCGCGGGACGCCACCTCGGCCACCGGCACGTCCCACCAGGCCTCGGCCGGGGGAGCGGTGGGGGTCGGGTCGGTCTCGACGTAGACGCACGTCGGGCGGTCGGAGGCGCGGGCCTCGGCCAGCGCCTCGCGCAGTTCCCGCACGGTCTTGGCGCGCAGCACGACCATGCCGAGGCTGGCCGCGTTGGCGGCGAGGTCCACGGGCAGTGGGGCGCCGGTGAAGGTGCCGTCCTCGGCCCGGTGGCGGTAGGCGGTGCCGAATCGCTCGCCGCCCGTCTCCTCGGACAGGCCGCCGATGGAGGCGTAGCCGTGGTTCTGGATCAGCACCATCTTCACGGGCAGGCGCTCCTGGACCGCCGTGACGAGCTCCGTCGGCATCATCAGGTAGGTGCCGTCGCCGACCAGGGCCCACACCGGCGTGCCGGGAGCGGCCTGCTGCACGCCGAGGGCGGCCGGGATCTCGTAGCCCATGCAGGAGTAGCCGTACTCCAGGTGGTACTGGCGCGGGCTGCGCGCGCGCCACAGCTTGTGCAGGTCGCCGGGGAGCGAACCGGCCGCGTTGATCACCACGTCCTCGTCGCCGACGACCGCGTCGAGCGCGCCGAGCACCTGGGTCTGGGTCGGTGCGGCGCTGTCGTCCTCGGCCCGGTAGGCGGCCTCGACGACCTCCTCCCAGCGCTCCTTGCCGGCGCGGTACTCGGACACGTACGCCGCGTCCACCCGGTGCCCGGCCAGCGCCCCGGTGAGCTGCTCCAGGCCGGTGCGCGCGTCGCAGACCAGGGTGCGCGCCGCCAGCTTGTGCGCGTCGAAGCCGGTGACGTTGAGGTTGAGGAACCGCACGTCCGGGTTCTGGAACAGGGTGCCGGAGGCGGTGGTGAAGTCGGTGTAGCGGGTGCCGACGCCGATCACCAGGTCGGCGGTGCGGGCGAGGGCGTCGCTCACCGCCGTGCCGGTGTGGCCGATGCCGCCGAGGTCGGCCGGGTGGTCGTGGCGCAGGGAGCCCTTGCCGGCCTGGGTGGAGGCGACCGGGATGCCGGTGGCGTCCACGAACGCCTTCAGGGCCTGTTCGGCCTCGCTGTGGTGGACCCCGCCGCCCGCCACGATCAGCGGGCGCCGCGCGGCCCGTACGGCTTCCACGGCCGCCGCCAGCTCCACCGGGTCCGGGGCGGGGCGGCGCACGTGCCAGACGCGCTCGGCGAAGAACTCCTCCGGCCAGTCGTACGCCTCCGCCTGCACGTCCTGCGGCAGCGCCAGGGTGACGGCGCCCGTCTCGGCCGGGTCGGCGAGCACCCGCATGGCGTTCAGCGCGGAGGGGATCAGCGCCTCCGGGCGGGTGACGCGGTCGAAGTACCGCGACACCGGGCGGAGCGTGTCGTTGACCGACACGCTCCGCCCGGTGT
>NZ_MSGP01000600.1 GCF_002078235.1 Streptomyces viridosporus
CGTCGCCGCAGCACACGTCCACGATCGGTGCGATCGGCGCACCCAGCCGCCGCAACACCGAGCTCGCGCTGCTGGTCTTCGCCGTGGTCATCCCGGTCTTCGCCTACGCCAACGTCGGCCTGGCCATCGACGGCTCCGTCCCCTCCGGGCTGCTCGCCTACGGGCTGGGACTCGGCCTGCTGGCGGGGGTCGGGCACCTCGTGGTGCGGAAGTTCGCCGCGTACGCGGACCCGCTGCTGCTGCCCATCGCGACCCTCCTGAACGGCCTCGGGCTGGTCGTGATCTGGCGGTTGGACCAGTCGGAGCGGCTGCAGCTGCTGGCGAAGCGGGCGTACGGGGCGTTCAGCCCGTCCGCCCCGAACCAGCTGCTGTACTCGGCCATCGGCCTCGGCCTGTTCGTCGCGGTGCTGGTCTTCCTCAAGGACCACCGCATCCTGCAGCGGTACACCTACATCTCGATGGTCGCCGCCCTGATCCTGCTGCTGCTGCCGCTCGTACCGGGGCTCGGGGCCGATGTGTTCGGCGCCAAGATCTGGATCCGGGTCGCCGGGTTCTCCATCCAGCCGGGTGAGTTCGCCAAGATCGTCATCGCGATCTTCTTCTCGGGCTACCTCATGGTGAAGCGGGACGCGCTGGCGCTCGCCAGCCGCCGGTTCATGGGCCTGTACCTGCCCCGTGGCCGCGACCTCGGCCCGATCATCACCATCTGGGCCGTCAGCCTGCTCGTCCTCATCTTCGAGAACGACCTCGGCACCTCGCTGCTGTTCTTCGGCCTGTTCGTGATCATGCTGTACGTCTCCACGGAGCGGACGAGCTGGATCGTGATCGGTCTGCTGATGTCCGCCGCCGGTGCCGTGGGCGTGGCCTCGTTCGCCAGCCACGTCCAGGCCCGCGTGGACGCCTGGCTGGACCCGTTCGGCTGCTACCAGACCTCCGGTGCCTGTGAGCAGATCGGCCAGTCGATCATGTCGTTCGGCTCCGGTGGCGTGATCGGCACCGGCCTCGGACAGGGCCACTCCGACCTGATCGGCTTCGCCGCCAACTCCGACTTCATCTTCGCCACCTTCGGCGAGGAGCTGGGCCTGGCCGG
>NZ_MSGP01000601.1 GCF_002078235.1 Streptomyces viridosporus
GGGGGCCTCGCCGTCGGCGGGGGCGAGCCGGTCCGCACCGGCCGCCGGTGGCCCCGGTGAGCCCGCCGGTCCGACGCCGGAGCGGCCCGTGCCGCCGGTGCCCAGCCGGTCGCCGGACCCGGAGCCCACGCCGGCGCCGCCCGAGCCGTCGGCGCCGCCGGAGCCGACGCCGCCGGAGCCGTCCTCGGCGGCGCCCGAACCGCCTCAGCCGCAGTGGGCACGGCGGGAGCCGGTGCCGGAAGCGGGGGCGCCGGTCTAGGAACTCTTTCCTCTTCTCCGTCGTCCTGCGTGTCCGTCCGCCGTCGCGGCCGGCTCGTCCGGGGATCATGCGCTGACCTGCGGATCGATCCTGCGGCGAGGGTCCGGTTTGCTTTCGGGGGAGGTGGGTGCGTATGGTGGCAGATCGTTTGATCCTATTTGCCCGGCGCCACTGCAGAGCGCGCCGTGTGGCGCGTACTCTCCCTTGCCGTGGTGGACCGCATCGAGGCGGTCATATTGCGAATCGCGAATCACGGAGTTGACGGGCGCGTGCCGAAGAGACTCCGGAAGGTTTCGCATTCGTATGCCCATCGCCAGTACTGATCACGTCGTCGTGCCCGAGAACACCGAGGACGCCGACCCCACCACCTCCACCGCCCCCGAGCTCACCTTCGCCGACCTCGGCCTTCCCGAGGGCGTCGTGCGCAAGCTCGCGCAGAACGGCGTGACCACCCCCTTCCCGATCCAGGCGGCGACCATCCCGGACGCCCTGGCCGGCAAGGACATCCTCGGCCGCGGCCGCACCGGCTCCGGCAAGACCCTCTCCTTCGGTCTGCCGACGCTGGCCACGCTGGCCGGCGGCCGGACCGAGAAGCACAAGCCGCGTGCCGTCATCCTGACGCCGACGCGCGAGCTGGCGATGCAGGTCGCCGACGCGCTCCAGCCGTACGGCGACGTCCTGGGCCTGAAGATGAAGGTCGTCTGCGGCGGCACGTCCATGGGCAACCAGATCTACGCCCTCGAACGCGGCGTCGACATCCTGGTGGCCACGCCGGGCCGGCTGCGCGACATCATCAACCGCGGCGCGTGCTCGCTGGAGAACGTGCAGATCGCGGTTCTCGACGAGGCCGACCAGATGTCCGACCTGGGCTTCCTGCCCGAGGTCACGGAACTGCTGGACCAGGTCCCGGCGGGCGGCCAGCGGATGCTGTTCTCCGCGACGATGGAGAACGAGATCAAGACCCTCGTCGACCGCTACCTGAACGACCCGGTCTCGCACGAGGTCGACGCGGCGCAGGGCGCGGTGACGACCATGTCGCACCACATCCTCGTGGTGAAGCCCAAGGACAAGGCCCCGGTCACGGCGGCCATCGCCTCCCGCAAGGGCCGCACCATCATCTTCGTCCGGACGCAGCTGGGCGCCGACCGCGTCGCCGAGCAGCTTCGGGACGCCGGGGCGAAGGCCGACGCGCTGCACGGCGGCATGACCCAGGGCGCCCGGACCCGGACGCTGGCGGACTTCAAGGACGGGTACGTGAACGTCCTGGTGGCGACGGACGTCGCGGCCCGCGGCATCCACGTCGACGGCATCGACCTCGTGCTGAACGTCGACCCGGCCGGCGACCACAAGGACTACCTGCACCGGGCGGGCCGCACGGCGCGCGCCGGGCGTACGGGCACGGTCGTGTCCCTGGCCCTGCCGCACCAGCGGCGCCAGATCTTCCGGCTGATGGAGGACGCGGGCGTCGACGCGATGCGTCACATCATCCAGGGCGGCGCGGCCTTCGACCCGGAGCTCGCCGAGATCACCGGCGCCCGGTCGATGACCGAGGTGCAGGCCGAGTCCGCGGGCAACGCGGCGCAGCAGGCCGAGCGCGAGGTCGCCCAGCTCACCAAGGAGCTGGAGCGGGCGCAGCGCCGTGCGGCCGAGCTGCGCGACGAGGCGGACCGGCTGCTGGCCCGGGCGGCGCGCGAGCGGGGCGAGGACGCCGAGGCGGTGGTGGCCGAGGCGGTCGCCGTGGTGTCGGCCGAGGCGGAGGTCTCGCTGCCGGAGCAGCCGTCCGCGCGGGACGTCGAGCGGACCGAGCGCGTGGAGCGTGCGGAGGCGCCGACGCCGTACGAGCGGCGTGAGCGCCGGGACGACCGGGACGACCGGGGCGGTTTCCGCCGGGACGACCGCGGTGACCGCGGCGACCGTGGCGGGCGTTCCTTCGAACGCCGGGACGACCGGGGCGGGCGTTCCTTCGACCGCGACCGGGGCGACCGGGGCGGCTTCCGTCGGGACGACCGCGGTGACCGGGGCGGACGTTCCTTCGACCGTGACCGCGGCTTCGAGCGCCGTGACGGCGACCGGGGCGGTTTCCGCCGGGACGACCGGGGCGACCGCGGCGGTTTCCGTCGGGACGACCGGGGCGACCGCGGTGACCGGGGCGGTTTCCGCCGGGACGACCGCGGTGACCGCGGCGACCGTGGCGGGCGTTCCTTCGAGCGCCGTGACGACCGGGGCGGCTTCCACCGCGACCGGGACCGTGACCGCGGCGGTTTCCGCCGGGACGAGCGCGGCGGCCACCGGGGCAGCGACCGCCCCTTCAACCGCGACCGCCAGGGCGACCGCCCGGGCTTCCGCACCGGCGGCCACGACCGTCCGTACGGCCGCCGTGACGACCACCGCGGCGGCGGCTCCTTCGGCCGCCGCGAGGACAAGCCGCGCTGGAAGCGCAACGGCTGACGCGGCCTCACCGTGCCGTTCCCGAGGGCCCGCGCGACACCCGTCGCGCGGGCCCTTCCGCGTTTCCGCGGGGGACACGGCCGGGTCCGGCTCCCCGATACCCGATCGGAGACCCGGCCACATCCCGCTATGCTCGGGGAGGCAACACCGCCTGGGCCCTTAGCTCAATTGGCAGAGCAGTGGACTTTTAATCCATTGGTTGTGGGTTCGAGTCCCACAGGGCCTACGGCCGCGGGGAAGGGGAGACCCCTGTGACCTGCCGTGCGGCGCCCGGTCCGGCTTCGGTCGGCCCGGGCGCCGCTGCGTTCTCCCCTCCCGTGCGAGCCGGCCCGGGGCCGTGCCGCTCCCGTCAGGAGGCGTGCGGCCACTCGTCCGGGTCCGTGCGCGGTGTGCCGACGACCGTGGCGAGGCGGTGGTGGGCCGCGCGGGCGTGGGCCAGGCGGGAGACGACCGTGCCGACGAGGGTGGCGGCGAGCAGGCAGGCGAGCCAGAAGGTGTCGCGGGGGCCGGCCCAGGAGAGGGTGCCCGCGGGCGGGATCGCGAAGCCGTTGAGGAACAGCCAGCACAGGACGGCCGTACCCGGGGCCGCGGTGAACCGGGCGCACACGCCGAGGGCGGCGGCCAGCAGGGACAGGGCGATCAGGGCGAGTCCGGGACGGTCCGTGCCCACGGTCGTGTTGAGCAGCGCCACCAGGACCGGCGCACCGCCGAAGGCGCCGGCCCACACCAGGGGCGTGGCGGCCGGCCGGGGGACCGGTTTCGGTCCGGTACCGAGGGTCACCCACTCGATCATGCTGACGCTTCCCTTCCGGTCTCTCCCGGCGGATTTTCTCACCGCGGCTGCCACGGGCCACGGCTCGGAGGACCGGTCCGGCGGGGGTGCTGGTCAGGCTGGCAGCAGGAGTGGACCGGGCGGAAGCGTCGAATGAGACAGCCGTGCGGTCGGGCGCGGGCGGCCGCCCGTGAGCGGTACGGGCGGCCGCCCGGCCGGTCGGCGCGGTCGGTCGGGGACGGGGACGGCGTCCACGGTCAGCGGGGTGAGCGGGGTGAGCGGGGCGAGCGGTTGCGCGGGTGCCGCTGCCGGTGCGGGTCGATCGGGTCGAGCAGGTGGACGGAGATGCCGCTGACGACCAGGCCCGTCGCGATGAGCAGCCCGTCGGGCAGGACCATGCCCGCGATCAGCAGGGTCAGGCCGATCCCCAGCGCCCACCAGGCGCGTGCCCGGCGGTACTCGCGCGGCGGGGTCGGCCGCCCGTCGGAGAACGAGCGCGTGAAGTGGGGGTCCTCCTTCTGGAGTCGGGTCGCGAGATCGACGAGGCGCTCGTCGTCGGACTGGGGCACGGCTCCTCCTTCCCGACCGGTGGGCAGCCGGGCGACACCGACCGCCGCTTCTGGGGCACCACCGGGCGTCGGTCCCATGGCGCCGGGGGTGGAGAACGAACCGTCGGCCCGCGCACGCGGGCCGACGCACAGGGAGCTTTCCGTACGCTCGCGCCGTCGCCCGCCCGGTACGGCGGTGCGGCGGTGCCGGGTTCACCACCCGTGCCCCCACCGTCGCCCGCCGGCGACGGTTCCGCCATCGGGTCCGACCCCCATCTCCGGGGGGTCCGGGGTGTAGGGGTGCCGGCCCGGCACCCGCCGGCCGTCCGGAAAATGGGGACTGTCACGGATGGCGTACGGCCCGTGCAGCGCTCACGCTGGGTCGTGACGGCCCGCGCCCGCGCCCCCGGACCCGCGGGCTGTCCCGGCCCCGGCACGACGGGAGCCTACGACACGAGCGGCACGGGGCGAGCGGTGAGGAGGTGGTACCGGGTGCCACTGTTCTGGCGTATCTTCCTGCTCAACGCCGTTGTGCTGATCACCGCCACCGCCCTGCTGCTCGGGCCGGTCACCGTCTCCACCCCGGTCCTGCTCACCGAGGCCGCGGTGCTCACCGTGGGCCTGGCCGCCATGCTGGTCGCCAACGCGCTGCTGCTGCGGGTGGGGCTCGCCCCGCTGCAGCGCCTCACCCGCGCCATGAACACCACCGACCTCCTCCGCCCGGGGCAGCGTCCCGCGGTCGCCGGCCGGGGGGAGGTCGCCGAGCTGATCAGCACGTACAACACGATGCTCGACCGGCTGGAGGACGAACGCGCCACGAGCAGTGCGCGCGCCCTGTCCGCGCAGGAGGCGGAGCGCCGCCGCATCGCCCAGGAACTGCACGACGAGGTGGGCCAGAGCCTCACCGCCGTGCTGCTCCAGCTGAAGCGGGTCGCCGACCACGCCCCGCCGGAGCTGCGCGAGGAGCTGAGCCCGGCGCAGGAGATCACCCGGAGCAGCCTGGACGAGGTCCGGCGCATCGCCCGCCGGCTGCGCCCCGGGGTCCTGGACGAACTCGGGCTGATCCCCGCCCTCAAGGCCCTCGCCACCGAGTTCGGCGGCCCCGGCCTCACCGTCCAGCACCGGTTCGGCCCCGATCTGCCCGACCTGGGTCCGGAGGCCGAGCTGGTGATCTACCGGGTGGCCCAGGAAGGGCTCACCAACACCGCACGCCACGCCGGGGCCCGTCGTGCCGGGATCACCCTGCGCCGCGTCCCCACCGGTGTCGAACTCCGTGTCCACGACGACGGCCGCGGCCTCGGTGACGTGGCCGAGGGCGCCGGGATCCGCGGGATGCGGGAGCGCGCCCTGCTCGTCGGCGCCGATCTCACCGTGGGCCCGGCCGACGGCGGAGGCACCGAAGTACGTCTGGCCGTTCCCGTTCCCGTGCGGGGGCCGGCGCCCGTCCGGGTACCGGCCCTCGCGCTCGCAGTCCCCGACCGGAAACACTGAACATGACCGACCCGGCCCCCACCCGCATCCTCCTCGCCGACGACCACGCACTGGTCCGCCGAGGGGTCCGCCTCATCCTCGACGGCGAACCGGACCTGACCGTCGTCGCCGAGGCCGACGACGGTGCCGAAGCCCTCGAACAGGCCCGTGTCCACCGACCCGACCTGGCCATACTCGACATCGCCATGCCCCGGCTGACCGGTCTGCAGGCGGCCCGCGAGCTCTCCCACACCCTGCCGGAGACGCGGATACTCGTCCTGACGATGTACGACAACGAGCAGTTCTTCTTCGAGGCCCTCGGCGCCGGTGCCTCCGGGTACGTCCTCAAGTCCGTCGCCGACCGCGACCTGGTCGAGGCGTGCCGGGCCACCATGCGCGGGGAGCCGTTCCTCTACCCGGGCGCCGTCAACGCCCTCATCCGCAACTACCTCGACCTCGCCCGGGACGGTCGGAACCTGCCCCCGAAGGCCATCACCGACCGGGAGGAGGAGATCCTCAAGCTGGTCGCCGAGGGGAACACCTCGCAGCAGATCGCCGACCTCCTCGTCATCAGCCCGAAGACGGTGGAGCGCCACCGCGCCAACCTGCTCTCCAAACTGGGCCTGAAGGACCGCCTGGAACTCACCCGGTACGCCATCCGCGTGGGCCTGATCGAGCCCTGACGCCCCGTACGGCGCCCCCGGCCCGGGGCCGCCCCGTAACGGCGCAGCCCCCGGCCCGGAACGCCGCCGGGTGCGGTGGCGGCCGGCCTGCGCACGGTCCCCGGCCCGCCGTGCGCCGTACGTCGTGCAGGCTTGTGGTCAGACCTGGCCCGGACGGCTCCGCACGGGCCGGGCCCCCGTCCGCCGTCCTCGCCAGGAGAGTGCGCCGATGCCCCACCCCTACGTCCTGCTGTCCGCCGCCGTCTCCCTGGACGGCTACCTGGACGACACCGGCCCCGAGCGGTTGCTGCTGTCCGGCCCGGCCGACTTCGACCGGGTCGACGAGGTGCGGGCGTCGGTGGACGCGATCCTGGTCGGCGCCGGCACGATCCGCGCCGACAACCCGCGCCTGCTGGTCAACTCGCCCGAGCGGCGGGCCGACCGGGTCGCCCGGGGCCGGTCGGAGTACCCGCTCAAGGTCACCGTCAGCGGCTCCGGCGACCTGGATCCGGCGGCGCGGTTCTGGCACACCGGCGGCGAGAAGGTCCTCTACACGACCGACCGGGGCGCCGAGCGGGCCCACGCCCACGGTCTCGCGGCCGACGTCGTCCCGCTCGGTCCCGAGCTCGACTGGCGCCGGCTCCTGGAGCACCTGCACGCCGTGCGCGGGGTCCGGCGGCTCATGGTCGAGGGCGGCGGCCTGGTCCACACCCAGCTCCTCACCCAGGGCCTCGCCGACGAGCTCCAGCTGGTCCTCGCCCCGCTCTTCGTCGGCGACCCGGACGCCCCCCGCCTCTTCGGCCCCGGCTCCTACCAGGGCGGCCGGCTGCGGCTGCTGGAGACCCGGGCCGTCGGCGACGTCGTCCTGATGCGTTACGAGCCCACCGCTCCCGGCACCGGTGCGCTGCCCTCCGCCGCCGACCACCACTGGCTGGCCCTCGCCTGCGACCTCGCGGAGCGGTGCCCGCCGTCCGGGACGGCGTTCAGCGTGGGCGCGGTGGTGGTCGCGGCCGACGGTACGGAGCTGGCGCGGGGCCACTCCCGGGAGGGCGGGGACCCGGTGGTGCACGCGGAGGAGGCGGCGCTCGCCAAGACCGATCCCACGGACCCCCGGCTCGCGACCGCCACCGTGTACTCCAGCCTGGAGCCCTGCGCCCGGCGCGCGTCCCGGCCGGCGCCCTGCGCCCGGCTGATCCTGGACGCGGGGATACGGCGGGTGGTCACGGCCTGGCGCGAGCCGGACACCTTCGTGCCGGGCGCCGACGGCAGCGGGGTGCTGGTGGACGGGGGCGCCGTCGTCGTCGTCCTGCCGGAGCACGAGGAGCGGGCCCAGGCGCCGAACGGTCACCTGATCGGCCGCTGAGGAGGGGCGGGGAAGAGGGGTGTGCTGCGTGTCCCGCGCATGGCGTACACTGGTGTCATACCGACGCGGGGTGGAGCAGCTCGGTAGCTCGCTGGGCTCATAACCCAGAGGTCGCAGGTTCAAATCCTGTCCCCGCTACTGAAGGCCGAGGGCCGGAATCCGAAAAGGATTCCGGCCCTCGGTGTTTTCCCGTATCCGCACCCCGTCACCGAAGGTGACCGATCCACCCCGCTGCGCATAACGACTGACGAACCGTCAGAAGATCACGGAAGCCTGAAGGAGGGTCAACTCGCCCGTTTTCGCCTGCTCCTGGCGGTTAAGTCCCTGCGGGAATCGTGAATGATCAAGAGGAACGGCTTGGAATCCGGCCCTCACGTCTATTAACGTTCGATAACGCAGCGCGGTCGTCCCAGCCGTCACAGAAGTCGGCTCCGTGCGCACGCGCCGAATCCCGCAAGGGAACCGGGGAACCACCACCATGGGGTGAATCGCGTGGATACCGCCGTGGAAGCACGGTTCGTATACGCGCGTAGGAGACCTTCCTGCTCCGAACCCGTCAGCTAACCCGGTAGGCGGTGGAGGAAGGAAAGGAGTACGCCCACGTGGCGTCCAACCGGCCCGCTCCCGAGGCCCCCTTCATGCCGAGCCAGCGCGACGGCGAAACCTTCGGCTACGGCCGCGTCCGCGACGACGAGGGCCCCTTCGAGGAGTGGAACCCCACCGCGGAGTCCATCCGCCCGGTCCGCGGCCGGCACCGCGTCAGCAAGCAGCGCGGCGGAGGACTCGCCCGCAGCTCCACCGTCCTGGGCGTCGGCGTCATCGCCGCGGTGGGCGCGGGCGGCATGGCCAGCGCCCAGACCGGCAAGCCGCCGGTCTCGATCTCCGTGCCCGACCTCCCCAACGTGGGTTCCCTCATCTCCGACGAGGAAGAGCCCGCCGGTTCCGCCACTCCGCTCAGCACCATCGGCATGACCGCCGCCGACACCGAGCAGGGCACCGCCGACGCCGGTGAGGCACTGCGCGCCCGGATCATGGCGCAGGTCGAGCAGCAGCAGGACCAGGCCGAGAGCAAGGCCGCGGCCGAGGCCCTCGCCGCCGCCGAGAAGGAGGCCGCCGAGGCCGCCGCCAAGGCGGAGAAGGAGGCCAAGGCCGAGGCCGCCGCCGCGAAGAAGAAGGCGGAGGAGGAGGCCCGGGAGAAGGCCGAGGCCGAGCGCCTCGCCGCGCTCGCCAAGCAGTACGCGCTGCCGACCTCCTCGTACACCCTCAGCTCGACCTTCGGTCAGGCCGGCGCCTACTGGTCCTCCGGCTACCACACCGGCCTCGACTTCGCCGCCCCCTCGGGCACGCTGATCAAGGCGGTCCACACCGGCACGATCACCTTCGCCGGCTGGGACGGCTCCTACGGCTACAAGACCGTGCTGACCCTCGACGACGGCACCGAGATCTGGTACGCCCACCAGTCCTCGATCAACGTCAGCGTCGGCCAGCAGGTCAACACCGGCGACGTGATCGGCCGCGTCGGCTCCACCGGCAACTCCACCGGGGCCCACCTCCACCTGGAGGTCCACTCCGGCGGCTCCTCCGCGGGCATCGACCCGCTGGCGTGGCTGCGCAGCAAGGGCCTCAACCCCTAGGAACCACACCTCCCCGCACCCCGGCAGTCCCGACGGCGACCCCCCGACGTCAGGGCTGCCGGTCGCGTTCGCGGCCCCACCCGCGCACGGTGCCGACGGCCCGCGCGTCCCGCGGCCCGCCGCCCGGCGGCTCAGGACCGGTAAGGGTTCGGCGGGTACGCGGAGTACGGATGCGCCTGCGGCGGTGGCCCGTGCCCGTGGCTCCCCCGCATCCCCTGAGCCCCCTGGAACCCGTAGGGGCCATGGACTCCGTGGGGCCCGTGGCCCCCGTACACCGGCCACGGCGCGAAGGCGACCGGGACCGGTGGCGCGGTGGTGCGGGCCGCGTGGTCCAGCGCCGGACGGGCCGCCTCCCGGCGGTGCCACAGCTCTCCCAGCAGTTCCCGCTCCCGTACGGTGAAGTCCGGCCCCGCCCGGCCGAGCCGCCCCCGGTGCCGCAGGAACGCCAGTGAGGTCGCGTACGCCTCGTACTGCGCCACCGCCCGTGCCGCGGCCCTCCCCCCGTGCCGGCGCGCGTACCGCCGGGCGACGCGCCGGGCGCGCATCGAGCCCAGGGCGAACGGCTCCGCCGGCCTCAGCCAGCCGGCCACGGCGTACGCGGGCAGCTCCGCCCGAACCGTCCGCAGTTCGCGCTGCCGCGTCCACACCACCAGCCAGGTCAGCACGCCGAACGCCGGCACCATGATCGCCAGGTACACGACGAAGAACCCGTAGTCGCCCAGCGTCGAGGACCCGTTCCACAGCGCGTGCATGCCCATCGCGAGCAGCAGCCCGCACAGCGGCAGCAGCACCCGGCGGACCCGCTGCCGCTGTGCGGAGAGCGCGGAGATCCCGAACCCGATGCCGGTGAGCACGGTGAACAGCGGGTGCGCGAACGGCGACATGACGATGCGGACGAAGAAGGTCGCCGCGGTGACCGAGGCGAAGCCGCTGTCACCGGTCAGCCGGTCGGTGCCGAAGGCGGTGCCGAGGTAGAGGATGTTCTCGGTGAACGCGAACCCGGTGGCGGTGACCCCGGCTATCACCACGCCGTCGAGGAGCCCGGTGAAGTCGCGTCTGCGGAAGAGGAAGACCAGCAGCACGGCGGCGGCCTTGACGGTCTCCTCCACGACGGGCGCTATGACGGTCGCGCCGAGCGTGTCCGCGCTCGACGGGTCGGCCGTGGCCGTCGCTATCCACTGCGTGGCGAAGCTGTTGGCCACGATCGCCATGAGCGCCGCCGCACAGGCTCCCCAGGCGAAGGAGAACAGCAGGTTCTGCCAGGGGCCCGGTTCCACCCGGTCCAGCCACCGGAAGGCGGCCAGGAGCAGCGGTACGGGAAGCACCGCGAGCCCCAGCCCGACCAGGAACCCTTCCGTGCCGGTCTGCTCGCGCACCAGCGCGAGGATGACCAGCCCCGACAGCGCGAGCAGGGCGACCAGCGCTCCGTAGCGCACCCAGGGCCGCTGCCACCAGTGCGCGTGCCGGAGCGCACCGTCGGGTCGCGGGGGCACGCCGGGCTGGGGCACCGCTCCGGGACACCCCGGACGGGGAGGGCTGCTGGCCACGGAAGGGACCCTAACGGGACGGGGCGCCGGCCGCAGGAGCGCGCGGCGGGCTCAGGCGCCGGTGGAGGGCTGGGCGGGCTGGTCTGTTCCGGGTCGGTCGTCGTGCTGTACGCGACGGAAGAGCAGGTCGTTCACGACATGACCCTTGTCCAGTCCCTGTCCCTCGAAACGGGTCAGCGGCCGGAACGCGGGACGCGGCGCGAAACCGCCGTCGGCCCGGGTGTTCGCGAAGGCGGGGTGCGCGGTCAGCACCTCGAGCATCTGCTCGGCGTACGGCTCCCAGTCGGTGGCGCAGTGCAGCACCGCGCCCGGCTTGAGGCGGGTCGCCGCCAGGGAGAGGAACGCGGGCTGGATCAGCCGCCGCTTGTGGTGCCGCTTCTTGGGCCACGGGTCGGGGAAGTAGACGCGCAGTCCGTCGAGGGAGTCGGGGGCGAGCATCTCGCGCAGGAGGATGATCGCGTCGCCGTTGCCGACGCGGACGTTGGTCAGGCCCCGCTGGTCGGCCAGGTTCAGGAGGTTGCCCTGGCCGGGGGTGTGGACGTCGACGGCGAGGATGTTGGTGGCCGGGTCGGCGGCGGCCATCTGCGCGGTGGCCTCGCCCATGCCGAAGCCGATCTCCAGGACGACCGGGTTGCCGTTGCCGAAGAACTCCGCGAGGTCGAGCCGGTGCCGGCCGTCGATGTCGAAGCCCCAGAGGGGCCACAGCCGCTGCAGCGCGTCCGCCTGCCCGGCGGTCACCCGGCTGCGGCGCGGCTGGAAGCTCCGGATGCGCCGCTCGAAGTGCGATCCGGCGGGATCGGCCTTCGGGCCGTCCGGGAACCGCGGCTCCCCCTTGGCCCGGGTACGGCGGATCGACACACCGGGCGCGTGCGCGGGGTGCGGGGCTTCGGGGGTGTTCACGACGTCAGACACAGTGCTGTCGATTTTACGGGGGCGGCGGACGGCCGCCGCGCCCGTCACCGCCCCGGCTCCGCCGGCTCGCGCGGAGCGCCGTGCGACGGCCGTGGCCCTCGCGCGCCGGGGCCGGTCCCCCGTCGGGGCCGGCCTGGACGCCGCCGGTGCCGCGCGTGAGGCCGATGCGGCGCGTGAGTGGGGACGGCCCCGTCGCGTACGCGCCGCCGTCACACCCACCGGGTGCCGTGCCGGGACGGGGGTCAGCCGGCCGGGGCCATCAGCAGCGGACGGGCGCGCTCGCGCAGCTCGACCACACGGGGTTCGTCGCCGTAGGGCTCCAGACGGTGCAGGAGGTCCTTGACGTACTCGGTGGTGCGGGCCGACGAGATGCGGCCCGCCACCTCCACCGCGCGGACGCCCTGCTCGCAGGCCGCGTCCAGGTTGCCCGACTCCAGTTCGGCGACCGCCGAGACGACCAGCCGCAGGCCGTGCGAGCGCACGAACTCCTCCGTCGGCTTCGACAGCGCCTGCTCGGTGAAGCGGCGGACCTGGCGGGGCGCCTTGAGGTCGCGGTAGCACTCCGCGGCGTCGGCGGCGAACCGGTCGTAGCCGTAGAAGCCGAGCCAGGTCGGGTCGCTGTCGCCGGGGCGGGAACGCTCCAGCCAGCCCTCCGCCGCCTTCAGGGCGGTGCCGGCGGCCTGGGCGTCCCCGGCGCGTGCGTGCGCGCGTGCCTCGACGAGGCGGAAGAAGCTCATGGTGCGCGCGGTGGCCAGCCCCCGGTTGCGCTCCAGCGCGGCCTGGGCGAGGTCGACGCCCTCGTCGCCGAAGCCGCGGTAGGTCGCCTGGAGGGACATGGACGCCAGGACGTAACCCCCCAGCGGCACGTCCGCCGCGGCGCGGGCCAGGCGCAGCGCCTGGATGTAGTAGCGCTGGGCGGCCTCCTGCTGGCCGGTGTCGAAGGCCATCCAGCCCGCGAGGCGGGTGAGTTCGGCGGCGGCGCCGAAGAGCGAGCGGCCGACGTCGTCGGAGTAGGAGCCGAGCAGCAGCGGGGCCGCCTCGACCCTCAGGCATTCGGGGACCATCGACGAACGCCAGTCGCCGCCGCCGTACTTGGAGTCCCAGCGGCGGGCGTCCTCGGCGGCCTCCCGCAGTTTCCGCACATCGCTGTGGCCGACTTTGATCGGTGCGCCGGGACCCTCGGACGGGTTCACCTCGCGCGCCACCGAGCTGTCGGCCGGGGTTATCAGCCATCGTGAGGCGGGCGTGGCGTACGCGCTGACCGCGAAGGAGCCGGCCAGGGACTGCCAGATGCCGCCGGCCCCCGCTCTGCGGCCGGCGAGGTCCAGCCGGTACAGCTCCGTCGCGGACTTCACCGCCTGCCCGACGTCCCGGGGGAAGGCGAGGCCCACCTCGGGCGCGGGATCCGCGTCCGCCAGGCCGATCTCGTGCAGCGGCACCGGGCGGCCCAGCTTCTGGCCGATGGCGGCGGCGATCAGGTGCGGGGCGGCGCCCTGCGGCACCATGCCCTTCGACACCCAGCGCGCCACCGACGTCTTGTCGTAGCGAAGCGTCAGTCCCCGTTGCGCGCCGAGGTCGTTGACGCGTCGTGCGAGGCCCGCGTTGGAGATTCCCGCGAGGGCGAGAACGGCGCCGAGCTTTTCGTTCGGCCCGCGTTGCTCCCTGGACATGCGCCACCCCTCGACACAGACGGCTGCCGTTCTGGCATAACCACGCGGCATTCGTAAACCCAGCGTAGTTCGCCGCATCCCAAGCGTTAAGGGGCATTCTTCCGGATGGCGGGATTGTGGTCCGTACTGAAGTACGGGCCCGATACGCGCAGTTGCGGCGTGCTCCCGGTGTGTGGCCGTGCGCCCGTACGTGCGCTCTTCTCCGGCCATCACGGGAGCGATTCCATGGTCCGTGCGTGGGTCGGCCCGCTGTACTGGATCCAGCGGGCTGGGGGACACCGCCGCCTTCATCCCCGCGGGCGGCGGAACGGTCCGGGAGGCGTGCGGCGCCTCCCGGACTGCGCGACCGTCCAGCGGTGCGCAGAGCATGTACGGAGCGTGTTCGGGACGTTGGCCGCCGCTCCGATTTGACCGAAAATCGATCCCCGCTGTTCCCGGGATATCCCCGTGTCTACCACGGCAGTTGAGGGCGCGTTGGTGGTTCTGGGGGCGCGTTGAGGGGGCGCATTCGCGTCGTCGCGGTGGGGACGGCTGTACGGCGACGCTCGGCGATCTTCCGGCGACGGGTGGGGTGTTCGTCCCGGGGTGGTGTATCCGCCGGGGCGCATGGGACGGAGCACACACGGCTCCGGCACGCCTCCCGAGCGCCTCCTTCATGGCAGCATGGGGAACCGGTTCATGCGGTGCACTGGTTGTCCACAGCCTGCGGAGGCGTCGATGCGGTGGTTGGTGGGATGGAGCAGCACCGCCGCGGGAGCCGTGGGGTTCGGCTCCGCCGGCGCCACCGGGGACGACGGCGAGGCCCTGCAGCCCGTGGGCTCCCAGCTGTTGTGGGGCGGCCCCGACCCGCTGTGGGCGGTCGGCGACTGGCGTCCCGACGAGGTGCGTGTGGTCACGTCCGACGCCCAGACCCGGATCGCCGTCCTCGGCACCTGCGGCGCCTCCGACGAGCAGCTGCGCGTCGCGCTGTTCGCCGCGCGCGGGGGAGCCCTGCGACACCTCACCGCCTGGCCGGGCAGCTACACCGCCGTCGTGCAGGTGGGCCGGCGGGTCACCGTCTGCGGTGATCTCGCGGGCGCCCGACCGGTGTTCCACACCCCCTGGGCGGGCGGCACGGCGTACGCGACCGCCGCGCTGCCGCTCGCCGACCTCGTCGAGGCCAACCTCGACTTCGGGCACCTCGCCGCGCTGCTCGCCGTGCCGGACGTACCGGCCGCGCTGCACGACTCGACCCCGTACGACGGCGTGAAGCGCGTTCCGCCGGGACACGCGCTGATCCTGCGCGCGGGGGCGCGCGAGGTCGCCGGGTACGAGCCCGTCGCCTCGCTCGCGGTCGCGGCACCCCCCGCGGACCCCGACCGGGCGGTGGAGGCGGTGGGGGACGCGCTGGTCGAGGCCGTGCGGACGCGGCTGGCCGCGCCCCGGCACGTACCGGGCGCGGGCATCGACCCCGGACCCGTTCCGGGGATGGGGCCCGCCGAGCGGCGCGCGGCGCGCGGGACGCCGGTACCGGGGATCGGGGCCGACCTGTCCGGAGGGCCGGCGTCCGGGACGCTGGCGCTGCTGGCGGCGGGGCTGCCCGGGATGCCGGGGACCGTGCTGGGGCACGGCACCGGGGCCGGGGAGCGGCTGCTGGCCGTCACCTTCAACGACCTCGCGGCGGCGGGCGGCGCGGACGGCGGGCGCGACGACGACGAGCTGGAGCGGGCCGGGGCGCTGGCCGCGAACCCCCGGCTGCACCACGTGGTGGTCGCGGGCGGGGAGGAGACCCTCCCCTACGCCGACCTGGACGGCCCGCTGACCGACGAGCCGGGACCCTCGCTGGTGTCGGCCGCGCGGCACCGGGCGCGGCTGGCGGCGGGCAGCGCGGACCACTTCACGGGGTACGGGGCGCGGCAGGTGCTGGACGCGCATCCGGCGCGGCTCGCCGACCTGCTGATGGACCGCAAGCGGCGGCACCTCGTGCGGCCGGTCGCCGCGCTGGCCAAGGCGGACGGATCCGTGATGGTCCCGGCCCGCGTGTACGCGGCGGCCCGCCGGCTGGCGCGCACGCCCTACCGGACGGGGCTGGAGGGCCTCGCGGAGCAACTGCTGCGCCGACGGCTGGACGAGGACGGCCCCGGAGGCGCGGGGGACGCCTCGCTGGCCGCGCTGACCTGGGGGAGACCCGGGCCCGCGGCGCGCTGGCTGACCGGTGAGGCGCTGGCTGAAGTATCGGTTCGCCTGCAGGCGTCGACGCGGCGGTCCGACGTGGGACCGGGGCAGCGGCCCGGTGACTTCCGGGCGCGGGCGGCGCTGGCCCGGTACGCGGCGGACCTGCGGGTGCTGGAGCAGGCCGCCGAGATCCGGTCCCAGCGGTTGCACGCGCCGTTCCTGGACAACCAGGTCGTGCGGGCGTGCCGGGAGCTGCCGGAGGCCCTGCGGGTGCGGCCGGGGGCGC
>NZ_MSGP01000602.1 GCF_002078235.1 Streptomyces viridosporus
AGGAGCGGGGCGAGGGCGCGGTCGGCCGGGAGGGGAGCGGGACGGGCGCACCGGCCGGGGCGGTGGGGTCCGGCGGCTCGGCGGGGCCCGAGATCGTGGTCGACGTCAGCGGCAAGGTGCGCGACCCGGGGATCCACCGGCTGCCGGCCGGTTCGCGGGTCGAGGACGCCCTGCGGGCGGCGGGCGGAGTGCGACCCGGTACGAAGACCGACGGCCTCAACCGCGCCCGGTTCCTGGTGGACGGGGAGCAGGTGGTCGTCGGAGGCCCGGCACCGGTCGCGGGCACCGCGGCTTCCGGCGGTACGGCCGGTGCGCCGACGGGCACCGGACCCGCGGCACCGGTGTCCCTCAACACCGCCACGCCGGACCAGCTCGACGCCCTGCCGGGGGTCGGTCCCGTGCTGGCCCAGCACATCATCGACCACCGCACCCGGCACGGCGGCTTCCGCTCGGTGGACGAGCTGCGCGAGGTCAAGGGCATCGGCGACCGCCGCTTCGCGGACCTGCGCGATCTGGTGCGGCCGTGACGCACGGGGCGGACCCGGTGCCGCCGACGGGTTCCCGGACCGCGGAGCCCGCCGCCCGGCAGCCCGTCCACGCGGCGTCCGGGAAGCGGCTCGGAGCCGCGCACCCGCGCCGGGAGGCACCGACGGACCTCCGGCTCGTGCCGCCCGCGCTGGCGGCCTGGGCCACGGCGGCGGTGGCGCTGCACGCCCCGCCCGGCGGGGCGGTGGGCGCGGCGACCGTCTCCCTGGCGGCGGCCGGCGTCCTCCTCGCGGTGGGGCGCGGGCGGCGCCGCCGGGGTGGGCGACGGGCCGCCGCCCGCCCGCAGTCCCTGATGTCCGGAGCCGCCGTGCTGCTCTGCATCGCCGCTGCCGCCGGCTCCGCGGGCCTGCACGGCGCGGATCTGCGGCGCGGCCCCGTGCCGGAACTGGCCCGGGAGCACGCCCCGGTGACCGCCGAGCTCGAGATCACCGCCGACCCCCGGCTCTCCCGGCCCGGGGCCGGCGGTCCCCGCTCGGCGCCGCGGGCCGTACTGATCGAGGCCCGTGTGCGGCGGGTGGAAGGGCCCGGCGCGGGGGCGGCGGTGACCCGGACGCCGGTGCTGGTGATCGTCGACGCGCGGCCGGCCCCGCGGACGTCCCCGGGCGGGCGCGGTGCGAAGGGTTCCCCGTGGCTCGGGCTCCTGCCCTCCACCCGGTTGCGGGTCGAGGCGCGGCTCGCTCCCGCGCGGGCGGGCGGCGACCGGTTCGCGGCCGTCCTGCGCGTGAGGGGCCGGGACGGGCCGGAGGTCGTGGCGCGGCCGTCGGCACCGCAACGGCTGGCGGGGCGGCTGAGGGCCGGACTGCGGGAGGCGACCGACGGGCTGTCCGCGGACGCGCGGGCGCTGCTGCCGGGACTGGTGGTGGGCGACACCTCCCGGGTCGGACCGGAACTGGACGAGGCGTTCCGGGAGACCGACCTCACGCACACGCTCGCCGTCTCCGGAGCCAACTTCACCATCCTCCTCGCCCTCCTCCTCGGCCCGCCCGGTCTGGCGCAGCGCGTGGAGCGGCGCGGCCTCGCGCCCCGGCTCGGCATCTCCCTGCGCGCGACGGCGCTGCTGGGCGGGGTGCTCTCCCTCGGCTTCGTCGTCGTGTGCCGGCCGGACCCCAGCGTGCTGCGGGCCGCCGCCTGCGGATCCGTCGCGCTGCTCGCGCTCGCCACCGGACGCCGCAGGTCACTGGTCCCGGCCCTGGCGACGGCCGTCCTGCTCCTGGTGCTGTACGACCCGTGGCTGGCCCGCAGCTACGGCTTCCTGCTGTCCGTGCTGGCCACCGGCGCCCTGCTCACGCTCGCGCCGCGCTGGAGCACGGGATTGCGGAGGCGCGGGGTGCCGCCCCGGCTCGCGGAGGCGCTGGCCGCCGCGGGCGCCGCCCAGGCGTTGTGCGCGCCGGTGGTCGCCGTGCTCACGGCGCGGGTGAGTCTGGTGGCGGTGCCGTGCAATCTGCTCGCGGAGTTCGCGCTCGCCCCGGCCACGGTGCTGGGCTTCCTGGCGCTGGCCACGGCACCGTTCGCGATGCCGGTCGCGAAGGCGCTGGCGTGGTGCGCGAGTTGGCCGGCGGAGTGGATCGCACAGATCGCCCGGACCGGGGCGGCGCTGCCCGGCGCGGGAGTGGACTGGCCCGGCGGCTGGGCCGGGGCGGCGGCGCTCGGCACGCTCACCCTGGCCGCGCTGCCCGTCGGACGACGGTTGCTGGGACACCCCTGGTGGTGCGGTGTCTGCGCGCTGCTGCTGGTGGTGGCCGTGGTGCAACCGCCGCCGCTGACCCGGGTGATCACGGGCTGGCCCCCGCCGGGCTGGCGGATGGTGATGTGCGACGTGGGCCAGGGCGACGCGATGGTGCTGGCGGCGGGCGGGGGCACCGGCGTGGTCGTGGACGCCGGCCCCGACCCGGCCCTCGTGGACCGCTGTCTGCGCTCCCTCGGGATCACCAGGATCCCCCTCGTCGTCCTGACCCACTTCCACGCCGACCATGTGGCGGGCCTGCCCGGGGTGCTGCGCGGACGCCCGGTGGGCGCGATCGAGACCACGGGCTACGAGGAACCCGCGGACCAGGCAGCGTTCGTACGGAGGATCGCGGCGGCCGGGGGCGTTCCGGTGACGCGCGCCGTCGCCGGGGAGCGGCGGCGCACGGGGACGCTGTCCTGGGAGGTGGTGTGGCCGCCGCCGCCGGCGGCGCCACCGGTGGCGCCGGGCACCCGCCCGCCCCCGTCACCGCCGGAGGGCCCGAACGACGCCAGCGTGGCCATGCTCGTCCGGACCGGGGGCCTGCGCCTGCTGCTGCTCGGCGACCTGGAGCCCCCGGCCCAGCGGGCCCTGGCGAGGTCGCCGGCGGGTCGGGCCCTGGCGGACGTGGACGTGCTGAAGGTCGCCCACCACGGCTCGGCGTACCAGGACCCGGACCTGATGCGCCGGGCGGCCCCGCGGCTGGCGCTCATCAGCTCGGGTGAGGGCAACCCGTACGGACACCCCGCCCCGAACACGCTCGCCGCGCTGCGGGCCGGGGGAGCGGCGGTGCTGCGGACGGACCGGGACGGGGCCCTGGCGGTGGTCGGCGACGAAGACGGGAGCGGGCGGCTGCGGGTGGCGCGGCGCTGAGGCTCCGGGGGCGGACGGGCAGGTGCCCGCGGCGTACCGGGACCGCTTCGGGGTTCGCGCGGCCCGTGTGCCAACCGGGAGGAATCTCCGCGGTGTCGGGCGAGCGGACCGCAGGGGTCACTCATGTGAATTCTGTGTACTTGCGCGGGTTTCCCACAGGGTATTTGCCCATTGCATCCAAAGCCTCGGGGTGGTCGAATAGCCGTTCGGCAATCGGTGTTCTTGACGTTATGCAGAGGGTGTCGCACATGATGGGCCGCTGGCTGGCAGGCCGAACGAAACGGGATCAGCGGACGGGCCCCCTGGCGGCTGTGCAGACTCCCTCGAACGCCGGGGTGCTGAGCTGCCGGGTCCTCAGCCCGGCCGACGAGCCGGTGCCGCACGCCCGATTCGCGGTCGGCGACGCCTCGGGGCACACGGTGGTCGAAGGGGCGACCGACCCCTTCGGATCGTTCGTGGCCACGGTTCCGGCGGGGGAATACCGGCTCGAGGTGCTCGCCGAGGGGTACATGCCGTACCGGGTGCCGTGCACGGTCACCGAGAACTCCCTCGCTTCGCTCGGCGATGTGACCCTGCAGGTGGAGCAGCCGATGGAAATGCCCGCGCCGGGGGACTGGGAGATCGACCTGGCGCATTCCTCGGTCACCTGCACCGCGCAGCACATCGGGGTGGCCCGGGTGCACGGCCGGTTCAACTCCTTCGCGGGGACGGCGCGGATCACCGACGACCCGACGCAGACGGCGATGCACGTGGTGATCGACGCGGCGACCATCGACACCAACATGAAGATGCGCGACGACCACCTGCGGTCGGAGGACTTCCTGGACGTGGAGCGGTTCCCGACCATCGAGTTCTACAGCGACCGGTTCGAGCCCCAGGGCGGCAACCGGTGGGCCGTCATCGGTGAACTGTGGCTGCACGGGGTGGCGCGTACGGTCACGCTGGACATGGAATACCTCGGGCTCGCCCATGGCGTGGAGGGCGAGGCCCGGGCGATCTGCCGGGCCACCACCAAACTGCACCGCGGCCAGTTCGCGGTGAGCTGGCAGACGGTGCTGGCGCGGGGTGTCGCCGCCGTCGGCCCCATCGTCCAGGTCGACATCGACGTGCAACTCGTGCCCAAGAGCTGACCGGCCCACCTGGCCCCGGCCGAACCGGCCCCGGCGGGCCGAACGGGCCGGGGCGGCGGTGGCGGTGACCGGCGGGGAGCCGCGACCCGCGCCACACTGAGGGCATGGATGCAACGCGGAGAGACGCTTACCTGCGCCGTCTGGGTGCCGGGCACCCCGCCTCGCCCACCGCGGACGTACTGCGCGACCTGCACCTGCGGCATCTGCGGACCGTTCCGTTCGAGAACCTCTCCCTCCACCTCGGCGAGGAGATCGTGCTGGACGAGAAGCGGCTGCTGGACAAGGTGGTGGGGGCGCGGCGGGGCGGATTCTGCTACGAACTCAACGGCGCCTTCGGGGCGTTGCTCACCGCGCTCGGCTTCGGCGTCACGCGCCTCGCGGGACGGGTGTACGGGGACGAGGGCAGGCTCGGCATCCCGTACGACCATCTCGCGCTGCGGGTGCGGACGGTGGACGGGGGCGACTGGCTGGCCGACGTCGGCTTCGGGGCGCACTGCCATCTGCCGCTGGCGTTCGGGGAGCGGGGGGAGCAGCAGGACCCCGGGGGTACGTTCCGGATCGCCGCGGCGGGCACCGACGCGGCCGGGGTGCGCGGCGGGCACGGGACGGAGGAGGCCGCGGACCTGGACGTGAGCCGGAACGGACGGCCGGTGTACCGCCTGGAGCTGCGGCCGCGGGCGCTCGGCGACTTCACGGCCGGCGCGTGGTGGCACAGCACGTCACCGGCCTCGCACTTCACGCGGTCGCTGGTCTGCTCCCGGATCACCGAGGACGGGGGGAGGATCACGCTCGGCGGCCGGCGGTTCACGGTCACGGCGCCGGACGGGACGCGCGAGGTGCGGGAGCTGGGGCCGGACGAGGAGGTGCTCGCGGTGTACCGGGACCGGTTCGGGATCGAGTTGGACGCGGTGCCGGCCGTGCGGGGCACCGGGGACGGGGCCTGAGCCCGGTGCCGGACAATGGCGCACGTGAGTGATGTGCGACATGTGCTGGTGCTGCCCGACCGGGATGCCGCCGAGGAGGTGGCGGAGGCCCTCGGGGAGCGGTTCGGCGTGGCGGAGGAGCCGCGGCTGGTGCGGGACGCGCTGGCCGGCGAGGACGACGCGGAGGACGCGCAGTGGCTCGTCGTCCTGCGGGACGAGGCGGGGCGGCTGGACCCCGGGGAACTGGACGAGTTCGCGGCCGAGTGGGAGGGCTGGCGGGAGGAGCCGTAGGGCCCCGGAAGCAGGAGCCCCGTCTCAAGCAGCGTCGGAAGCGGAAGCCGTTGCGAGGCGGCGCCGGAGGCGGAAGCCGACCCGAGGCGGCGCCGGAAGCGGAAGCCCGTCCGAAGCGGCGCCGGAAGCGGAAGCCGGTCCCGCGAGCAGGCACCGGAGCCGTCCGGGCGTTGTCGGTGGCGCGTGGGATGCTTGTCGCGATGGCCAGGAAGAACGCATCCGACGACCCCCTCGCCCCCGTGACGCTCGCCGTGGGCCAGGAGGACCTGTTGCTCGACCGTGCCGTGCGGGAGGTGGTGGCCGCCGCGAAGGCCGCCGACGCCGACACGGACGTCCGCGACCTGACGCCGGACCAGCTCCAGCCCGGCACCCTCGCCGAGCTGACGAGTCCGTCGCTCTTCGCGGAGCGCAAGGTCGTGGTCGTGCGCGACGCGCAGGACCTGTCGGCCGACACCGTCAAGGACGTGAAGGCGTACCTCGGGGCGCCCGCCGAGGAGATCACGCTGGTGCTGCTGCACGCGGGCGGGGCCAAGGGCAAGGGGCTGCTCGACGCGGCGCGCAAGGCGGGGGCGCGGGAGGTGGCGTGCCCGAAGATGACCAAGCCGGCGGACCGGCTGGCCTTCGTGCGGGGCGAGTTCCGGACCACCGGGAGGTCGGCCACCCCGGAGGCGTGCCAGGCGCTGGTCGACGCCATCGGCAGCGATCTGCGGGAGCTGGCCTCGGCGGTGTCCCAGCTGGTCGCGGACGTCGAGGGGACGATCGACGAGGCGGTCGTCGGGCGGTACTACACGGGGCGGGCCGAGGCGTCGAGCTTCACGGTCGCCGACCGGGCGGTCGAGGGACGCGCGGCGGAGGCGCTGGAGGCCCTGCGCTGGTCCCTGTCGACCGGGGTGGCGCCGGTGCTGATCACCAGCGCGCTGGCCCAGGGCGTGCGGGCCATCGGGAAGCTGCAGTCGGCGCGCGGTGGCCGGCCGGGCGACCTGGCCCGTGAGCTGGGCATGCCGCCGTGGAAGATCGACCGGGTGCGGCAGCAGATGCGCGGCTGGACCCCGGACGGCGTGGCCGTGGCGCTGCGCGCGGTGGCCGAGGCCGACGCGGGGGTGAAGGGCGGCGGGGACGACCCGGAGTACGCCTTGGAGAAGGCCGTCGTCGCGATCGCCCGGGCGGCCCGCTCACGGGGCCGGGGCTGACCACGGACCGGGCACGGGGCCGGGGCTGACCGTCGGCCCGGACGCGGGGCCGGGGCTGACCGCCGACCCGCTCACGGGGCCGGAGCTGACCGCCGGACCGCTCACGGGACCGGGGCTGACCGCCGGACCGGACGAAAGCCGAAGGCTCCGCCCGCACCCCGGGGAAGGGTGAGGGACGGAGCCTTCGGTCGAAGCGTGTGAGCCCGTACCCGCGTGGCGAACGCAGGCCGCGTACGGGCTCGGGGGTGCCGGTCGGGGGCGGATGAGAGAGGGCCCGCCCGGGTCCTTCCGGCGATCAGGTCAGATCAGGAAGGTGATCAGCCCTTGACGGCCGCGACCTTCTGAGCCAGCGCCGACTTCTTGTTGGCGGCCTGGTTCTTGTGGATGACGCCCTTGGAGACGGCCTTGTCGAGCTGACGCGCGGCAGCGCGCTGGTACTCGGTGGCCTTCTCGACGTCACCCGCGGCGGCGGCCTCGCGGGCCTTGCGGATCGCGGTCTTCAGAGAGGACTTGACGGCCTTGTTGCGCAGCCGCGCCTTCTCGTTGGTCTTGTTCCGCTTGATCTGGGACTTGATGTTCGCCACGAATGAGCCTTTTCAGGTTCTGCTACGGGGCCGCACGGGTGCCGCACGGATCCGTACCGTTGGTTTCTTGAGGGGTGTCTCGCGCCGAGAGGGCATGAGACACAGCCCCTCACACTAGCAGCGGGCCGTTCCGCGGCCCAAACCCGTCCCCGGTCGTCACCCGTGGGACCATGGAAGCTACGTATCGATCCGACCCGAGACCGCAGACGGACAAGCACACGTATGCGGACGCCTCAAGAATCAGGACCCTGCGTGCCCGCGATCCCTAACCATGTGCCCGAGCCGAGCCGTACCGACCCGGCGCTGATCCGCAATTTCTGCATCATCGCCCACATCGACCACGGCAAGTCCACGCTCGCCGACCGGATGCTCCAGCTGACCGGTGTGGTCGAGCAGCGGCAGATGCGCGCTCAGTACCTCGATCGCATGGACATCGAGCGCGAGCGCGGCATCACGATCAAGTCCCAGGCGGTGCGGTTGCCGTGGGCCCCCACCCACGACCGGGGCAGCACGCACATCCTCAACATGATCGACACCCCTGGGCACGTCGACTTCACCTACGAGGTCTCCCGGTCGCTCGCCGCCTGCGAGGGCACGATCCTGCTGGTGGACGCCGCCCAGGGCATCGAGGCGCAGACCCTCGCCAACCTGTACCTGGCGATGGAGAACGACCTCACGATCATCCCGGTGCTCAACAAGATCGACCTGCCGGCCGCGCAGCCGGAGAAGTTCGCCGAGGAGCTCGCGAACCTGATCGGCTGCGAGCCCGACGACGTGCTGAAGGTCTCCGCGAAGACCGGTCTGGGCGTCGAGGCGCTGCTGGACAAGGTGGTCGCCGAGATCCCCGCCCCGGTCGGCGTCAAGGACGCCCCGGCCCGCGCGATGATCTTCGACTCGGTCTACGACTCGTACCGCGGTGTGGTGACGTACGTCCGTGTCATCGACGGACAGCTCAACAAGCGCGAGCGGATCCGGATGATGTCCACCGGCGCGACCCACGAGCTGCTGGAGATCGGCACCAACTCGCCGGAGATGCTGCCCTCCGACGGCCTCGGCGTCGGCGAGGTGGGCTACCTCATCACCGGGGTGAAGGACGTCCGCCAGTCCAAGGTCGGTGACACCGTCACCAGCCAGCACAAGGGCGCCGAGGAGCCGCTGGGCGGCTACAAGGACCCCAAGCCCATGGTGTTCTCGGGCCTGTACCCGCTGGACGGCTCCGACTACCCCCTGCTGCGCGACGCCCTCGACAAGCTCCAGCTCAACGACGCCGCCCTGGTCTACGAGCCGGAGACCTCCGCCGCCCTCGGCTTCGGTTTCCGCGTCGGCTTCCTCGGCCTGCTGCACCTCGACGTGATCCGCGAGCGCCTCGAGCGCGAGTTCGGGCTCGACCTGATCGCCACCGCGCCCAACGTGGTCTACCGCGTGCTCATGGAGGACGGCACCGAGCACACCGTCACCAACCCGAGCGAGTTCCCCGAAGGCAAGATCAACGAGGTGTACGAACCGGTCGTGCGCGCCACCATCCTGGCGCCGACCGAGTTCATCGGCGCGATCATGGAGCTGTGCCAGACCCGGCGCGGCACCCTGCTCGGCATGGACTACCTCTCCGAGGACCGGGTCGAGATCCGCTACACCCTCCCGCTCGCGGAGATCGTCTTCGACTTCTTCGACCAGCTGAAGTCCAAGACCCGCGGCTACGCCTCCCTCGACTACGAGCCCACCGGCGAGCAGACCTCCAGTCTGGTCAAGGTCGACATCCTGCTGCACGGCGACAAGGTGGACGCCTTCTCGGTGATCACCCACAAGGACCAGGCGTACGCGTACGGCGTGCGGCTCGTCGCCAAGCTCAAGGAGCTCATCCCGCGCCAGGCCTTCGAGGTGCCCGTCCAGGCCGCCATCGGCTCGCGGGTCATCGCCCGCGAGACCATCCGCGCCATCCGCAAGGACGTCCTCGCCAAGTGCTACGGCGGCGACATCTCCCGCAAGCGCAAGCTGCTGGAGAAGCAGAAGGAAGGCAAGAAGCGGATGAAGATGGTGGGCTCCGTGGAGGTCCCGCAGGAGGCCTTCATCGCCGTCCTCTCCAGCGACGAGAGCGGGGGAGCGGGCAAGGGCAAGAAGTAGCCGGGGGGTGACCGAGGGTAACCGATGTTACCGCGGGTCACTCCGCGAACCGGGCGGAAAAGGGGCCTGCCGCGTGCGAGCGCGGTGGGCCCCCGCGCGTCCTGCGGGTAGCTCTCCGGGTGAAATGGCAGGCCGCACCCCCTTACGCAGCCGCCGGTCGCCCCTTACTCTGTCCGTGCTCGATAGTTACTCGCGAGTTAAACAACGGCGCGCGAGTGTAACCAGCCCCACTGAGCCAGCCGCACCGTCGCGGGCCCCGGAGGATGTCGTGAGCCACACACAGACACTGATCGAGAACCGTCCGCCGAGCGTGGCGGCCCTCTTCCTGGAGCGTGTGGCGGCCACACCGGATGCCGAGGCCTACCGCTACCCGGTGCCGCAGACCTCGGGGGAGGGTCCGGACGCCTGGAAGTCGCTCAGCTGGGCGCAGACCGCCGAGCGCGTCAACGCGATCGCGGCCGGCCTGATCGAGCTGGGCGTGCGGCCCGAGGAGCGGGTGGCGCTGGCGTCCTCGACCCGCGTCGAGTGGATCCTCGCCGACCTCGGCATCCTGTGCGCGGGCGCCGCCACCACCACGATCTACCCGCAGACCAACGCCGACGAGTCCGCCTACATCCTGTCGGACTCGCAGAGCCGGGTGCTCATCGCGGAGAACGCCGAGCAGGTGGCCAAGGCGGTGGAGAAGCGCGCCGAGCTGCCCGAGCTCACCCGGGTGGTGGCCGTCGACGCGACCGGCGTGGAGACCGACGACTTCGTGATCAGCCTCGCCGAGCTGGAGAGCCGCGGCGCGGCCCGGCTGGAGAAGGAACCGGAGCTGATCAAGGAGCGGGTCTCCGCGATCACCAAGGACCAGCTCGCCACCCTCATCTACACCTCCGGCACCACCGGCCGCCCCAAGGGCGTGCGCCTGCCGCACGACAGCTGGTCGTACATGGCGAAGGCGATCGCCGCGACCGGGCTGGTCACCGGTGACGACGTGCAGTACCTGTGGCTGCCGCTCGCGCACGTCTTCGGCAAGGTGCTCACCTCCGGCCAGATCGAGGTCGGGCACGTCACCGCCGTCGACGGCCGCGTCGACAAGATCATCGAGAACCTCCCGGTGGTCCAGCCGACCTACATGGCGGCCGTGCCGCGCATCTTCGAGAAGGTCTACAACGGCGTCGCCGCCAAGGCCCGGGCCGGCGGCGGGGCCAAGTACAAGATCTTCCAGTGGGCGGCCGGCGTCGCCCGCGAGTACGCCAAGGTCACCCAGGACAACTTCCGCCGCACCGGTACCGCGAGCGCGCCCTTCGGGCTGAAGGCCAAGCACGGCCTCGCCGACAAACTGGTCTACGCCAAGATCCGCGAGGCCTTCGGCGGCCGGCTGCGCGCCTGCGTCTCCGGCTCCGCGGCCCTCGCCCCCGACATCGGCTACTTCTTCTCCGGCGCCGGCATCCACATCCTCGAGGGCTACGGACTCACCGAGTCCTCCGCGGCCTCCTTCGTCAACCCCGGCGAGGCCTACCGCACCGGCACGGTCGGCAAGCCGCTGCCCGGCACCGAGGTGCGCATCGCCGACGACGGCGAGATCCTGCTGCGCGGCCCCGGCATCATGCAGGGCTACCACAACCTGCCCGAGAAGACCGCCGAGGTGCTGGAGGCCGACGGCTGGTTCCACACCGGCGACATCGGCGAGCTGTCGGACGACGGCTACCTGCGCATCACCGACCGCAAGAAGGACCTGATCAAGACCTCCGGCGGCAAGTACATCGCGCCCGCCGAGGTCGAGGGCCGGTTCAAGGCGATCTGCCCGTACGTGTCGAACATCCTGGTGCACGGCGCCGACCGCAACTACTGCACCGCCCTCATCGCCCTCGACGAGGCCGCGCTCACGGCGTGGGCGGCCGAGAACGGCCTGGAGGGCAAGTCGTACGCGGAGATCGTCGCCACGCCCGCCGCGGTCGAGATGGTCGACGGCTACGTCCGGCAGCTCAACGAGGGCCTGCAGCGCTGGCAGACCATCAAGAAGTTCCGTCTCCTGCCGCGCGACCTCGACGTCGAGCACGGCGAGATCACCCCGAGCCTGAAGCTGAAGCGGCCGGTGGTGGAGCGCGAGTACAAGCACCTCATCGACGAGATGTACGAGGGGGCGCGCGAGGCGTGACCGTCACCCCGTGAGGGGGCGGGGCCCGGACCGGTTCGGTCCGGGCCCCGCCCCTTTGCCGTGCCCGCCGCCGTCCTCGCCGTCCCCGCCGTCCCCGGCGTCGCCCCGGCCTTCCCCTGCCCTCCGGTTGCCCCGCTGGTCGGAACGGGCCGCCTTTCTGTCCGTTCCTGACCACGTACAGGGCGTGGTTCTCCTCTCCCGTGGCCCACTTCGGTAACTCGGTGCTTATGGGCGGGCTCCGTCTGTCACCCTGTCGGCAGCGATCGATGTGTACTCGTACGAACTGTCCGGGAGCTGCCCATGGGGGCCATTCCGACGCAACGGGAGACCGCCTCGGGCGCCTCCGAGGCGCGGGAGGACGCGCGGGTGGAAACGGTTCTGCCCGGGAGCCCCCTCGCGCCGGGCTCCGCGCGGGCCCTGCTGCGCAAGGCGCTCACCGAGTGGGCCGACCTCGGACTGCCCGGTGCCGAGCACCTCACCGGCCGCGTCGGTGACGACGCCACGCTGATCGCCAGCGAACTCGTCACCAACGCCGTCGTGCACGCCGGGACGGACGTGCACCTGACGTGCCGGCTGGAGGAGGGGACCGGCGCGCTCGTCGTCGAGGTCTCCGACCGGCACCCCTCCCGCGCCCCGCGCGGCACCGAGCAGGAGGCGCCGCCGCACGAGGCCCCGGAGTACGGGCGCGGTCTGCCGCTCGTCGCCGCGCTCTGCGAGGCCTGGGGGGTCACGTACCGCCCGGGCAGCAAGACGGTGTGGGCGCGGCTGCCCGCCGGGGGCCGTACGGAGGGCG
>NZ_MSGP01000603.1 GCF_002078235.1 Streptomyces viridosporus
GCGCACAACTGCTCGCCACCGGGCGACAGTTGTGCGCCGAGCCCGATCGGGTGGCCGAACTCGCCGCCGTACCGCTGCCGTTCCACGTCCTGTCCGGCACGCACGACGACACCTGGCCGGTGACGGACCTCGACGAGATGGCCGTACGGCTGGAGGCGCACCGCACCGTCGTGGACGGGGCCGAGCACTCGCCCACCATCGACGCGCCGGAGCCGACCGCCCGCGCCCTCGCCGACTTCTGGGACGGGCTCCGCCCCGGCGGCCGTTAGGACGTCGGCGGCGCCCGTGCCGCCAGGACGTCAGTGACGTCAGTACTGCGACTGCAGGTGGCCCCAGAAGCCGTCGCGCAGAGCGCGCCGCAGGTCCGCCTGGCCCCGCAGGGAGTACTGGAGGAGGGCCTCCGCCTCCACCAGCAGGTCCTGGTCGACCGAGCCGGGCAGGTAGGGATGGCCCGGGAGCAGTTCCACCAGGGTGTCCCGGCCGCGCGCGGCGAGCCACTTCGCGGCGATCTGCGCGCCGACGAAGCGGACGTCCTCACGGGTGGGCCGGCCCGTCGCGGGCTCGTAGGCCGGGGCCGTGCGCCGGGAGACGTAGGGCTTGAAGAAGTCGAGGTCGAGGGTGCGCTGGCTGTCGACCTCCCAGAGCAGCGGCTCGGCCTGGTTGCGGCCCTCGGGCGCCTCGATGCCCCACAGGTGGACCCGGGCGCCGTACCCCTGCGCCGCCTCGACCGCCGAGACGAGGTCCTCGTCGCCGCCGAGCAGGGCGGCGTCGCTGATGGCGCGATGCCGGGCCAGTGACTCCAGGTCGGTGCGGATCAGGGAGTCGACGCCCTTCTGCTGGTTGTTGGCGTTGAGGTTGCCGAGGCGGACCTTGACGTCCGGGAGTTCGGCGATGGACTGCTGTTCGGCGGTGTGGATGCGGCGTCTGGCGCCGTCGTACCAGTAGACCCGCAGCAGCCTGCTGTCCGCGAAGACGGTGCGGGCGCGGTCGATGAGCGCGTCGATGAGTCCCTCGGCGTCCAGGTCGAAGGCCCGGCGGTCCTCGGTCCCGGCCACCAGCCGCCCCGCGGCCGCGTACAGATAGCCCGCGTCGACGAAGATCGCATGGGTCGAGGGTGTCTTCGCCACCTCGGCGAGCATGCGCTGGAGCAACTCGTTCGTGCGGTCGATGCGGGCGTTCAGGGCCGTGAGGTCTTCGTTCATCGCTTCCATTGTCCCGGCGGTCACGCTACGAACACAACCGGTCCCGGTCGGTCTCCTTCGAAACACTTAACGACCAGTATTTAGTCGATCGAAAAATTTCCTTAGCTAGGGAATGTGTGCGTCGCACAGACCGTTGACCATGACGGAACGCGAGCCGATCCGCTCGCGGGCCGTCCACCGAAGTAGTTCTCCTTCAGGAGGATGACCAGACGAAGGGAGAAGCCCGTGCGCTTCGAAATCATGCGACTCGACGACGTCGACGGTACGCCCGTGGACACGACCGTCGTGGACGCCGCCTCCGTCAACCGCATCGTTCAGCAGGCCGCCGCCATCGGACAGCGCCTGTGGATCCGCCCGGCCGACACGCCGACCCCGTAACGCAGGACGCCGGATCCCGCTTCGCATGCTTCGGAGCCCCCGTACCGATCGG
>NZ_MSGP01000604.1 GCF_002078235.1 Streptomyces viridosporus
CCGGGGCCCCGGTGGACTCCTCACGGACCGGGCGCTCCGGTGGATCGGGCGGATCGGGTATCCGCAGCGCCACCGTCTCCTCGTCGACGGGCGGCAGGTACGCGGTGTCGTCGGAGGCACCGCCGTAGGGGTCCTGCGGAGCGCCGTCGTACCGGCCGTCCCCGAACGTGCCGGGCGCCCCGTACGGCTGCTGCCCGTACGGGGTACCCTGCTCGCCGCCGACGCCGTATCCGGAGTAGTCCGTGAAGGACTCCCCGTATCCGGCACCGGACTCGCGCTCGGGGCGCAGCGCGGTCACGCCGTGGCCCTGCCCACCACCGGGGCGAGCCCCGCCGATCTCGCCACCGCGCCCTCGTCACCGCACTCCGCCAGCCAGTTGGCCAGCATCCGGTGCCCGTGCTCGGTCAGCACCGACTCCGGATGGAACTGCACGCCCTCGACCGGGAGTTCACGGTGCCTCAGCCCCATCACGATGCCGTCCGGCGTTCTGGCCGTGACCTCCAGCTCCGCGGGTACGGTGGCCGGTTCGGCGGCCAGGGAGTGGTAGCGGGTCGCCGTGAAGGGGGAGGGCAGGCCGACGAAGACGCCGCGGCCCGTGTGCTCGACCGGCGAGGTCTTGCCGTGCAGCAGCTCGGGCGCACGGTCCACCACCCCGCCGTACGCCACCTGCATCGACTGCATGCCGAGGCAGACCCCGAAGACCGGCACCCCGGTCGACGCGCAGTGCCGCACCATGTCCACGCAGACCCCGGCCTCTTCGGGGGTGCCGGGTCCGGGTGACAGCAGCACGCCGTCGAAGCCGTCCTGCGCGTGCCCCGTCGACACCTCGTCGTTGCGCAGGACCTCGCACTCGGCGCCCAGCTGGTACAGGTACTGGACCAGGTTGAAGACGAAGCTGTCGTAGTTGTCGACGACGAGAATGCGCGCGCTCACTGGTTGTCCACCGTCACATCGTTGAAGGGCAGCAGCGGCTCGGCCCACGGGAAGACGTACTGGAAGAGGAGGTAGACCACGGCGATGATCAGCACGAGTGAGATGAGCGCCCTCACCCATCCGTTCCCCGGCAGATGCCGCCAGATCCAGCTGTACATGCCGTCCCTTCCGTCGTACCACGGCACCAGACCCACGCCGTAGCCACCAGACTAGCGGCGCGGCGCCTCCGGTTCCCCTGTGTCCACAGGCTGTGTGCGGCCCCGGCGGGCCCGGGCGCGTGCACCCGGAAGTACGTGCCGCGGGGGCGATCGCCTCGATCTCCGCGGGCGCGGTCTCCCGCGGGCCCCCGGCCGCTACCCGACGGGCTTCGCGTGGTGCAGGTCCACCGTGCCCGAGTAGCCGGGCAGCGTCACCCGCCCGTCGTCCTCGACCTTCCAGCCGAGCCCGTAGACGTTGACGTACACCATGTAGTTCTGGATCGCCGGGGAGGTCGTGAGCGCCTTCTTCAGCTTCTCCGGGTCGCCGACCGCCGTGATCTTGTACGGCGGCGAGTAGACGCGTCCCTGGAGGATCAGGGTGTTGCCCACGCAGCGCACCGCGCTGGTGGAGATCAGCCGCTGGTCCATGACCTTGATGCCCTCGGCGCCGCCCTGCCACATCGCGTTCACCACGGCCTGGAGGTCCTGCTGGTGGATGACCAGGTAGTCGGGCTGCGGCTCGGGGTAGCCGGGGAGCCTTGCGGTGGCGTCCGGCGGGGCGTCGTCGAGCGTGACCGTGATCGCCTCGCCCTCGAGTTTCCGCGTGCCCGCGCGTTCCTCCAGGGCGGCGAGTCGGTCGTCCTCCGCCCGGGTGCTGCCGTCGTCGCGCTCGGCGAGGGCCTCTATGTCCTTGCGCAACACGCCGTTGGCCTCCTCCAGCTCCCCGTTCGCGCGGCTGCGCTCGTGGATCAGGTCGGACAGCCGCAGCAGCGAGGCGTCCGTGCGGATGTTGGTGCCCTTGGCCGTGTGGAAGCTGGTGAAGAAGATGAGCCCCGCGAGCGCGAAGACCCCCGCGGTGAGGACGCGCACGGGCCGGAAACGGTGTCGGCGGGCGGGTCTGGCTTCCGTCCCGGGGAAGTCGGCAGAATTGCTCAACGTACCCTTATCTCCTTCGGCGCCGCGGAAGCACTACGCTAACGGACGCCCGGGGGAGCGCTCAGAGTCCCCTTGTACGCTGCTCCGAGCCCGACCCAGTTCCCTGCGCGGCCACGCAGCGCATCGACAGGAGAGACCCTCGTGCCGAAGTCACGTATCCGCAAGAAGGCCGACTACACGCCGCCGCCGGCGAAGCAGACGACTGCTCTCAAGCTGACCAACCGCGCCTGGGTCGCGCCGGTGATGCTGGGCCTGTTCCTCATCGGACTGGCCTGGATCGTCGTCTTCTACGTCACCGACGGCTCGCTGCCCGTCGACGCCCTGGGCAACTGGAACATCGTGGTCGGCTTCGGCTTCATCGCCGCCGGGTTCGGCGTCTCGACACAGTGGAAGTAGGGCGCGCCGCGCGGTGAGCGCGGTTCTGCCCCGCACTGTCCACAAGCCCTGCCCAGAGCCGTCCACCAGCTCTGGGCAGGGCTGTCCACTGAGTTATCCACAAGCTTTTCCACATGGGGAAAACAAACCCCGATCTGTGGATAACTCATCAGAGGTTGACGCCGGTGTGACAAGACCACCGGTGACCGAAAATTTGTTCGTCGCTCATCTGACCTGCATCAACAGGGGGCTACGGCCCTGGACGCCAGGGTCTCCGCACACTGTGCACAAGATTCACCACCCACTGTGGACAACCCTGACGCTCAGGTGAGCTGCGCCGTCCTCAACAGGACCAGCAGAACCACCACGGCCAGCACCAGTGCACAGGTGCCGTACTGGATCAGTGCCCTGCGCTCGCGCGGGGCGTGGACCATGGCGTACCCGATCACGACACCGGCGACGAGCCCTCCGATGTGCGCCTGCCAGGCGATGTTGAAGCCCGGGCTGAAGGTGAAGATCAGATTGATCACCAGCAGGGCGATGATCGGACGCATGTCGTAGTCGAGGCGGCGCATCAGTACGGCCATCGCGCCGAAGAGGCCGAAGATGGCGCCGGAGGCGCCGAGCGTGGCCGTGGTCCCGGAAGCCAGCAGATACGTCAGCGCGCTGCCCGCCAGCCCGGAGATCAGGTAGAGCGCGAGATAGCGCGCCCGGCCGAGGGCCTGCTCGAGCGGTCCGCCGAGCCACCACAGGCCGAGCATGTTGAAGGCGATGTGCCAGATCGCCTCGTGCGTGAACATCGAGGTGAACAGGCGGTACCACTCGCCGTCGGCCACTCCCTCGGTGGGCAGGAACGGAGCCGGCGGCCAGACACCGATGAGGTACAGATCGCGCAGCAGCGAGGGTCTGATCTGCACGGCGACGAACACCGCGAGATTGATCCCGAGAAGGATCTTCGTGACCAGCCGGGGATCGGCGACGACGGTGCCGCCGGCGATCGTGCGGGGCATGGAGGCCGTGGGGGCGTGTCCGGTGCCCGAGCCGCTGCGGACGCACTCCGGGCACTGGAAACCGACCGAGGCGTTGACCATGCACGCGGGGCAGATCGGACGCTCGCAGCGGGTACAGCGAATGCCGGTCTCGCGGTCCGGGTGGCGATAGCAGACGGGGACGCTCCGGGCGTCCTGCGGGCTGCCGGCAGCCTGGTCGTCCATGGGCACCCCTCGGTCGTGTGGAAAAGCCCCGCCCCGCCCATCCTTACGGATGAGCGGGGCGATTGGTTCCCCTCTGCGGGCTTTCGCTCTCCGGGGAGCGGGGGCTCAGCCCTCGCGGATCTCGACCGACTCGATCACGACGTCGTTCACCGGACGGTCGGTGCGCGGGTTGGTCTGCGTGGAGGCGATGGTGTCGACGACCTTCTGGCTGGCGGCGTCGGCGACCTCGCCGAAGATGGTGTGCTTGCGGTTCAGCCATGCCGTCGGGGCGACGGTGATGAAGAACTGCGAGCCGTTGGTGCCCGGGCCGGCGTTGGCCATCGCCAGCAGGTAGGGCTTGTCGAAGCGCAGATCCGGGTGGAACTCGTCCTCGAACTGGTAGCCGGGGCCGCCGGTGCCGTTGCCCAGCGGGTCACCGCCCTGGATCATGAAGCCGCTGATCACCCGGTGGAAGACCGTGCCGTCGTAGAGCTTGTCCGTGGACTTCGCACCGGTCTGCGGGTGGGTCCACTCCCGCTCGCCCTTGGCGAGCTCGACGAAGTTCTTGACCGTGATGGGCGCCTGGTTCGGGAAGAGCCGAACCTCGATGTCGCCGTGATTGGTCTTCAGGGTGGCGTAGAGCTGCTCAGCCACAATGTGCCTTCCGTTGTCTTTCCGTGACTCCCTGATCCTCGCACGGACGGGGCGCGCAGTCGCCCGTCGCCCGGTCACCGGGGGAAACCGAGCCGTTCCGCTTGCGGAAAACCGGTCGAGCGGTCCCGTGGCGGGGGCGCACGGCGGCGATCCGTGGCATGGTCGGCACCGAGCTTCCGTTGCTCCGGATTCATCCGCCCTTGCCCTCGATATCACCAGGGAGCGACTCCGACGGCACCCGGATGCCCGTCCGCGCATGCTTCACGGCGCCGCGGCAGGCATGATCCGTAAAAGGGTGGAAAGTCGAAATACCGTACGCCACCGAGGAGGAGGAACCCGTGACCCGCATCGACAGCGTGCGCGCCGCGACCGGTTCGGCGAAGGAGAGCGTGCTGCACGCCGCGGACGTGGTGGCGCCCTACGCCGACTCGGCCAAGATCAGGGCCGCGCACTACGCGCAGGAGGCACGCGTACGGCTAGCGCCCAAGGTGACGCAGGCCGCCGGACAGGCCCGCCTCCAGTACGGCGCCCATGTGCAGCCGTATCTGGAACAGGCCCGGACGCATGTGCCGCCGAAGGTCGACCAAGCCGCCCACGAAGCCGCCATCCGCACCCGCAAGGCCGCCCGGCAGGCGGCGGAGTACTCCCGGCCGAAGATCGAGCAGGCGCTGGCCGTGGCCGGACCCGCCAAGGAGGAGGCCGCGGCCCGCAGTGCGGCCGCGCTGGCCGCACTGCGCAGCCAGGTCACGGCCCAGCAGATCCAGAAGCTGGCCCGCAAGCAGCAGCGGCGGGCGCGGGCCGGCCGGGCCGCGAAGATGGCCCTGGTCCTGGGCGCCGTCGCAGGAGGCGTCTTCGCCGCCTGGAAGTGGTGGGACAAGCAGGCCAATCCGGACTGGCTGGTGGAACCGCCGACCGCGACGGATGTCTCGGAGTCGGCCACGCTGACGTCGGTGGACGGCAGCGGCGGATCCACGCTCGACCCCGAGGTCGAGGCGAAGGAGGCCGAGGAGGAGTCCTCCAAGCGCGACGACCAGCCCTGACGCGCGACCGAGGTAACAGCGCGGTGGGGCAGGAGACTTGGACGTCTCCTGCCCCACCGCGCTGTTCCACGTGAAACAGGACCCCTCTCACCGCGTTTCCGCAGGTGAGAGGGGTCCGATGGTGGAGCCTAGGGGAGTCGAACCCCTGACATCTGCCATGCAAAGACAGCGCTCTACCAACTGAGCTAAGGCCCCGGACGGGAAGCGTCCACCAGGAGGAAGCACATCCCGGCGGGCGCCGGTGACCAGAGTACCGGGTCCCCCCGGGGATTCCGCAAAAAGATTGGGGGTCCCCGTGACCAACCACTCTCCGTAAGATGCTCGACGTGGTTCGCTACAGCGAACCACGGTTCCTGGGGAAGCGATGGGGAGACGCAATGGACGCCGCACAGCAGGAAGCCACCGCAAGAGCGCGGGAACTGCAGCGGAACTGGTACGGGGAGCCGCTGGGGGCGCTCTTCCGTAGGCTCATAGACGACCTCGGTCTCAACCAGGCTCGTCTCGCGGGGGTCCTGGGGCTGTCCGCACCGATGTTGTCGCAGCTGATGAGCGGCCAGCGGGCGAAGATCGGAAACCCCGCGGTGGTCCAGCGGGTACAGCTGCTGCAGGACCTGGCGGGACAGGTCGCGGACGGCAGCGTCAGCGCGGCCGAGGCGACCGAGCGCATGGAGGAGATCAAGAGGTCTCAGGGGGGCTCGGTACTCAGCAACACCACCCAGACGACGAGCAGTTCGGGTGCCCCCACGGTCAAGCGGGTGGTCCGTGAGATCCAGTCCCTGCTGCGTTCGGTGGCGGCCGCCGGCGACATCATCGAGGCCGCCGACACCCTCGCCCCCACCCATCCCGAGCTGGCAGAGTTCCTCCGGGTCTACGGGGCCGGCCGTACCTCCGACGCGGTCGCGCACTACCAGGCCCACCAGAACTGAGCCCCCCGCCCGGCGGTCGAAGGGGGTTCGGCCGCCGGGAAGCGTGTGCGAGTCGGGGAGCCGTACCGCTCGTCGAGGG
>NZ_MSGP01000605.1 GCF_002078235.1 Streptomyces viridosporus
GTCCTTGTCGTCCTTGTCGTCCTTGCCGTACCCGTTGTCCTTGTCGTCCTTGTCGTGCTTGCTGTCCTTGTCGTACTTGTCGTCCTTGTAGTCGTCGTCCTTGTCGTGCTCCTTGCTGTAGGAAGACTTGTCGTGGTCCCCGTCGCTCGCGTGAGCGGCGAAGGTCGTGGGCGCGGCGATGGCGAGGGCCGCCGTGGCCGTCGCGGCGGCGAGCACCATGCGGGCAGAGCGCATTTGAGAGTCCTTCCCTCGGCGACCGGACTGCTGACGCCTCATCAGCACGATGAACCCGGCCGCGCGTGATCCACAGTCGGTCATGCAGCCCGCCCCCACCATTCGAGACGTTCACACGGGTTAACCCCCGCGTCCTTACGGGGCAATCGGCGGCTCCTGACCTGGTAGGACCGCATCCGGGAGCGGGAGGACCCGACACCCCCCGCGGCCCCTTCGCCGCCTCCTGCGGTGGAAAGCGGAGACGGTCTCCACCGGGAGCGACCCCCGGGAGGCACGCACGGCCGTGGCCGGCCCGCGCCGGATCACCGAGGACCCCGTGCACCCCCGGGGGGGGCGACCCCCACGCATCGGCCACCGCGGTCCGACTCACCAAGGACGGCATCGAGACACCGGGGCCGCACGGCCCCGCACGTCGCGACCGCCGACGTGCTTGCCCTTGCCTCTCACACCCACCCAGCCCGGCTTTGTGCCGCTCATAAACAAAACCCGATCGCACAGTGCCGTGCCGGGTACCGACCTCGCCCGACTCCGACTCGCCCTGACCCTCTTCTTCGCCCTCGACGGCTTCGTCTTCGCCGGCTGGGTGGTGCGCATCCCCGCCATCAAGGAGCAGACCGGCGCCTCCGCCAGCGCCCTGGGCCTCGCCCTGCTGGGTGTCTCCGCCGGAGCCGTCGCCACCATGGCGCTCACCGGCCGCCTGTGCCGTCGCTACGGCAGCCACCTGGTCACCGTCGTCTGCGCGGTCCTGCTCTGCCTCAGTGTCGGGCTGCCCCGCTGACCCACTCCGCCCTCGCCCTCGGCACCGTGCTCCTGCTGTTCGGCGCGGCCTACGGCGGAATCAACGTCGCCTTCAACAGCGCCGCCGTCGATCTGGTGGCCGCGCTGCGGCGGCCGATCATGCCCAGCTTCCACGCCGCGTTCAGCCTGGGCGGCATGATCGGCGCGGGCCTGGGCGCCCTGGTCGCGGGCTCCCTCTCGCCCACCCGGCATCTGTGGGGACTCGCCGCCGTCGGCCTGCTCGTCACGGCCGTGGCGGGACGGATGCTCCTGCGGTGCGAGCCGCTGACCCCGGCGGACCGGGGCCGGCCCGAGCCGTCCGCCGCCCACCGGCCGTCGGGCCGTACCCGCGGGCTGGTGATCGTCTTCGGGCTCATCGCGCTGTGCACCGCGTACGGCGAGGGAGCACTGGCCGACCGGGGCGCGCTGCACCTGGAGCAGGACCTCGGCGCCTCACCGGGTGCCGCGGCCCTCGGTTACTCCTGCTTCGCGCTCGCGATGACCGTCGGACGACTCACCGGGACGACGCTGCTCGAACGGCTGGGCCGGACCCGGACCGTGCTCGTGGGCGGCTCCACCGCGACGGCCGGCATGCTGCTCGGCGCGCTCGCGCCCTCCCTGTGGGCCGCTCTGCTCGGTTACGCGGTCACCGGCCTCGGCCTCGCCGACCTCTTCCCCGTGGCCGTCGAACGGGCCGGCGCGCTCGCGGGTCCCAGCGGTGTCGCCACCGCCTCCACGCTGGGCTACGGCGGCATGCTCCTCGGTCCGCCCGCGATCGGGTTCATGGCGGACTGATTCAGTCTGCCGGTCGCGCTGACCAGCATGGCGGTGCTGGCCGCGGTGGCCACGGTCATCGGCTTCGCGACGCGCCGGGTGAACACGGGCTGGGGCGACGCGCCTCCGGGCCGCCGGGGACGGTCGCCCGGGCCCGGTCCGCACGGCTCCTCGGCCGTTCAGCCGTTCGGGAGGACCGCCGGATCGGCCGGCCCGTGGCGGGGTACTCGGTGATCCGCGCCCGTCGATCATCCGTCGACGGGCGGCGCGAACGCGACCGACCTCGCAGAACCCCGCGAAACCCGCACATCAGGGAGAGATCGTGACCGAACAGCAGAACCCCGCCGAGCAGCATCCGACACCCGACTTCCCGTCCCAGGACCAGCCGCATCCCGGTTGGACCGGTCCCATGGACCCGCCCCCGGACCACGGGGAGGACTCCTACCGGGGCAGCGGCCGGCTCACGGACCGCAAGGCCGTGATCACCGGTGGGGACTCCGGGATCGGGCGGGCGGTCGCCCTGGCGTTCGCGCGGGAGGGGGCCGATGTGCTCTTCACCCATCTGGAGAGCGAGAAGGACGAGGCGGCCGAGACCGCACGCTGGGTGGAGGAGGCCGGCCGGCGCGCCGTGCCCGTCTCGTGCGACATCCGGGAGGAGGAGAACTGCCGGGCGCTGATCGACCGCGCCGTGTCGGAGTTCGGCCGGATCGACGTCCTGGTGAACAACGCGGCGTACCAGATGTCGCAGCCGGACGGTATCGAGGCGATCTCCACGGAGCAGTTCGACCGCGTGGTGCGCACCAACCTGTACGGCATGTTCTGGCTGTGCAAACTGGCACTGCCGCACATGCCGGAGGGCGGCAGCATCATCAACTCGGCCTCCGTCCAGGCCTACAAGCCGAGCCCGCACCTGCTGGACTACGCGACGACCAAGGGGGCGATCGTCACCTTCACCCAGGGGCTGGCGCAGATGGTGATCGAGCGCGGCATCCGCGTCAACGCCGTGGCGCCGGGCCCGGTGTGGACGCCGCTGATCCCGGCCACGCTGCCGGACACGAAGGAGTTCGGCAAGCAGGCGCCCATCGGGCGGCCGGCCCAGCCGGCCGAGATGGCCCCGGCGTACGTCTTCCTCGCATCCCAGGAGGCGTCGTACATCACCGCGGAGATCGTCAACGCGACGGGCGGGACGCCGTTGCCGTGAGGCGGCGCCCCGGACCGGGCCCTCAGCCGTCCGAGAGCATCCGGGTCAGTACCGCGCGCTGCACCGGCAGCACCTCGCCGTGCAGCGCGCGCCCCTTCGCCGTGAGGGAGACCCGCACTCCCCGCCGGTCCTCCGGGCACGTCCCGCGCTCGACCAGCCCTTCCTTCTCGAGGCGGGCGATCAGCCGGGACAGCGCGCTCTGGCTCAGATGGACACGCTCGGAGATCTCCTGGACGCGGTAGGAGCAGCCGTGGGCGGCGGAGTTCGCGGCGAGGACGTCCAGGACCTCGAAGTCGCTGGCGCACACGCCGTGTCCGTGCAGTGCGCGGTCGAGTGCGCACTGGGTCCGCGCATGCAGCGCGAGCATGTCCCGCCACCGTCGCACGAGCGCCTGTTCGGCCTGCTTCGCCGCCATGGGCGCACCGTAGCAGGACCGACAGGCCCCTTGCTGCGGCCGAGGCCTTCCGGGCATGATCCCGGAGTGAGCGCTTGCAGGGGACGCGTGTGACGGGCCGCGGGGGGCGGCGGACCCAGGCCGAACGGGACGCGATCACCGTCGAGATCGGGTACGCGCTGTGCAGCGCGGCCTTCGCGGCGGCGGTCGTCTTCGGAGCCGTGGCGGGACCGGCGCTGCTCTTCTCGCTGCCGGAGGCCCTGGAGACCTTGCTGCTCGGCGCCGGAACGGTGCTCGCGCCGGTTCTGTTCGCCGTCCGCACGGTCGGCGTGCTGATCCGCTTCGGACGGTCGGCTCAGCCCTGCCGGCCCGGCCGCACCGAACCGGACTCGTAGGCCGGGACGACCGGTTGGGCCCGGTCGCGGACTCACCGCTTCACCATGGTGTGGTTGACACGCGTCTTGGCGGTGAGCGGGCTCACCACCAGCCGGTGGGCGATCTCCTCGGTGGACGGACCGGTGCCGACCAGCGCCGTCGCCTCCCGCTCCCGCTCGGCGGGCCGGACCAGGGCGTCGGCGGCGGCCAGGTCCGCGCCGGGCGGCAGCCGGGGCGGCTTCCCCTCGGCGGTGACCGTGAGGCCCGCGCCCGCGGCCTGTTCCACCGGCTCGGGCAGCCGGTCCAGGCCGGACGCCGGGGCGCGTGGCGCGGCGGTGTCCCGAGACGAGGGCGCCGAAGCAGGCCACGGCGACGGTGAGGGGCACCGGGCCGTACGGGGACCCGGCCCCCAGGTGGAGCAGAACGGCGGCGACCGTGCCGAGCTCCGCGGCCACGGGACGACGACGCCGCCCCAGCGGCATCGCCCCCGCGACGAACAGCAGCACCCGCGCGAAGGAGCCCAGGGCGGCCCGCCGGCCCTCCCGGGTGTGCTCCGCGCAGGCGGAGCCGACCAGCGCGAACGCCGTGAGCGGCACGGTGGAGCGCCAGGGCCACCGGGGAGGGCGCCCGGGGCGCCACCACCCGGGTGTCCCGTACGCGGGACGACCCCGCTCGTCCGTACCGCCATGCTGGACGCCCGGTGCCCCGCGCGGCGTCAGCCCGGCGGGGTCGTCCCGCGTACTCCCGGCGAAGTGCCTCCGCCGGCGCGGCCGGTGCCGAGCTCCTCGAGGAGGACGACGCCGCCGGTGGCCCGAGGGTACGGTCCCGGCCGGGCCCGCCCGGCCCGGCTCACTCCTGCCGCGACGGCACCAGACCCACGGTGCGGGCCAGTTCCCCCACCGCGTGCCGGAAGAACGCCCCGCGGTCCTCCACCACCCGGTGGAAGTGCCCGAACACCTCGAAGCCGACCAGGCCGAACAGCTGGGCCCAGGCCGCCACCATCACCGCGACCACCTCGGGCGGCAGGTCGGGCGCGAGGTCGGCGGCCATCCGCACGGCCTCGGGCCACAGTTCGTCCGGCAGCGGGGGACCGGCCAGGCCCGGGCCGCGCTGCGCCTCGCGGAGGATGCCGGTGAGGACGAGAGCGACGCGGGAGGCGGCCGGGACGGTCGTCCGGGGGGCGGTGTAGCCGGGCACCGGCGACCCGTAGATCAGCGCGTACTCGTGCGGATGGGCGAGCGCCCAGTCGCGCACCCCCTCGCACACCGCCGTCCAGCGCTGGACGGGCCCGGCGTCGGCGACCGCGGCGTGGGCCGTCTCGGCCGCCTCGCCGAGGGAGTCGTAGGCGTCGATGATGAGGGCGGTCAGGAGGTCGTCACGGCTGGGGAAGTAGCGGTACAGCGCGGAGGAGGCCATGCCGAGCTCGCGGGCCACCGCGCGCAGCGAGAGTTTCGCGGCGCCCTCCACCGCGAGCTGCCCGCGGGCCTCCTCCTTGATGGCCGCGGTGACTTCGATCCTGGCCCGGGCACGGGCGCCGTGTGCGGTGCTCATGGGCATCAGTGTTCCATGGAAGCAGAGCACCGCACACAAAAGAGAGCGGCGAACACAAACGAGAGCAGTGCTCTTGCTCCGGGGCGCGGCGTCCGGCAGACTGGCACGCATGAGCGAGAGCACTGCTCACACAAGAGAGCACCGCTCACCGAAATTCGCACCCCAGGGGGTCCCCGCATGTCCGCGTATGTCAAGAAGCCCGGCTGGTTCACCGTCCACGTCCTCAACCGCCTCGTCGCATGGTTGACCCGCCGCGGACTGAGCGTCATGGGGTCGCGGGTCCTCGCCGTCCGCGGCCGCAGCAGCGGGCAGTGGCGGACGACCCCGGTCAACCTCCTCATCGTGGACGGCGAGCGGTACCTCGTCGCGCCGCGCGGCCACGTCCAGTGGACGCACAACATGCGCGCGGCCGGCGGTGGCGAGCTGCGCCTGGGCCGGGACGTGGAGGCCTTCACCGCGGCCGAGGTGGCCGACGACGACAAGCCGCCGCTGCTGCGCGCCTACCTCGAGCGGTGGAAGGCGGAGGTCGGGGCCTTCTTCCACGGGGTCGGCCCCGACTCCTCCGACGACGAGCTGCGCCGCATCGCCCCCGACCACCCGGTCTTCCGGATCACGACCGGGAGCTGACCTCGCCCTCCGCGGAGCGCCGGTCCAGTGCCGTCAGGGCCCGGTGCGCCAGCGGATGCGTGCGGACCAGTTCACCGAGGGTCGTCGAGCCCTGGGTGATGTCCTTGAACGCCTTCCAGGCCGGGCGGAAGCCGGTGAGAACCGCGTGGAACACCCCGGGGCGCCGCTCGAACGCCGCGAGCATCCGCTTGCCGACACTCATCTCCACACCGAGGCCCGCCTTGACGGCGAAGGCGTAGTTCAGCGCCTGCCGGCGCGTGTCCACGGCGTCGTGGGCCTCGGCGATCCGCACCGCCCACTCCCCCGCCAGCCGGCCCGAGCGCAGCGCGAAGGAGATGCCCTCGCGGGTCCACGGCTCCAGCATCCCGGCCGCGTCCCCGCACACCAGCACCCGCCCGCGCGACAGCGGCGAGTCGTCGGTGCGGCAGCGGGTCAAGTGGCCGGAGGAGATGCTCGGTTCGAAGCCGGCGAGGCCGAGCCGCCCGATGAAGTCCTCCAGGTACCGCTTGGTCGCGGCACCTTCCCCGCGCCGGGAGATCACGCCGACGGTCAGCGTGTCGCCCTTGGGGAACACCCAGCCGTAACTGCCGGGCATGGGGCCCCAGTCGATGAGCACCCGGCCCTTCCAGTCCTCGGCGACGGTCTCCGGCACCGGGATCTCCGCCTCGAGGCCCAGGTCGACCTGGTCGACCTTGACCCCGACGTGCGCTCCTATCCGGCCCGCGCTGCCGTCCGCGCCGACGACGGCCCGCGCGAGCACCGTCTCGCCGCCCTGCAGCACGAGGGCGACCGTGCGCCGGTCCGGTACGGCCGAGCCGTGCTGCTCGACCCGCTGCACGGTGACGCCGGTGCGCAGTTCGGCGCCCGCCTTCTGTGCGTGCTCCACCAGTTGCTGGTCGAACTCGGGCCGGTTGATCAGCCCGAACAGCATCTGCCGGGAGCGGCGGGTGCGGCTGAAGCGCCCGTTGTGGGAGAACGTCACCGCGTGCACCCGGTCCTTCAGCGGAAGCTCGAAGCCGGGCGGGAGCGCGTCGCGCGAGGGGCCGATGATGCCGCCGCCGCAGGTTTTGTAGCGCGGCAGCTCCGCCTTCTCCAGCAGCAGCACGCGCCGCCCCGCGACCGCCGCCGCGTAGGCGGCCGAGGCCCCCGCGGGTCCCGCGCCCACCACGACGACGTCCCACACCTGCCGCACGTCGTCCGCCGAAGAGTTCTCGCTGCTCACGATGGTTTACTGCTCCCGATCAAGCCGCCTGCCTCCCCCAGCTCCCGGCTTCGTTCGAGCAGGGGGTACCCCCATCTGTCCCCCGCATCCTACGGCGGTGATCGTCGCAGGCCGCTGTGGGAGGATCGGCGATGTGAGTGCCCCGTACACGGGACCTCGCACACCTCGCACGATCGTCGCGTACCCGGAGGTACGCGAGAAGTACAACGTCGCACCCACAAGGAGCGTGCCCATGTCGTCGCAACCGGTCGCCGCCACCGTCGCCTCGCTGATGCCCAGGGCGAAGGAGGAGCTCGCCGAGCTGGTGGCCTTCAGGTCGGTGGCGGACTTCGACCAGTTCCCGCGCGGCGAGAGCGAGGGCGCCGCGCGCTGGATCGCGGACGCGCTCACCGCCGAGGGCTTCCAGGACGTGGCGCTGCTCGACACCCCGGACGGCACCCAGTCGGTGTACGGCCACCTGCCCGGCCCCGAGGGTGCGAAGACCGTCCTCCTGTACGCGCACTACGACGTGCAGCCGCCGCTGGACGAGGCCGGCTGGACCACCCCGCCCTTCGAACTGACCGAGCGGGACGGCCGCTGGTACGGGCGCGGGGCCGCCGACTGCAAGGGCGGCGTGATCATGCACCTGCTGGCGCTGCGCGCGCTGAAGGCCGACGGCGGTGTCCCCGTGCACGTCAAGGTGATCGTCGAGGGCTCGGAGGAGCAGGGCACCGGCGGTCTGGAGCGGTACGCCGAGGAGCACCCCGAGCTGCTGGAGGCCGACGCCGTCGTCATCGGCGACGCGGGCAACTTCCGCGCCGGTCTGCCGACGGTCACCTCCACCCTGCGCGGCATGACGCTCGTCCGGGTGCGGATCGACACCCTGGAGGGCAACCTGCACTCCGGCCAGTTCGGCGGTGCCGCGCCCGACGCGCTGGCCGCGCTCGTCCGCGTCCTGGACTCGCTGCGCGCCGAGGACGGTTCCACGACCGTCGACGGGCTGACCGACGACACCGCCTGGGACGGCCTGCAGTACGACGAGGAGCAGTTCCGCAAGGACGCGAAGGTGCTCGACGGCGTGCGGCTGATCGGCTCCGGCACGGTCGCCGACCGCATCTGGGCGCGTCCGGCGGTCACCGTGCTCGGCATCGACTGCCCGCCGGTGGTCGGCGCCACCCCGTCCGTCCAGGCCAGTGCCCGCGCGCTGATCAGCCTGCGGGTCCCGCCGGGCGTCGACGCGGCCGGGGCGACGAAGCTGCTCCAGGCGCACCTGGAGGCGCACACGCCGTGGGGCGCGCGGGTGAGCATCGAGCAGATCGGCCAGGGACAGGCGTTCCGCGCGGACACCACCAGCCCCGCCTACCGGGCCATGGCCGACGCGATGGCGGTGGCCTACCCGGGGCAGGAGATGCAGTACGCAGGCCAGGGCGGCTCCATCCCGCTGTGCAACACCCTCGCCACCCTCTACCCGCAGGCGGAGATCCTGCTCATCGGCCTGAGCGAGCCGGAGGCGCAGATCCACGCGGTGAACGAGAGCGTCTCCCCCGACGAACTGGAGCGGCTGTCGGTCGCGGAGGCGCTGTTCCTGCGCGCCTACGCGTCCGGCGCGAGCTGAGCCCGGCGCTCCACCGCGCCGCCTACGGCGGAACCCCCGCTCTCGGGCGGGGGTTCCGCCGCGGGCGACGCGGCCGAGGCGGCGGAGGCGGCGGAGCCCACCGGTGCCGAGGGACCGGCCCACCGGCTGGACGCACCGCACGTGCGCGGCGGACTCCCGGGCCCGCCCGCGGTGTTCGAGGGCCGGGAGCGCCCCCTGCACGAGCGGGCGGCGCGGCTCCTGCCCCCGGCGGACTTCGAACGCCCCGCCTAGGTCACGGAGCTGTCCGACGGTGACGCCCTCGGCCTCGGCGGCGGGGCGCACGTCGGGCACGTCCCGGGAGCCGACCGGTGGGCGCGGACCCCGCGCTCATCCGACCGGCACCCCGGCCTCCAGGTACACCGCCTTCCCGCGCTCCCGGGCCCGCAGCGCCCGGCGCAGCCGCTCGTAGCGGACCGGCGGCAGCAGTTCGGCGGCCTCGGCCTCGGAGGCGAAGCGCCAGTCGCGCAGCTCGGGCCCGGGCAGCAGCAGCCGTCCGGCGTCCGCGGAGTCGAGGCGACCGCCGTCGAAGAGCAGGCGCAGACCGCCGAATCCGGGCGGTGCGGGCGGCTCCCAGTCGACGACGAGCAGCGCCGGTACGTCGTCGAGGCGGATCCCGGTCTCCTCGGCGACCTCGCGCATGCCCGCGCGCGCGGGCGCCTC
>NZ_MSGP01000606.1 GCF_002078235.1 Streptomyces viridosporus
CCGGGCGAACCGGCCGATGCGCGCGGCCGCGTGGCCGAGCTGCACGGGATCCGCGAGCGGGCGGTGGCCGGGCCGAGCGAGAAGGCGACGGCGGCGCAGCACGCCAAGGGCAAGCTGACCGCGCGGGAGCGGATCGGGCTGCTGCTGGACCCGGGCTCCTTCCGGGAGGTCGAGCAGCTGCGCCGGCACCGGGCCACCGGCTTCGGGCTGGAGGCCCGGAAGCCGTACACCGACGGGGTGGTCACCGGCTGGGGCACGGTGGAGGGCCGCACGGTCTTCGTCTACGCGCACGACTTCCGCATCTTCGGCGGTGCGCTGGGCGAGGCGCACGCCACGAAGATCCACAAGATCATGGACATGGCCATCGCGGCCGGCGCGCCGCTGGTGTCGCTGAACGACGGCGCCGGCGCGCGGATCCAGGAGGGCGTGGCGGCGCTGGCCGGCTACGGCGGCATCTTCCAGCGCAACACCCGGGCCTCCGGCGTCATCCCGCAGATCTCGGTGATGCTGGGCCCGTGCGCGGGCGGCGCCGCCTACTCCCCCGCGCTGACGGACTTCGTGTTCATGGTCCGCGACACCTCGCAGATGTTCATCACCGGCCCCGACGTGGTCAAGGCGGTCACCGGCGAGGAGATCACCCAGAACGGCCTGGGCGGCGCGGACGTGCACGCCGAGACCTCCGGCGTGGCGCACTTCGCCTACGACGACGAGGAGACCTGCCTGGCCGAGGTGCGCTACCTGCTGTCGCTGCTGCCGTCCAACAACCGGGAGAACCCGCCCCGGGCAGAGAGCGCCGACGCCCCCGACCGGCGCGGCGAGGCGCTGCTGGACCTGGTCCCGGTGGACGGCAACCGCCCCTACGACATGGCCCGGGTCATCGAGGAGATCGTCGACGACGGCGAGTACCTGGAGGTCCACGAGCGCTGGGCGCGCAACATCCTCTGCGCCCTGGCCCGGATGGACGGCCGGGTCGTCGGCATCGTCGCCAACCAGCCCCAGGTGCTGGCCGGCGTGCTGGACATCGAGGCGTCCGAGAAGGCCGCCCGCTTCGTGCAGATGTGCGACGCCTTCAACATCCCGATCCTCACCCTCCTGGACGTGCCCGGCTTCCTGCCGGGGGTCGACCAGGAGCACGGCGGCATCATCCGCCACGGCGCCAAGCTGCTCTACGCGTACTGCAACGCCACCGTGCCGCGGATCAGTCTGATCCTGCGCAAGGCCTACGGCGGCGCCTACATCGTGATGGACTCCCAGTCCATCGGCGCCGACCTGACCTATGCCTGGCCGACGAACGAGATCGCGGTGATGGGCGCGGAGGGCGCGGCCAACGTCATCTTCCGCCGCCAGATCGCCGAGGCCGGGGACCCCGAGGCCATGCGGCAGAAGATGGTCAAGGAGTACAAGGCGGAACTGATGCACCCCTACTACGCGGCCGAGCGCGGCCTGGTCGACGACGTGATCGACCCCGCCGAGACCCGCCAGGTGCTCATCTCCTCGCTGGAAATGCTCCACACCAAGCACGCCGACCTGCCCTCCCGCAAGCACGGCAACCCGCCCCAGTAGTCACCGAGTCGACAGCCGATAACAAACCGCAGTGCCCGTTGCAGCCCGTCGACGCTCCGCATTTCCGGGACTGCGGTCTGCTCGACACGACGGACAGTGCGTCAATTGGCTAGTGAGTGCGGCATTTATACGTTTCGATCCCGCCTGCGACGGTCCAGAGCCCCGCTTCTCCCTCAATCAAACAGGCAAGCCGGTTTGTCATTGACAAACCGGCGGGACTGTCTTTAACTCGACTGTGCTGGAAGGGACTTGAGGAGAGGTCCGGGTGACCGGCGACTCACGCAGATGGGGGAGAGGCGTGGACATCCAAGTACTGGGCTCGCTGGCCGTCACGGAGAACGGAATCTCGGTGACGCCGACGGCCCCGAAGCCGCGGCAGGTGCTCGCGCTGCTGGCCCTGCACGCCGACCGCGTCGTCCCCGTGGCCCGGCTCATCGAGGAGCTGTGGGGCGACGAGCCGCCGCGCAGCGCGCGCACCACCCTGCAGACCTACGTGCTGCAGCTGCGCGACCTGATCACGGCCGCCCTCCGCCACGCCCCGGACGGGGCCCCCGCGCGCAGCGCGAAGGACGTGCTGGTCACCACGCCCGGCGGTTACCTGCTCCGCACCTTCGGCGGGACCGGTGACGTCCAGGAGTTCGAACGGCTCGCCGGCACGGGCTACCGCTCCATGGACGCGGGCGACCACCCGCGCGCCTCCCAGCAGTTGCGGGAGGCACTGGCCCTGTGGACCGGTCCGGCCCTCGCCGACGTGCACGCCGGCCCGCAGCTGGAGGTGGAGATCCGACGGCTGGAGGAGACCCGGCTGTGCGCGCTCGACCAGCGGATCGAGGCCGACCTGCGGCTCGGCCGCCACCGCGAACTGCTCGGCGAGCTGACCGTCCTGGTCAGCCGCTACCGCACGCACGAGACCCTGCACGGCCAGCTCATGCTCGCCCTGCACCGCTCGGGGCGGCGCAGCGAGGCGCTGGACGTCTACCACCGGCTGCGCACCACGCTGGTGCGGGAACTGGGCCTGGAGCCCTCGGCGGGACTGCGCCGGCTGCAGCTCCAGATCCTCATGGCCGCTTCCGAGCGACCGCTCGACCCGACGGGCACCGCGGACCACAAGCGGCTGACCCGGGTCGGCTGACCCGGGCCGCGCGTCCGCGGCCCGGACCACCGACGGCACGAGACAGGGGAGGACAGATGCAGGCGAGGTCGGAGCGGACGCGCCACCGCCTCCTTCGGGCGGCTGCGGACCTGATCGACCGGTACGGCTACGCCAACGCCACGCTCGGGCAGATCGCCGCGGCCGCGGGCCTGACCAAGGGGGCGTTGTACTTCCACTTCGCCTCCAAGGACGGGCTGGCCGACGCCGTGCAGGAACAGGGACGCACGATGCTGCGCACCTTCGTGCGCGGGCAGCGGGAGGCGGGCGTGCCGCCCGTGCAGGTCCTCATCGACCTCACCCACTGGCTGGCCCGGGCGTTGCACGAGGAGCCGCTGATCCGCGCCGGCTTCCGGATCACGTACGAGTGCGCCGACCGGCCGGTCGCCGACTTCCACCAGGTGTGGATCGACGAGGTCCGCCACCTGCTCGACCTGGCGGAAGCGGCCGGCGAGACCCGCGTGCGGGCCGGGGACGGCGGGGCCGAGGCGCTGCTGTCGGCGCTGCTGTGCGGGATAGGGGACCTGGCCGGCACCAGCCCGCGCCACGCCCTGCGCATCCGGATGGACGCGCTGTGGGACCTGCTGCTGCCCGTCCTCGTCCCCCCGGGCGAGACGGGCCGCTACCGCACCCGGCCGCCCGGGGTCCCGCGCCCGGCCGAGGCGGCCGCCTGACGCGCGGCGCCCCCCGCCCGCGTGCGGCACGGCACCCGGGCACACCGCGACGGGGCCCGCACCACGCGGGCCCCGTCGCGCAGGGGTGCCGGGACGTCACACCGGCTCCGGAGGCCGGACCGCGACCGACTCCAGGCGACGGGCCAACCGCTCGTGCTCCCGGGTGAGTTCCTCGACACGACGCCGCAACCAGGCGATCTCGCCGCCCGGATCCGGCACACCGCCGTCCGGCCGGCACGGGCCCGGCACGCCCAGGCCGGGGGAGTGGCCGAGGATGGCCTCCATCCGGCCGCGCAGGGCCGGTCCCGGCTCGATGCCGAGCGCGGTGACCAGGCAGCGGCGCGCCCGCTCGTACACACCGAGGGCCTCCGCCTGCCGGCCGCTGCGGTACAGGGCCACCATCAGCAGGTCGTAGAACCGCTCGCGCAGCGGATGGTCCGCGGTCAGCCGCTCCAGTTCGCCGATGATCTCGCCGTGCCTGGCCAGGCGCAGGTTCGCCTCGTGCAGCATCTCCAGCGTGCACAGGCGCATCTCCTCCAGCCGGTCGGCCTCGCGGGCGCAGATCGGTCCGGCGCCCACGTCCTGCAGGGCCGGGCCGTGCCACAGCGACAGCGCCCGGCGCAGCAGCCGGGCGGCCCGCGGCGGATCCGACGCCACCTGGGCGCGGCCCTCGGACGACAGCCGGCCGAAGCGCTCCACGTCGGTGGTGGCCGTGCCGAGCCGCAGCACGTACCCGCTCGGCAGGGTCGTGATCCATTCGGGTCCCTCCGCCGGGCCCGGCCGGGCGGGCAGCAGCCGGCGCAGCCGCGCCACGTGGGCGTGCAGCGCGTTGGGCGCGTTCGCCGGGAGGGCGCCCCCCCACAGTTCCTCGGTGAGCCGCTCCGCCGACAGCAGCTCCCCGGCGTGGATCACGAGCGCGGCCAGCAGGGCACGCTGCTTGGAACCGGGCGGCACGACCTCCCGGCCGGCGGCGTCGCGGATGCGGACCGGGCCCAGGAGCCGGAACTCGGTCGCCGCCGCGGTCCCTCCCTCCCGCGGCGGCGGACGGTCGAGGACGCTCATCGCGTGACCGTGACCGTGACCGTGACCGTGACCGGCCGGTGCCGCGGCAGCGGAGCGACGGCGCGACCGGGGACGAACAGGCAGGGGCGCACGGTGCCTCCCTCGGTGGTCGGGGATCGGATTCCGGACGATAACGGGCCGCCCGGGCCGGGGGAGCGGCCCCGAGCGGGGTTCGAGCGTTCGTGCACACGGTTTCGAGCCGGGCCCCGCGGGAGGCGAAACCCCAGCGTGGAAGGCCGCTCGAACGTCGCTCAAGAGGACGGAGCGACCGGGGTGAACGGGGCTAGCGTGCGACGGGCCGACGGCTTTGAGCCATCGGGGGAGTTCGACGATGTACGGAGGAGACCATGGAGATTCGGGTTCTGGGTCCGCTGTGTGCCGCCGTCAACGGGGGGTCCATCGTCCCGACGGCCGGCAAGCCGCGGCAGATCCTGGCGCTGCTCGCGCTCCACCCCGGCCGGATCGTGCCGGTTCCGACCCTGCTGGAGGAGGTGTGGGGCACCGAGCTGCCGCAGAGTGCGATGACCACCCTCCAGACGTACATCCTCCAGCTGCGCCGGCGGCTGGGGACCGCGATGGGCTCCGACGCCGGCACGGCCAAGGACGTCCTGGCGACCCGGCACGGCGGCTACCTGCTGCGGATACCGCCGGAGAGGAGCGACGTGCACGCCTACGAACGTCTGGTGGCCGCCGGCCGGGCGGCGTTCGACGCGGACGACCACCGGCGGGCCGCGGACAGCTTCCGGCAGGCGCTCGGCCTGTGGCGGGGACCGGCGCTGGTGGACGTGCCGATGGGCCCGGTCCTCAGGATCGAGGTGCTGCGGCTGGAGGAGTCCCGGCTGGCCACCGTGGAACGCCGGATCGACGCCGACCTGCACCTGGGCCGCCACGCCGAACTCGTCGCCGAGCTGATGGACCTGATCGCGCGTCACCCCCAGCACGAAGGGCTGCACGCGCAGGCGATGCTGGCGCTGTACCGGTCGGGGCGGCAGGCCCACGCCCTGGAGGTGTACCGCGGCCTGCGGGGCCGCCTCATCGAGGAACTGGGCGT
>NZ_MSGP01000607.1 GCF_002078235.1 Streptomyces viridosporus
GGCCCGTCGCGCACCGCCCGGTCCGCCGGGCGCGGTCCGCGACACGGGCCCCGCCGACATCGGTGGCCCCGCCGACGTCGGTGGGCCGTGCCGACATCCAGGGGCCGTGCCCGGTCCGCCGGGGGCGGCGGTCCGGCCGGTCGGTCAGCGCGCCTCCGGCGCGGGTGCGCCGACGCGCAACTCCGGTGTGCTCGTGGCGACGTAGACCACCGCGAGCAGGCACAGCAGGCCGCCCGTCACCAGGGCCGTCGCGCCCGAGGTCGCGCCGGCCACCAGCCCCGCGCGCATGTTGCCGAGGTGCGGACCGGCCTGTCCGACGATCGTCTCGGCGGCCGTGACCCGGCCCAGCAGGGCGTCGGGCGTACGGGTCTGCACGATCGTGGTGCGGGAGAGCACCGACAGGGCGTCGGCCGCGCCGGCCAGGACCAGCAGCCCCAGGCCCACCCACGGATCGGTCATGAGGCCGAACGCGGCCAGCGCGGCGCCCCAGACGCCCGCGCCGAAGAGCATGACGAAACCGGGACGGCCCCGGTGGGTCACCGCACCGGACAGCGCGGACGCCAGGACGCCGCCGATCGCGAGGGCCGACAGGAACAGGCCGAGCGTGCGCGGATCACCGCCGAAACGCTCGTCGTTGACCAGCGGGAAGAGGCTGACCGGCATCGACAGGACGGTGGCGGCGAGATCGGTGACGAGCGCGCCGCGCACCGCCCGGTGGCCGGCCAGGAAGCGCAGCCCGTCCAGCACTCCGTGCAGACCGGCCCGTGACGGCTCCCCCTCGGGCGGCAGCGCGGGCAGACCGAACGCGCCGTAGAAGGAGAGGAGGAAGCTCAGCGCGTCGAGCAGGTAGCAGACGCCGATGCCGAACCAGCCGAGCAGCAGGCCCCCGAGCGCGGGGCCGACGAGCATCATCGCCTGGCCGGTGACCTGGTGGAGCGCCAGCCCGGCGGCCACCTGGTCCTTGGGCAGCAGCCGCGGGACGAACACCCCGGCCGCGGGAGCGCCGACCGCCGCGCAGGCGGACTGCGCCGCGACCAGCGCGAGCACTCCGGCCACCGGTACGTGCCCGGTGAAACCCTGGACCGCGAGCAGCAGCGAGCAGACCGCCTGGCCGGTCGTCGAGGCCAGGTAGATCCGGCGCCGGTCGCCCCGGTCGGCCCAGGCCCCGGCGAACAGCCCGACGCAGACCATCGGCAGCGCCTGCGCGAGACCCACCGCGCCGCTCCAGACCGCGCTGTGCGTCATCTCCCAGACCTGGTACATGACGGTGACCATGGTCATGAAGCTGCCGAGCACGGACACCGTCCGTCCGATCAGCAGGCGCCGGAAGACCGGGGACGTGCGCAGGGGACGCACGTCGATCAGGACGCGGGTGAGACTCATGACGGGACGGCGGGGAGGGGCGCGGGCTGAGGCACGCGCGGACGCTACCCGGCCGTGCGCGTGCGGGGCCAGTCATTTCGGCGCGGCCCCGCCCGACGGCCGCCTCCTGCGACCCTGCCCGACGACCGGTTCCTGCGGCCCCGCCCGACGGCCGGCTTCCGCGGGGTCGGCCGCCGGGCCGACGTGGTGCGTCAGGCCGATTCGCCGAGGAGCCGGATCAGGTGCGCGCGGCCGGGGGAGAGGAGGGCGGGGAGCGGGGCGGCGTCGGCGTACCAGCGTTTCTCGTACTCCCAGCACAGCCAGCCGTCCCAGCCGTGGCGGGAGAGGACCTCCACGCAGTCGGCCAGGGGCAGGACACCGGCGCCGAGGGGGAGCGGGGTCGTGTCGTCGGCGGAGGCGATGTCCTTGACCTGGACGTAGCCGAGGTGGGGGGAGAGCGCCGCGAAGCTCTCCACGGGCTGCTCGCCGCCCAGCCAGGTGTGCATCACGTCCCACAGCGCGCCCACCTGACGGTGGCCGACCAGGCCGAGGATCCGCATCGCGTCGGCGGCGGTGCGGTGCGAGTCGTGGGTCTCCAGCAGGATGCGGACGCCGAGGTCGGCGGCGTACTCGGCGGCCGTGCCCAGCCGACGGGCGGCCGTCGCGTCCGCCTCCTCGGGACTCTGTTCGGGGGCGCCGCCCGGGAAGACGCGGACGGAGGGGGCGCCGAGGTCGCGGGCGAGGTCGAGCAGGGCGCGGATCTCGGCGAGGACCGGTCCGTCGTCGCCCGGCGCGGCGACCCGGGAGTACCCGGCGAGGCCCAGGACCTCGACACCGGCCGCCTCGAACCCGGCGGCGACGTCGGCGCGTTCGGCGGGGGTGAGACGGGGGTGGACCGGTTCCTCGGGGTGGGCGCGCAGTTCGACACCGTGGTAGCCGTGCTCGGTCGCGAGGCGCAGCACGTCGGGCAGGGGCAGGCCGGGGACACCGAGGGTGGAGAACGCCAGCTTCATGAGAAGGGAACGTACCCGCGACCCCCGGGGTGAATCCCCCTCGTCACGCGGGTGTCGCGAGCGAAGCCGGGCGGGGGCGGCCTTCCGGGGGAGGCCCGGTTCAGGCCTCGGCGGGTGCCTGCGGGGCCGCCGGTCGGCGGCTCCCGAGGGGCAAGGCACCGGCCCACCACCACCGAGCCGCGCCCACCGCGCTCCTGCCGCGCCCACCGCGCCCCGCACCCTGCCACCGTGCCCGCGCCCTCGTCGCCATGCCCGCCCTACGGCCGCCCGGGAAGCGCCGAGGACGGTACGCCTTCCGGAGCGCGGGAGCGCGGGAGTGCGGGAGTGCCGGAGCGCCGGAGCGCCGGGGTACTGAAGCACCGGGCCACCGGAGCGCCGGACCGGCTAAGCGCGCGGTACCCCGCTGGACCCCCGCACCATCAACTCCCCCCGCACCGAGGCGATCCCGCCCGGCGGCGGCTCCTCGCGGCCCATGGCGATGCGCCCGGCCCTGGCCCCCGCCTCCGCCAGCGGCAGCCGCACCGTCGTCAGCGCCGGCACCGCGTCGATGCTGAACGGGAGGTCGTCGAAGCCGGCGACCGAGACGTCCTGGGGGATGCGCAGCCCGGAGTCCCGCAGGGCGGCGCACGCGCCGAGGGCGACGGTGTCGTTCGCGGCGACGAAGGCCGTCAACGTCGGGTCCCGGCGCAGGAGTTCCAGTGTGGCCTCGTAACCGGACCGGCGGTCGTAGCGGCCGTGGACGGTCCAGCGCGGGTCCTCCTCGATGCCGTGCGCGGCGAGCGCGGCCCGGTGCCCCTCGAGGCGGTGGCGGGTGGTCGTGCGCTCCTCGGGGCCCGCGATGTAGCCGAGGCGGCGGTGGCCGAGGCCGATCAGGTGCTCGGTGAGTTCCCGGCCGCCGCCGCGGTTGTCGAAGGTCAGCGCGATCGCCCCGGCCTCCGGCGCCGGCGGCCGGCCGCACAGCACCACCCGGGTCCCGGCGTCCGCCAGCTTGCGCAGCTTCGCGTCCATGGCCGCCCGGTGCGCCGCGCCCTCGATCGCCCCGCCGGTCAGCACGACCGCCGCCGCCCGCTGCCGCTGGAGCAGGGTGAGGTAGGTCAGTTCGCGCTCCGGGGAGCCACCCGTGTTGCAGACGACCGCGAGTCTCTCCCCGCCCGCGCGTCCGCCCGGCCCCCCGATCTCGGCCTGGATCGCGCTCGCCATGATCCCGAAGAACGGGTCGGCGATGTCGTTCACCAGGATGCCCACCAGGTCGGAGGTGGCGGCGGCCAGGGCGCTCGCGGGGCCGTTGAGCACGTAGTCCAGTTCGTCCACGGCCTTCAGCACCCGCTCGCGGGTGGAAGCGGCCACGGGATAGTTCCCGTTGAGCACGCGCGACACCGTCGCGGGGGAGACCTGCGCGCGAGCCGCCACGTCCGCCAGGGTCACCGTCATGCCTCGTCCTCCGCCTCGCGCGTCCCGCCGTACGCCGTCGTACACACCCACACCCGTGGCCGTGGTTCCGAGCAGACCCTACGGCCCCACGCCCGATTGTTCGCCCCCTCGAACAAGTCCGGCCCGCCGCGGTCTTGTCCGGACCCTCGTCCAGAGGCTAGCTTCTGTCTACATAGAAAGCGCTTGCTGTCACGTTCACCAGTCACCGCGCACCCTCGGCGGCCGACGGGCGACGGGCTGGACGTACGCGGCGCGCGGACCGCGTACGAAGGGAACGACGTGACACGTAAAACGGTGCGTATCGCCATGAACGGTGTGACCGGACGCATGGGCTACCGCCAGCACCTCGTCCGCTCCATCCTGGCCCTGCGCGAACAGGGCGGCCTCGACCTCGGCGACGGCACCGTGCTGTGGCCGGAGCCGATCCTGGTCGGCCGCCGCGAGCCCGCGCTGCGCGCGCTGGCCGAGCGGCACGGCCTGGAGCACCTCTCCACCGACCTGGACGCGGTCCTCGCCGACGAGACGGTGGACGTCTACTTCGACGCCCAGGTCACCTCCGCCCGCGAGGAGGCCCTCAAGAAGGCCATCGCGGCGGGCAAGCACGTCTACACCGAGAAGCCGACCGCCACCGGCCTCGACGGCGCCCTGGAACTCGCCCGCCTCGCGCACGGGGCCGGCATCAAGCACGGCGTCGTCCAGGACAAGCTGTTCCTGCCCGGCCTGCTCAAGCTGAAGCGGCTCATCGACGGCGGCTTCTTCGGCCGCATCCTGTCCGTGCGCGGCGAGTTCGGCTACTGGGTCTTCGAGGGCGACTGGCAGTCCGCCCAGCGCCCGTCCTGGAACTACCGCGCCGAGGACGGCGGCGGCATCGTCGTCGACATGTTCCCGCACTGGGAGTACGTCCTGCACGAGCTGTTCGGCCGGGTGAAGTCCGTCCAGGCCCTCGCCGCCACCCACGTCCCACAGCGCTGGGACGAGCACGGCAAGCCCTACGACGCCACCGCCGACGACGCCGCCTACGGCGTCTTCGAGCTGGAGGGCGGCGCGATCGCCCAGATCAACTCCTCCTGGGCGGTCCGCGTGCACCGCGACGAACTGGTCGAGTTCCAGGTGGACGGTACCGAGGGCTCGGCGGTCGCCGGGCTGCGGGGCTGCCGCGTCCAGCACCGCTCCGCCACCCCCAAGCCGGTCTGGAACCCGGACATCCCCGCCACCGAGGTCTTCCGCGACCAGTGGCAGGAGGTCCCCGACAACGGGGAGTTCGACAACGGCTTCAAGGCCCAGTGGGAGCTGTTCCTCAAGCACGTCTACGCCGACGCCCCCTACCACTGGGACCTGCTGGCCGGCGCCCGCGGCGTCCAGCTCGCCGAACTGGGCCTGAGGTCCTCGGCCGAGGGCCGCCGCCTCGACGTACCGGAGATCGCGCTGTGACCGTCCGACTGCCCGACGAACACGGCCGGCTGCGGACCTACGAACCCCGCACCGAGCCCCTCGCCCCCACGCCCGGAGCCCCCCTCGTCTCCCGCACGGTCTTCTCGGCCGCGCACGTCGTCGCCGACCCGTACGCCGACACCACCCCCGACTCGCCGGCGGCCGTCGACTGGGACGCCACCCTCGCCTTCCGCCGCCACCTGTGGTCGCACGGGCTGGGCGTCGCCGAGGCCATGGACACCGCCCAGCGCGGCATGGGCCTGGACTGGGCGGGCGCGGCCGAGCTGATCCGCCGCTCCGCCGCCGAGGCGAAGGCGGTGGGCGGCCGGATCGCCTGCGGCGTCGGCACCGACCAGATCACCTCCGGCACGCTCGCCGAGGTGCGGGCGGCGTACGAGGAACAGCTCGCGCTCGTCGAGGAGTCGGGCGCGCAGGCCATCCTGATGGCGTCCCGCGCGCTGGCCGCCGCCGCACAGTCCCCCGACGACTACCTGGAGGTGTACGGCCACCTCCTGCGCCAGGCCGCCGAGCCGGTGATCCTGCACTGGCTCGGCCCGATGTTCGACCCGGCGCTGGAGGGCTACTGGGGCTCCGCCGACCTGGACGCGGCCACCGGGACCTTCCTGGAGGTCATCGCCGCCCACCCCGACAAGGTCGACGGCGTCAAGATCTCGCTCCTCGACGCCCGGCGGGAGGTCGACCTGCGCCGCCGCCTCCCGCACGGCGTGCGCTGCTACACCGGCGACGACTTCCACTACCCCGAGCTGATCGCCGGGGACGAGCAGGGCTTCAGCCACGCCCTGCTCGGCATCTTCGACCCGCTCGGCCCGCTGGCGGCCGAGGCGGTCCGCGTGCTGGACACGGGGAACACGGAGGGCTTCCGCGCCCTCCTCGACCCCACCGTCGAACTCTCCCGCCACCTCTTCCAGGCACCCACCCGCTTCTACAAGACGGGCGTGGTCTTCCTGGCCTGGCTGGCGGGCCACCAGGACCACTTCGCGATGGTCGGCGGCCTGCAGTCGGCCCGTTCCCTGCCGCACTTCGCCCGCGCCTACGAACTCGCCGACGGTCTCGGCCTGTTCCCCGACCCGAAGCTCGCCGAGGAACGGATGAGGACCCTGCTGCACCTGTACGGAGTGACCCCGTGACCGACCTCGCGCGCTTCAGCATCAACCAGATGACGGTCAAGCAGCTGCCGCTGCCGGACCTCGTCGCCGCCTGCCGGGACCTGGGCGTGCCGGGCGTGGGACTGTGGCGCGAACCCGTCCAGGCCTACGGGGTGGAGGCGGCGGCCGAGCTCGTGCGCGACGCGGGCCTGACGGTGACCACGCTGTGCCGGGGCGGCTTCCTCACCGCCGTCGACCCCGGCGAGCGGGCCGCCGCCCTGGCCGACAACCGCCGCGCCGTCGACGAGGCGGCGACGCTCGGCACCGACACCCTGGTCCTGGTCTCGGGCGGCCTGCCGGCCGGCTCCAAGGACCTGCGCGCCGCCCGGGAACGCATCGCGGACGCCCTGGCGGAGCTGGCCCCGTACGCCGAGCGGCAGGGGGTGAGGCTGGCCATCGAGCCGCTGCACCCCATGTTCGCCTCCGACCGCTGCGTGGTCTCCACGCTCGCCCAGGCCCTCGACCTCGCCGAGCGCTTCCCCGCCCACCAGGCCGGCGTCACCGTCGACACGTACCACGTCTGGTGGGACGACACCGCGCCCGCACAGATCGCCCGCGCGGGCGCCCAGGGCCGCATCCACACCTTCCAGCTCGCCGACTGGACCACCCCGCTGCCCGAGGGCGTCCTCAACGGCCGCGGCCAGATCGGCGACGGCTCGATCGACATGCGGGAGTGGAAGGGGTACGTGGAGGCGGCCGGTTACACCGGCGCCATCGAGGTCGAACTGTTCAACGACGCGCTGTGGGCCCGGGACGGGCGCGAGGTGCTGGCCGAGACGGCGGCACGGTTCGCGGAGCACGCCGGGTAGCGGCCGCGCGGAGCCCTCCCGCGCACGGAGGGAGCCGGGGCGGAGAAGGACAGGGGCACGGAGCGCAAGCCGTGCGGTGCCGGACAGGACGCCGACGTTCGCCGGCACCGCACGGCTTGCGC
>NZ_MSGP01000608.1 GCF_002078235.1 Streptomyces viridosporus
AAGGCCACGAGCTCGGCGCGCAGGGCTTCGGGCAGCGCGCCGAGCTCGTGGCCTTCCGCCGCGACCTGCACATGCACCCGGAACTCGGCAACCAGGAGTTCCGCACGACCGCCGCGATCAAGGAACGGCTGGAGCGGGCCGGCCTGAAACCGCGGGTACTCTCCAGCGGGACCGGTGTGATCTGTGACATCGGGACGGACGACGAGGCCGGCACCGACGCGGCGGTGCTGGCCCTGCGCGCCGACATCGACGGCCTGCCCATCCCCGACATGAAGACCGAGTGCCCGTACCGCTCCACCGTGCCCGACCGCGCGCACGCCTGCGGCCACGACGTGCACACCACCGTGGTGCTCGGCGCCGGGCTCGTCCTCGCCGAACTGCACCGCCAGGGCCTGCTGCCCCGGCCCGTGCGGCTGATCTTCCAGCCCGCCGAGGAGGTGCTGCCCGGCGGCGCCGTCGACGCCGTCGCGGACGGCGCGCTCGACGGCGTCGGACGGATCCTCGCCGTGCACTGCGACCCCCGGGTCGACGCCGGGAGGATCGGACTGCGCGAGGGGCCCATCACCTCGGCCTGCGACCGGCTGGAGATCGCCCTCGACGGTCCCGGCGGCCACACCGCCCGCCCGCACCTGACCACCGATCTGGTCACCGCCGCCGCCCGCGTGGTCACCGACGTGCCCGCCCTGGTCGGTCGGCGCGTCGACAGCCGCAGCGGACTCGCCGTGACCTGGGGCCGGGTCGAGTCGGGCCACGCGCCCAACGTCATCCCGCAGCACGCCGAACTGTCCGGCACCGTCCGCTGCCTCGACCTGAACACCTGGCGGCAGGCCCCCGACATCGTGGTCGCGGCCATCGACGAGGTGGCCAACCTGCACGGCGCCAAATCGGAGATCACCTACGTGCGCGGCGTGCCGCCGGTCGTCAACGAGGCCGGGGCCGCCGCGCTGTTGCGCGACGCCATGGTCGCCCGGCGCGGAGTGGAGTCCGTCGAGGGCACCGAGCAGAGCCTGGGCGGCGAGGACTTCTCCTGGTACCTGGAGCACGTCCCCGGCGCCATGGCCCGCCTCGGTGTCCGCCCTCCCGGTGAGCGCACCGTGCGCGACCTGCACCAGGGCGACTTCGACGTGGACGAGCACGCCATCACCGTGGGCGTGGAGCTCTTCACCGCCGCCGCCTTCCTCGACGCCCTGCGCTGATCCCGCCCCCTCCCGGCGGCCCCGACGCGCCTCCTCCGCCCGCTCCGACGACCGCCTACCGCGCGGGCGGGGGAGGGGCGGCGCGGGGCACGTGCCGCGCCGATCGCCCCTTCCGCCCCTCCGCGGCCCCCTGGTTCACCCGGGCACAACCGGCCATCGGCACGAATGGATAACGGCCCCGCGGAACCCCGTTCCCAGGAGTTTCTACGCGCGTTAATGTGCGCCGAACCGAGCGCCCGCTGCGGGGCTTTGGAGAATGGGGAACTTCAGATGCGTCGGACATCCAGACTGGCCCGCGTCGCGGTGGGGGTCGCGTCACTCGCACTCGCCGCCACGGCCTGCGGCGGCACCAGCGGTGACAAGGGAGACGGCGGCGGTGACTCCAGGAAGAAGGAGGACCTCGGCCTCGCCATCGCCTACGACATCGGCGGCAAGGGCGACCAGTCCTTCAACGACGCCGCGTTCGCCGGTCTCAGCAAGGCCAAGGACGAGTTCGGCTACAAGACCGCCGACGTCGAGCCCACCGAGGGCGAGACGGACGCGGACAAGGAGCAGCGCCTGGCCTCGCTGGCCCGCCAGGGCTACAACCCCGTCATCGGCGTCGGCTTCGCCTACGGCCCCGCGATGGAGGCCGTGGCCGCGAAGTACCCGAAGACCACCTTCGGCATCGTCGACTCCGTGGTCGAGGGCGAGAACGTCGCCTCCCTCGTCTTCGCCGAGGAGCAGGCCTCGTACCTGGCCGGTGTCGCCGCCGCCAAGGTCACCAAGACCAAGACCGTCGGTTTCGTGGGCGGTGTGGACATCCCGCTGATCCACAAGTTCCGCGCGGGCTTCGAGCAGGGCGTCAAGGACACCGACCCGAAGATCAAGGTGATCTCGCAGTTCCTGACGCAGACGGCGGAGGAGGGCGGCTTCTCCAGCCCCGACAAGGGCAAGGCCGCCGCCGAGGGCCAGATCGAGAAGAAGGCCGACGTCGTCTACCAGGCGGCCGGTCTGTCCGGGCAGGGCGTGATCGAGGCCGCCGCCAAGGCGAAGGTCTGGGCGATCGGCGTCGACTCCGACCAGTACCAGCAGGAAGCCCTCGCCAAGTACAAGGACTTCATCCTCACCTCCGCCACCAAGGAGGTCGGCGGTTCGGTGTACGCCCTCGCCAAGTCCGTCGAGGAGGGCAAGCCGCGCACCGGCACCCAGGTGTTCGACCTCAAGGTGAACGGCGTCGGCCTGTCCGAGAGCAACCCGAAGATGGCCGAGGTCCCCGGCCTGACGGACGCCGTGGCCAAGGCCAAGGAAGGCATCATCGACGGTTCCATCAAGGTGAAGACGGAGTAGGGCCCCGGCCGCGGCCGCCCCGCGGGCCGGCCGCGACGGATCCGCACGAGGCGGGCGGGTGCCCCGGGGCGCCCGCCCGCCTCGCGTGTCCGTGGACACCCGTGCACGTCACCCACCGCCACCCCGCCTGCGCGGTCGGCGATACCGTGACCAGGGCTCCACGACAGCTTGGGCACGGCCGCATAACAAGGTGGACAGAAGGGGTTTTCAGGCAGGTCTACGCGCGTTAATGTGCGGCGAAGCCAGCGCCGCAGCTGAACCGTCCGGCGCTTGTACGACAGGAGCACCACACCATGCGCCGGATTTCCCGGATCACGGTCGCAGGCGCAGCGACCGCCTCCCTGGCCCTCGCCCTCTCCGCCTGCGGCGGCACCTCGACCTCCTCGAGCTCGTCGTCCGAGTCGAAGGGCGACAAGGGCCTGGCCATCGCCTACGACGTCGGCGGCAGGGGCGACCAGTCCTTCAACGACGCCGCCTTCGCGGGCCTGCAGCAGGCCAAGGAGGAGTTCAAGTACGAGACCGCCGACGTCGAGCCCACCGACGGCGAGACGGACGCGGACAAGGAACAGCGCCTGGTCTCGCTGGCGAAGCAGGGCTACAACCCGGTCATCGGCGTCGGCTACGCCTACGCCGCCGCCGTGAAGGGTGCCGCGGAGAAGTACCCGGACACCACCTTCGGCATCGTCGACGACGCCACGGTCGAGGCGGAGAACGTCGCCGACCTGGTCTTCTCCGAGGAGGAGGCCTCGTACCTGGCCGGTGTCGCCGCCGCCGAGACCACCAAGACCAAGACCGTCGGTTTCGTGGGCGGTGTGGACATCCCGCTGATCCACAAGTTCCGCGCGGGCTTCGAGCAGGGCGTCAAGGACACCGACCCCAAGGTCAAGGTGATCTCGCAGTTCCTGACGCAGACGGCGGAGGAGGGCGGCTTCTCCAGCCCCGACAAGGGCAAGAGCGCCGCCGAGGGCCAGATCGAGAAGAAGGCCGACGTCGTCTACGCGGCCGCCGGTCTGTCCGGGCAGGGCGTGATCGAGGCCGCCGCCGCCAACAAGGTGTGGGCGATCGGCGTCGACTCCGACCAGTACAAGCAGGAAGCCCTCGCCAAGTACAAGGACTCGATCCTGACCTCGGCGATGAAGGACGTCGCCAAGGCGGTGTACAACCTGGCGAAGTCGGTCGAGGACGGCAAGCCCGCGACCGGTATCGTCAAGGGCGATCTGAAGACGGGTGAGGTGAGCCTGTCGAACTCCAACCCGAAGTTCGCGGACGACGCCGAGCTCCAGGAAGCCATCAAGACGGCCAAGGAGAAGATCGTCAGCGGCGAGATCAAGGTCAAGTCGAGCTGAGAGTCCCCTGAACGACCCTGAGCAGCAGGTAACCGCGGGGTTGCGTCCGCTCGACGGGGTACGGGGAGCCGAGCTCCCCGTACCCCGTCGGTGTGCGGTGCCGCCCTTTTGTATGCCGTAGGGGCGCTACGCGCGTAGAAGGCCCCCGTCCCCAGGAGAGTGCGCCATCAACGCGTCCAGCAGCCCTCCGGCCGGAGCGGCGGTCAACGAACCGGTGACCGCCGTCGAACTCGCCGGGATCACGAAGCGTTTCCCGGGCGTCGTGGCCAACCACGACATCCACCTCACCGTCCGCAAGGGCACCGTCCACGCCCTCGTCGGCGAGAACGGCGCCGGCAAGTCGACGCTGATGAAGATCCTCTACGGCATGCAGAAGCCGGACGAGGGCACCATCGCGATCGACGGCGAGCAGGTCGCCTTCTCGTCGCCGGCCGACGCCATCGCCCGCGGCATCGGCATGGTGCACCAGCACTTCATGCTCGCCGACAACCTCACCGTCCTCGAGAACGTGGTGCTCGGCAGCGAGAAGCTGTACGGCATCGGCGCCAGGGCCCGGCGCAAGATCCAGGAGATCTCCGACCGCTACGGCCTCGGCGTCCGCCCCGACGTGCTGGTCGAGGAGCTCGGCGTCGCCGCCCGCCAGCGCGTGGAGATCCTCAAGGTCCTCTACCGCGGCGCCACCACCCTGATCCTCGACGAGCCCACCGCCGTCCTGGTCCCGCAGGAGGTGGACGCCCTCTTCGAGAACCTCCGCGGGCTCAAGTCCGAGGGCCTGTCGGTCATCTTCATCTCCCACAAGCTGGGCGAGGTCCTCTCCGTCGCCGACGAGATCACCGTCATCCGCCGCGGCACCACGGTCGGCACCGCCGTCCCCGCCGAGACCACCCCCCGCCAGCTCGCCGAGATGATGGTCGGCAGCGAACTGCCCACCCCGGAGACGGCCGAGTCCACGGTCACCGACCGCCCGGTCGTCACCGTCGACAAGCTGCGCCTGGCGGCCCCCGGGGGCAAGGCCCTGCTCGACGACATCACCTTCACCATCCACGAGGGCGAGGTCCTGGGCATCGCAGGCGTCGAGGGCAACGGCCAGACCGAGCTGGTCGACGCGCTCATCGGGCTCCGGCACGCCGACTCCGGCACCATCCGCTTCCTGGGCGAGGACATCACCGCGCTGCCCACCCGCAAGCGCCGCGAGCAGGGCATCGGCTACATCCCCGAGGACCGCCACCGCCACGGCCTGCTCCTGGAGGCCCCCCTCTGGGAGAACCGCATCCTCGGCCACGTCACCGAGAGGCCCAACGCCAAGGGCGTCTGGCTGGACCCGAAGGCCGCCCAGGAGGACACCCGCCGGATCGTGACGACGTACGACGTCCGCACCCCGGGCATCGACGTCACCGCGGCCTCCCTGTCCGGCGGCAACCAGCAGAAGCTGATCGTCGGCCGCGAGATGAGCCACGGGCCGCGCTTCCTGATCGCCGCCCACCCCACCCGCGGTGTGGACGTCGGCGCCCAGGCCGCCATCTGGGACCACATCCGCGAGGCCCGCCGGGAGGGCCTCGCCGTGCTGCTGATCTCCGCCGACCTGGACGAGCTGATCGGCCTGTCCGACACCCTCCGCGTGATCTACGACGGCAAGCTCGTCGCGGACGCCGACCCGGCCACCATCACCCCGGAGCAGCTCGGCACCGCCATGACCGGTGCGGCCTCCGGACACCTCGAACACGAAGAGATCCCCGAGACCTCGGCCGGCCCCTCCCGGTCCTCCGAGTCTCCGGAAGACGAGGCCCGCTGATGAAGAAGTTCGACAGGGAGCGCGTGCTCCTCGCAGTGGCCGGACCGGTCATCGCGCTCGCCGTGGCCTTCGTGCTGAGCGCGATCGTGCTGATCGCCTCCGGCAAGAACCCGGTCGAGCCGTTCGCCCTGATGTTCGAGCAGGCGACGTTCTCCGACATCCAGGTCCTGATCATCAACCAGGCCTCGATGTACTACATCGCGGCCCTCGCGGTGGCCATCGGCTTTCGGATGAACCTGTTCAACATCGGCGTCGACGGCCAGTACCAGCTCGCCGCCATGGCGGCCGCCATCGTCGGCGCCCACGCCGCCCTCCCGGCCGTCCTGCAGATCCCGCTGCTGCTGCTCACCGCCGTGCTCACCGGCGCCTTCTGGTCCGGCATCGCCGGCGTCCTCAAGGTCACCCGCGGCGTCAGCGAGGTCGTCGCGACGATCATGCTCAACGCGATCGCGACCTCCGTCATCGGCTACCTGTGGCTGCCGACCGTCTTCGGCGTCAAGGTCGGCAACAACAACACCACCGGCGAGATGCACGAGTCCGGCTGGGTCCCCGGCATCGACATGGGCGAGGCCGGCGAGATCTACGGCCTGGTGATCCTCGCCGTGCTGCTCGGCATCGGCTACTGGGTCGTCCTCAACCGCACCCGCTTCGGCTTCGACCTGCGCGCCTCCGGCGCCTCGGAGTCCGCCGCCGCGGCCAGCGGCGTCAGCCCCAAGCGCATGGTGCTCACCGCCATGCTGCTCTCGGGCGCCATCGCCGGACTCGCGGGCCTGCCGATCCTGCTCGGCGACACCCACACCTACAGCCTGAACTTCCCCACCGGCATCGGCTTCCTCGGCATCGGCATCGCCCTGCTCGGCCGCAACAGCCCGGTCGGCATCGCCTTCGCCGCCCTGCTGTGGGCCTGGCTCGACAAGGCCTCGCCCGAGCTGGACTTCCACGGCTACGACAAGGAGATCGCGGTCATCATGCAGGGCCTGATCGTCCTCTCCGTCGTCGTCTCCTACGAGGCCGTCCGTGAGTGGGGCCTGCGCCGCCAGCAGCGCCGGGTCGGCGCGGAACTCGCCGCGGGCCACGTCCTCGGCGGCGCCGTCGCCGGCGCCGCCAACACCACCACGAAGGAGGTGGCCGGCCGATGACCGCTCCGACCACAGCGACCGACGTCAACCAGCCCTCGCTGCAGCCCGCGGCGCCGACCGGCCGCCGCATGTCGTGGCCCGTGCTGCTCCTGGTCATCGCCGGAGCCCTGGCCCTGACCTCGATCGTCCGCCTGATCACCGGCGCGGACGGCATCACCAACGTCAGCCAGATGTCCACCGCGCTCCAGCTCGCCGTCCCGATCGGCCTCGCCGGCCTCGGCGGCCTGTGGGCCGAGCGCGCCGGTGTCGTCAACATCGGCCTCGAGGGCATGATGATCCTCGGCACCTGGTTCGGCGCCTGGGCCGGCTTCCAGTGGGGCCCGTGGACCGGCGTCCTCGTCGGCCTCATCGGCGGCGCGCTCGGCGGCCTGCTGCACGCCCTGGTCACCGTCACCTTCAACGTCAACCACATCGTCTCCGGTGTGGCGATCAACATCCTCGCCCTCGGCGCCACCCGCTACCTGGCCCCGCTGGCCTTCGAGGGCCACCAGGGCGGCTCCGCCAAGCAGTCCCCGGCGGTCGAGTCCCTCGGCAGTTTCACCGTGCCCGGCCTCTCAGACGCGCTGCGGGACCTCAACGACAAGGGCTGGTTCTTCGTCTCCGACATCGCGGGCCTGCTCGGCGGACTGGTCACCAACGTCTCCTGGCTGACCCTGATCGCCGTCGCGCTCATCCCCGCGACCTGGTGGATCCTGTGGCGCACCGCCTTCGGCCTGCGGCTGCGCTCCTGCGGCGAGAACCCGGTGGCCGCCGAGTCCCTCGGCGTCAACGTCTACAAGTACAAGTACCTCGCCGTGATCATCTCCGGCGCCCTGGCCGGCCTCGGCGGCGTCTTCCTGTCCATCGTGGCCAACCCCTTCTACCTGGAGGGCCAGACCAGCGGACGCGGCTACATCGGCCTCGCCGCGATGATCTTCGGCAACTGGATGCCGGGCGGCCTCGCCATCGGCGCCGGCCTCTTCGGCTACACCGACAGCCTCAACCTGCGCGGCGGCTCCGCCAACGTGCACGCCCTGCTGCTGCTCGGCGCGCTGCTGCTGGTCATCGGCGCGATCTGGCTGGCGGTCCGCAAGAAGTACGTCCACGCGGTGATCACCCTGGTCGTCGGCGCCCTCGTCTTCGCCTGGTACGCCGGCACCAACGAGGTCCCCAACCAGGTCGTCTCCGCCACGCCGTACGTCATCACCCTCGTCGTCCTCGCCCTGTCCGCCCAGCGGCTGAGGATGCCGAAGGCGGACGGCATGCCGTACCGGAAGGGACAGGGCAAGTGACCCCGCCCGCGACGGACGTCGACTGGGACGCGCTGCGCGCCCTCGCCCGGGAGGCCATGTCCCACGCCTACGCCCCCTACTCGGGCTACGCGGTCGGCGTCGCCGCCCTGGTCGACGACGGGCGCACGGTCTCCGGCTGCAACGTGGAGAACGCCAGCTACGGGGTCGGCCTGTGCGCCGAGTGCGGACTGGTCTCCGAGCTGCAGCGCACCGGAGGCGGCCGGCTCACGCACTTCACCTGCGTGGACGGCAACGGCGAGATCCTCGTCCCGTGCGGCCGCTGCCGCCAGCTGCTGTACGAGTTCGGCGGCCCCGGACTGCTGCTGGAGACCCCGGCGGGCATCCTGCCGCTGTCGGAGATGCTGCCCCAGGCCTTCGGCCCGCAGCACCTCACCAAGTAACTCCCGAAACGGCCCCTCCGAGCGACCGCCACACCGTCGGCCGGAGGGGCCGCCCCCTTCTCACCCCGGAAGGAACGCCATCCATGGCCATGGACGCCATCTCCGTCATCCGCACCAAGCGGGACCGCGGCGAACTCAGCGACGAGCAGATCGACTGGGTCATCGACGCGTACACCCGTGGGGAGGTGGCCGACGAGCAGATGTCGGCCCTCGCGATGGCGATCCTCCTCAACGGCATGAACCGGAGCGAGATCGCCCGCTGGACGGCCGCGATGATCGCCTCCGGCGAGCGCATGGACTTCTCGTCCCTGTCCCGCCCCACCACCGACAAGCACTCCACGGGCGGCGTCGGTGACAAGATCACCCTCCCGCTGGCCCCGCTGGTCGCCGCCTGCGGCGCGGCCGTCCCCCAGCTGTCCGGCCGCGGCCTCGGCCACACCGGCGGCACGCTGGACAAGCTGGAGTCGATCCCCGGCTGGCGCGCCCTGCTCTCCAACGAGGAGATGCTCTCCGTGCTGGACGGCACCGGCGCGGTGATCTGCGCGGCGGGCGACGGCCTGGCCCCGGCCGACAAGAAGCTGTACGCCCTGCGCGACGTGACCGGCACGGTGGAGGCGATCCCGCTGATCGCCTCCTCGATCATGTCGAAGAAGATCGCCGAGGGCACGGGCGCGCTGGTCCTGGACGTGAAGGTCGGCTCGGGCGCCTTCATGAAGACGATCGAGGACGCGCGGGAGCTGGCGCGGACGATGGTCGGCCTGGGCACCGACCACGGCGTGAAGACCGTGGCCCTGCTCACCGACATGGCGACCCCGCTCGGCCTGACCGCCGGCAACGCGCTGGAGGTCCGCGAGTCGGTGGAGGTGCTGGCGGGCGGCGGCCCGGCGGACGTCGTCGAGCTGACCCTCGCCCTGGCCCGCGAGATGCTCGACGCCGCCGGACTGAAGGACGCCGACCCGGCGAAGGCCCTGGCCGACGGCTCCGCGATGGACGTCTGGCGCCGCATGATCACGGCCCAGGGCGGCGACCCGGACGCGCCCCTGCCGACGGCCCGCGAGCAGCACGTGGTGAAGGCGCCGGCCTCGGGCGTCCTCACCCGCCTGGACGCCTACGACGTCGGCGTCGCCGCCTGGCGCCTCGGCGCGGGCCGCGCCCGCAAGGAGGACCCGGTGCAGGCGGGCGCGGGCGTCGAGCTCCACGCCAAGCCCGGCGACCCGGTCACCGAGGGCCAGCCCCTGCTGACCCTGCACACGGACACCCCGGACCGCTTCGCGTACGCCCTCGGGGCGCTCGAGGACGCGTACGACGTCGCCGCCCCCGGAACCGACTTCACGCCGTCGCCGGTGGTGCTGGAACGTATCGCCTGACCCGGGGTTTCCTCGCTCGGGTGAACGGGATCGGTGGGCCCCCACCGGTCCCGTTCACCCGAGCGAGGA
>NZ_MSGP01000609.1 GCF_002078235.1 Streptomyces viridosporus
GGGATCGTGCCGCGGTCCCGTCTCGGCTAACGCGGCATGACCGGCGCTTGAGGCACGAGGAACGGCCGCCGGGGGTCCTCCGGCGGCATCCTGCGGGTCGCGAGTGCCGGATCGGGACCCGGCAGGTACGGGGCGAGGGCCACGTACACCTCCGCCGCGCTGCCGGGGCGGTCCTCGGAACGCTTGGCCAGCAGCGCGTGCAGCAGGTCCTGGAGCGCGGCCGGGGCGTCGACCCCGCGGTCGGCCAGCCGGGGCGGGGACGCGGTGAGGTGCCGGGTCACCAGCTCGGTGGGGCCCTCGCTGTGGAAGGGAGGACGGCCGGTGAGCATGCGGTACAGCAGGCACCCCACCGCGTACAGGTCACTGCGGCCGTCCAATGGCTCCTCACCCGACAGGAGTTCGGGCGACGCGTAGGCGACGTTGCCGAGCGTCTCGCCGGTCATGGTGAGCCGCGGGTCGGTGTCCGAGAGGACCTTCACCAGACCGAAGTCGAGGATCTTCACCAGACCGCTGGTGCGGACCATGACGTTCTGCGGCTTGAGGTCGCGGTGCACGAGGCCGGCCGCGTGCGCGGCGGACAGCCCCGAGCACAGCTGCGCGGCCACGGAGACCGCGGCGGGCACGGGCAGGCGCCCGTCGTCGGCGCAGTCGACGACGTTGTCGAGGGTCGTCCCGTCGACGAGTTGCATCACCAGGCAGCAGACGTCCTCGGTGACGGCCGCGTCGTACACGGTGGTGACGTTGGGGTGGTCCAGACGGGCGGCGGTCTTGGCCTCCCTCTCGAAGCGCGCCAGGGCGGTGCGGCGCCAATCCGGCAGGGCGAGCAGATGCGCGGCGACGGTCTTGACCGCGACGGGACGCTCCAGGTAGACGTCCGTCCCCTGCCAGACGTGCCCCATCGCCCCTCTGCCCAGAATCCGGTCCAGCCGGTACCTGCCGCGCAGTACCTTGCCCGCGGCGAACTGCTCCACGTTCACTTCCCTCAATGAGTCCCAGCGGTCTGTCGGCGCACGGACTGCCCGGCCGGAGAACCGCCGTCGTCAGCCCGCGCGGAGGAAGTCAACCAGCCTCGGGCGCAGTCCGAAAAATCGAGGCCCGCGGAATCCCGCACGGACCCCACGAACGTGACGCCGAGCGGCCCGGACCCGGGACGGCCTGCACGTCTCGTGGAGCGGGCAGCCGAGCCCGTTCCTGGTGGAGGCCGACTGCGGGGCGGGGCGGCCGACGCAGTCCATTCACCGCCTCTGAATCGAGCACATGCGAGCAAATGAAATTGATTTGACGACGCTTTCACTTACATGGGATGGTGTAGCCGCTTCAGCTCGTGAAGGGCGGCGCGGCGAAGGACGTCGTGGCGCGAAGGGGTGGACGGGCGGTAGCGGGGGGACGCGGCCTCAGCCGCCCGCAGCCTTGCCGGGATGCCGGCGACCGGACTCCTTCTCCTGCCCGCAGCGGTGCGGGACGCCCCCGGTGGGGGCGCTCGCGGAAGGGGTGTGTGATGGCCGACGAGAAGACTCCTGATGAGGGAGCGGTCGAGAAGGCCGGGCGGTGGGTCGCCGATCTCGCGGAGAAGGTCATGGTGAACGGCGTGGGGCCGGTCACGGGGTCGGCGGCCTGGGCCGAGGACCGTCTTTCGCGTCGGCAGGGTGACGATTACCGTGCACCGGATGACGAGGAGCGCCGTTCTCCCGAGGACATGAAGGACGACATCGACGCGGTCGTCGCCCGCCTCATCAAGGAGTCCGTGGCTGCGGCCGGGACCCAGGGGTTCGTCACCGGGCTCGGGGGGCTGCTCACCGCAGGCGTGACGATCCCCGCGAACGTGGCCGCGTCCCTCGCCATCAACATGCGGATGGCCGGCGCCATCGCGCACCTTCGAGGATGGGACATCCGCGATCCGCACGTGCGGACCGTCGCGATGATGCTCGCGATCGGGATGAGCGCACAGAATGTCCTGGCGTCCTTCGGCGTGAAGGTCGGCCAGAAGTTCGGTGAGCAGATGATCAAGAAGATCCCGATCACGGTGATCCGGGCGATCAACAAGAAGGCCGGAACCCACCTAGTCGCGAAGTATGGAACCAAGCGCGCCGCGATCACGCTCGCCAAGGGGGTCCCGATCCTGGGAGGCATTGTCGGAGGCGCTGTGGACGCGGGAGCGACCGCGGTCATCGGACGGGCCACGGACAAGGCCTTGCGCGATGGCACCCTGCAGGCCGAGGAACCGGAGTAACGAACCAGGTTGTACGGGCGGGGTGTGTCCAGCGAGTGGTGCAACTCGCTGGACACACCCCCTCCGAGGCATCGTGCGTCGCCCTCGGTCGTACGAAAACAATCGATGGCCCCGACCGAAACGGTCGGAGCCATCGATTCAGCGATGTGTCCGAGGGGGGACTTGAACCCCCACGCCCGATAAAGGGCACTAGCACCTCAAGCTAGCGCGTCTGCCATTCCGCCACCCGGACCAGGTGTCTGCCGCTGTGCCGGGGTGTTCCCCGCGGCGACGTGGACAACCATACCAAGGTTTCGCAGTGCCTTTCACCTGCGTTTCCGTCGTCGGACGGCGGCCCGTCGCCCGGGGTTCCGCGACGCCGGGGACACCACCATGAGCGACCGGGAGGCCACTCATGGTGTGCGCGCGGCGGCCGTCCGGTCCCTCACGGCATGAGCTGGTACTCCGGGAAGTTGCCCGGCAGACGTTCCCCCGCCGGTCCCCGCGTCACCGCGCGGACCAGCAGCTCGCCGCCGACGAACGCGCCGCGCCAGGACGCCCCGAGGCCGCCGAACAGCTCGTCGCGGTCGCCGCGGGAGCGGGGGACGCCGTGGCCGACCTTGAAGGCGCGGATCTGCGGGGCCAGCCGGTCGAAGGTCGCCCGGTCGTCCGTGCACAGGGTGGCCACCAGCGCGCCGTTGGAGGCGTTCATGGCGGCCAGCAGTTCCGCCTCCGTGTCGACCAGGACGACGGTGTCGACCGGGCCGAACGGCTCCGCGTGGTGCAGCGGGGAGGAGCGGGGCGGGTTCAGCAGCGTGACCGGCTGGACGTAGGCGGAGGTGTCCTGGCCGGGCAGGAAGCGGGCCTCGGACGGGGTGCCCCGGTACAGGGGGACGGCGCCGCGGTCGACGGCCTCGGCGACCTGGTCGTGCAGTTCCTTCGCCTTGGCGGCGTTGATCACCGGGCCGAAGTCCAGCCGCGGGTGGGGATCGGTGGGCTGCTCGACGGCGAGCGGGTGACCGACCCTGAGCGTGCGGACCGCGGGCAGGTACGCCGCCAGGAACGCGTCGAACAGCTGTCGCTGGACGACGAAGCGCGGATAGGCCGTGCAGCGCTGCTTGCCGTAGTCGAAGAGCTTGGGGACGACCGCCGCGAGCGCATCCCAGTCGGAGTGGTTCCAGACGCCCCAGGTGTTGAGTCCTTCCTGTTCGAGGATGTGCCGCTTGCCGAGATCGGCGACGGCCGTGGCCACCGCCGCTCCGGTGTCGCGGCCGCCGACGAAGGAGACGCAGCCGACCTCGGGCGCCCGCACCAGCGCCTCGGACAGCTCGCCCCCGCTGCCGCTGACGAGGGTGACGGGGATCCCCTCGCGGGCGGCGAGCGCCGAGGCCAGGGTCAGACAGGCGACGCCGCCGTCGGTCGGGGTCTTGGCGATGACCGCGTTGCCCGCGAGTGCCTGGACCAGCACGGCGTGGACGAGCACGCTCATCGGGTAGTTCCAGCTCGCGATGTTGGACACCGGGCCGTCGAGCGGGGCCCGGTCGGCGAGCATCGCGTCGATGCCGTCGACGTACCAGCGCACGCCGTCGATGGCCCGGTCGACGTCCGCCCGGGCGAGCCGCCAGGGCTTGCCGATCTCCCAGACGAGCAGGAGGGAGAGCAGGTCGCGGTGTTCGGCGAGGGCGTCGAGGGTGGCGGCGACGCGGGCCCGGCGCTCCGGCAGCGGGATGTGGCGCCAGGCGCGGTGCTGGTCGAGTGCGGCGCGCACGGCCTGCCGGGCGGTGGCCCGGTCCAGGCGGGGCGGGCCCGCGACGGGGGTGCCGTCGACGGGGCTGACGGCGGGCAGGACCCGGCCGTCCGCCTGCCAGGCGGCGTTCCAGAGGTTGAGGAGGCGGTCGTCCCGGAAGGCCTCGGGGGCGACGGCGCGGCAGCGCTGCCAGGCGTCGGTCCAGGAGGTGCCGGATTTGAGGGTGAGGGTGGGTGGCATGCGGTTCGCTCCGCTCTCGGTGCACGGTCGAGAGAAAGTCGAGAGAAAGCCGAGAGAAAGGGGACTCGGCGAAAGGGCTCAGACGTCGGCGTTCAGGGCTGCGAGCACCTGCCGGGCCGTCTCCGTGGGCGTACGGCCCACCCTGACTCCGGCCGCTTCCAGCGCTTCCTTCTTCGCCTGCGCCGTACCGGACGATCCGGAGACGATCGCGCCCGCGTGGCCCATGGTGCGGCCCTCGGGCGCGGTGAAGCCGGCGATGTAGCCGACGACCGGCTTGGTGACGTGGTCGCGGATGTACGCCGCGGCGCGTTCCTCGGCGTCACCGCCGATCTCGCCGATGAGGACGATCAGGTCGGTGTCGGGGTCGTCCTGGAAGGCGGCGAGGCAGTCGATGTGGGTGGTGCCGACGACGGGGTCACCGCCGATGCCGACGCAGGTCGAGAAGCCGGTGTCCCGCAGTTCGTACATGAGCTGGTAGGTGAGCGTGCCGGACTTGGAGACCAGTCCGATGCGGCCCGGCTCGGCGATGTCGGCCGGGATGATGCCTGCGTTGGACTGTCCGGGGGTGATCAGGCCGGGGCAGTTGGGGCCGATGACGCGGGTGCCCTTGTGCCGGGCGTGGGCGAGGAAGGCGACGGAGTCGTGGACGGGGATGCCCTCGGTGATGACGACCGCGAGGCCGATGCCGGCGTCGGCGGCCTCGACGACGGCCGCCTTGGCGAAGGCGGGCGGCACGAAGACGACCGTGACGTCGGCTCCCGTCGCGTCCATGCCCTCGGCGACCGAGCCGAAGACCGGTACCTCGGTACCGTCGAAGTCGACGCTCCGGCCTGCCTTGCGCGGATTGACGCCGCCGACGATGTTCGTGCCGGCCGCGATCATGCGCCGGGTGTGCTTCATGCCCTCGCCGCCGGTCATGCCCTGGACGAGGACCCTGCTCTCCTTGGTGAGGTGGATCGCCATGTCGTCCTGTCTCCTCAGGTGGTGGCGAGTCGGGCGACCCGGCTCGCGGCGCCGTCCATCGTGGTGGCCTGTTCGACCAGCGGGTGTGCGCGGGCGTCGAGGATGGCGCGGCCCCGGGCCGCGTTGTTGCCGTCGAGGCGTACGACGAGCGGCTTGGTCGGCCGGACGGTGTCCAGGGCGCGGACGATGCCGTCGGCCACCGCGTCGCAGGCGGTGATGCCGCCGAAGACGTTGACGAAGACGGATTTCACGGCCGGGTCGGAGAGGATGACGGACAGTCCGTCCGACATGACCTGCGCCGACGCCCCGCCGCCGATGTCGAGGAAGTTGGCGGGACGGGCTCCGCAGCCGGCGACGACGTCGAGGGTCGACATGACCAGGCCGGCGCCGTTGCCGATGATGCCGACCTCGCCGTCCAGTTTGACGTAGTTGAGGCCCTTCGCCGCCGCGGCTTCCTCCAGCGGGTCGTCGTGGGCCGCGCCCTCCGCGCCCCACCGGGTCTGCCGGAAACGGGCGTTGTCGTCGAGGGTGACCTTGCCGTCGAGGGCCATGATGCGTCCGTCCCCGGTGCGGACGAGCGGGTTGACCTCGACGAGCAGGGCGTCCGCGCGGGTGAGGACCTCCCACAGCCGGACGAGGACGTCGACGGTCCGCGGCGGCAGGCCGGCCGCCTCGGCGATGCGGGCCGCCGTGGCCGAGGTGACCCCCTCGGCGGGGTCGACGGGGATGCGCGCGACGGCCTCGGGGCGGGTCGCGGCGACCTCCTCGATCTCCGTGCCGCCCTGGGCGGAGGCGATCGCGAGGAAGCGGCCGGCCGCGCGGTCGAGGACGTAGGAGACGTAGAACTCCTCGGCGATGTCGACGGGTTGCGCCAGCATCACCGTGCCGACCGTGTGGCCCTTGATGTCCGTGCCGAGGATCTGACGGGCCGTGAGTTCGGCGGCGGCCGGGTCGGCGGCGAGCTTGACCCCGCCCGCCTTGCCACGGCCGCCGGTCTTGACCTGTGCCTTGACGACGACGCGGCCGCCGAGCCGGCGGGCGATCTCCCGGGCCCGTTTGGGCGAGTCGGTGACCTCGGCCCGCGGCACCACGATGCCGTGCTCCTCGAAGAGTTGCCTTGCCTGGTGTTCGTACAGGTCCATCTCGGCTCCTGTCTGCGACGTCGCGGGAGGCCGGAAGAAGGGCCGGAGCCCGGCGACCGAAAAGTGCCGCGCACCCCCTGGACACCCTCCGGTGGATGCGGGATAACAAGCTTCATACAGTATTCGTCGACTGTATGCAATGTACCGCGAGAGCGTTCCCCGCCCCCCATGAAGGGACAAGGAATTCGCCATGCCCGACGACACCCAGGACGTCATCTCCGGCGGACACCTCGTCGCCAAGGCCCTCAAGGCCGAAGGCGTCGACCGCATCTACACGCTGTGCGGCGGCCACATCATCGACATCTACGACGGCTGCGTCGACGAGGGCATCGAGGTCGTCGACGTACGGCACGAGCAGGTCGCCGCCCACGCCGCCGACGGCTACGCCCGCGTCACCGGCAAACCCGGCTGCGCGGTCGTCACCGCCGGCCCGGGGACGACCGACGCCGTCACCGGTGTCGCCAACGCCTTCCGCGCGGAGTCCCCGATGCTGCTGATCGGCGGTCAGGGAGCGCTGACCCAGCACAAGATGGGGTCCCTGCAGGACCTGCCGCACGTCGACATGATGAGCCCCATCACCAAGTTCGCGGCGACCGTGCCGGACACGGCGCGCGCGGCGGACATGGTGTCGATGGCGTTCCGCGAGTGCTACCACGGCGCGCCCGGGCCCTCCTTCCTGGAGATCCCGCGCGACGTGCTGGACGCCAAGGTGCCGGTGTCCTCGGCCCGCGTGCCGCGGCAGGGCGCCTACCGTGCCTCGACCCGCTCGGCCGGCGACCCCGAGGCGATCGAGCGGCTCGCCGATCTGCTGGTGCACGCCGAGAAGCCGGCCGTCCTGCTCGGCAGCCAGGTGTGGACGACCCGGGGCACCGAGGCCGCCGTCGAACTCGTGCGCACCCTCAACGTCCCCGCGTACATGAACGGCGCGGGGCGCGGCACGCTCCCGCCCGGCGATCCGCACCACTTCCAGCTCTCCCGCCGCTACGCCTTCTCCCACGCCGACGTCATCGTGATCGTCGGGACACCCTTCGACTTCCGCATGGGCTACGGCAAGCGGCTGTCCCCGCACGCGACCGTCGTGCAGATCGACCTGGACTACCGCACCGTCGGCAAGAACCGCGACATCGACCTCGGCATCGTCGGCGACGCGGGGCTGGTGCTGAAGTCGGTGACCGAGGCGGCCTCCGGGCGGGTGAACGGGGGTGCCTCCAAGCGCAAGGAGTGGCTGGACGAACTGCGGGCGGCGGAGCAGACGGCCCTGGAGAAGCGGCTGCCGCAGCTCCGGTCGGACGCCTCCCCCATCCACCCGTACCGCCTGGTCAGCGAGATCAACGACTTCCTCACCGAGGACTCGATCTACATCGGCGACGGCGGCGACATCGTCACCTTCTCCGGGCAGGTCGTGCAGCCCAAGTCACCCGGCCACTGGATGGACCCGGGACCGCTCGGCACCCTCGGCGTCGGCGTCCCCTTCGTGCTCGCCGCCAAGCAGGCGCGGCCCGACAAGGAGGTCGTCGCCCTCTTCGGCGACGGCGCCTTCTCCCTCACCGGCTGGGACTTCGAGACCCTCGTCCGCTACGACCTCCCGTTCGTCGGCATCGTCGGCAACAACTCCTCGATGAACCAGATCCGCTACGGCCAGGCCGCCAAGTACGGCAAGGAGCGCGAGCGGGTCGGCAACACCCTCGGCGACGTGCGCTACGACGAGTTCGCGCGGATGCTGGGCGGTCACGGCGAGGAGGTCCGCGACCCCGCCGACATCGGCCCCGCCCTGCGCCGGGCCCGCGAGTCGGGCAAGCCCTCGCTGATCAACGTCTGGGTGGACCCCGACGCGTACGCCCCCGGAACCATGAACCAGACCATGTACAAGTGAGGTGCCCGCGATGACCGGAACGTCCACCAAGGCCCTCGAAGGCATCCGCGTCCTGGACATGACCCACGTCCAGTCCGGGCCCTCCGCGACCCAGCTGCTCGCCTGGCTCGGCGCGGACGTCGTCAAGCTGGAGGCCCCGACCGGCGACATCACGCGCACGCAGCTGCGCGACCTGCCGGACGTCGACTCCCTCTACTTCACGATGCTCAACTGCAACAAGCGGAGCATCACCCTCAACACCAAGACCGAACGCGGCAGGGACATCCTCACCGAGCTGATCCGGCGCTCCGACGTCATGGTCGAGAACTTCGGGCCGGGCGCGGTCGACCGGATGGGGTTCACCTGGGACCGCATCAAGGGGATCAATCCACGGATCGTCTACGCCTCCATCAAGGGGTTCGGTGACGGCCCGTACACCAATTTCAAGGCGTACGAGGTGGTCGCGCAGGCCATGGGCGGGTCGATGTCGACCACCGGGTTCGAGGACGGGCCGCCGCTGGCGACGGGGGCCCAGATCGGGGACTCGGGCACGGGCGTGCACGCCGTGGCGGGCATCCTCGCCGCCCTGTTCCAGCGGGAGCGCACCGGGCGCGGGCAGCGGGTGAACGTGGCCATGCAGCACGCGGTGCTCAACCTCTGCCGGGTGAAGCTGCGCGACCAGCAGCGCCTGGCGCACGGTCCCCTCGCCGAATACCCCAACGAGGACTTCGGCGACGAGGTTCCCCGCTCCGGGAACGCCTCGGGCGGGGGCCAGCCCGGCTGGGCCGTCAGGTGCGCCCCGGGCGGCCCGAACGACTACGTGTACGTCATCGTGCAGCCCGTCGGCTGGAAGCCGATCAGCGAGCTCATCGGCCGGCCCGAGCTGGCCGACGACCCCGAGTGGGCGACGCCGGAGGCCCGGCTGCCGAAGCTGAACAAGATGTTCCAGCTGATCGAGGAGTGGTCCTCGACGCTGCCCAAGTGGGAGGTGCTGGAGCGGCTGAACGCCCGCAACATCCCCTGCGGGCCGATCCTGTCCACCAAGGAGATCATCGAGGACCGCTCGCTGGCCGCCAACGGGATGGTGGTCACCGTCCCGCATCCCGAGCGCGGCGAGTTCGTCACCGTCGGCAGCCCGCTGAAGCTCTCCGACTCCCCCGTCGACGTGGTGGCCTCCCCGCTGCTCGGCGAGCACAACGAAGAGGTCTACGTCGGCGAGCTCGGCCTCGGGGACGAGGAGCTGCGCCTGCTCAAGTCGAACGGGGTGATCTGAGGTGATGGCCGAGGACCGGGCACCGAAGGTGCGCGCGCTGCTGGACGCGGTGCGCGCCGAGGGGCGGACCGCGCTGACCGCTCCCGAGGGCAAGGTGATCGCCGACGCGTACGGGATCGCCGTGCCCGGCGAGGAGCTGGCGACGGACGTCGAGGAGGCCGTGGCGTACGCGGCGCGGTTCGGCGGGCCCGTGGTGATGAAGATCGTGTCGCCGGACATCCTGCACAAGACCGACGCCGGCGGTGTGGTCGTGGGCGTGGAGGGCGCGGCGGAGGTGCGGGCGGCGTTCTGCCGGATCGTGGAGAACGCGCGGGCGTACGACGCGGACGCGCGCGTCGAGGGCGTGCAGGTGCAGGAGCTGCTGCCGAAGGGGCAGGAGGTCATCGTCGGGGCGGTCACGGATCCGACGTTCGGGAAGGTGGTGGCGTTCGGGCTCGGCGGGGTGCTCGTCGAGGTGCTGAAGGACGTCACGTTCCGGCTCGCGCCCGTGGACGCCGACGAGGCCGTGTCGATGCTGGACTCGATCCGGGCGGCGGAGGTCCTGCGCGGCGTGCGCGGGCAGGAGGGCGTGGACCGGTGGGCGGTCGCCGAGCAGATCCGCCGGGTGTCCGAACTCGTGACGGACTTCCCGGAGATCGCCGAGGTGGACCTCAACCCGGTGATCGCGACGGCGGGCGGTGCGGTCGCCGCCGACATCCGCGTGATCCTCTCCACCGAGCGGCCCAAGGAGCGCCGCCGCTACTCGCGCGAGGAGATCCTCGCCTCCATGCGCCGGTTGATGCAGCCCCGTTCCATCGCCGTGATCGGGGCCTCCGGCGAGCAGGGCAAGATCGGCAACTCGGTGATGCGCAACCTCGTCGACGGCGGTTTCGCCGGGGAGATCCATCCGGTGAACCCCCGGGCCGATGACATCGTGGGCCGCAAGGCGTACAAGAGTGTCACCGACGTTCCCGGCGAGGTGGATGTGGCGGTCTTCGCGATTCCCGCCCGGTTCGTGGCCTCCGCGCTGCGGGAGGTGGGGCGCAAGGGGATCCCCAACGCGGTGCTGATCCCCTCCGGGTTCGCGGAGACCGGCGAGCACGGGCTCCAGGAGGAGATCGTCGAGATCGCCGAGGAGTACGGCATCCGGCTGCTGGGCCCGAACATCTACGGCTACTACTCGACGTGGCAGGACCTGTGCGCCACGTTCTGCACGCCGTACGACGTCAAGGGCGGGGTCGCGCTGACCAGCCAGTCGGGTGGCATCGGCATGGCCGTCCTGGGCTTCGCGCGCGCCACGAGGACGGGTGTGTCGGCGATCGTCGGACTCGGCAACAAGTCGGACCTGGACGAGGACGACCTGCTGACCTGGTTCGGGGAGGACCCGCGCACCGAGTGCATCGCGATGCACCTGGAGGACCTCAAGGACGGGCGCGCCTTCGTCGAGGCCGCGCGGGCGACCGTGCCGAAGAAGCCGGTCGTGGTGCTGAAGGCGGGGCGTACGGCGGCGGGGGCG
>NZ_MSGP01000061.1 GCF_002078235.1 Streptomyces viridosporus
GTCGGCGTAGGCGTCGGCGACGGTGTTGCGGGCCAGCCCGAGGTCGGCGGCGAGGGAGCGGGAGGAGGGCAGCCGGGTGCCCGGGGTGAGCCGGCCGGTGCGGACGGCCTCGCGCAGGGCGTCGGTCAGACCGCGGCGCAGGCCCGGGCCGGTCGGTTCGAGGTGCAGGTCGATGCCCAGAGTGGCCCAGCGTTCCGCCATGGAAATGGACCATACAACCGGGCTGCTTCGTCCCTAGGGTCGAGGCATGACGACCGACGACACCACGACGGCCACCGCGTACGCCGCCGAGCCCGTGCCCCGGATGGACTGGGCCGCGCTGGCTCCCGACGTCTTCAAGGCGATGCTCCGGCTCGACGCGGCGGCCGGGCGCGGGCTCGACGCCAGGCTGCGCGAGCTGGTGAAGATCCGCGCCTCCCAGATCAACCACTGCGCCTTCTGCCTCGACATGCACACCAAGGACGCGCTCGCGGCGGGCGAGAGCGTCGAGCGGATCGTCCAGCTGAGCGCCTGGGAGGAGTCCCGGCACTTCTACACGGAGAAGGAGCTGGCGGCGCTGGAGCTGACGGACGCCGTGACCGTCCTCACCGACGGCTTCGTGCCGGACGAGGTGTACGAGAAGGCGGCCGGGCACTTCGAGGAGGCGGAGCTGGCCCAGTTGATCGCCGCGATCACGGTGATCAACGCGTGGAACCGGTTCGGCGTGGCCGCGCGCCGGGTGCCGGGCCACTACCAGCCGGGGCAGCACGCGTGACGGCATGGACGACGCACCTGGACGCCGGGGTCCGCTCCGCCCTCCTGGCGCTGAGCGCCACCGCCGAGAAGGGGCTGGGCGATCCCGCGCTCGCCGAACTGGTCCAGATCCGCGCCTCGCAGCTCAACCGGTGCGCGTTCTGCCTCGACATGCATCTCGCGATCGCCCGCGAGCAGGGGATGAGCGAGCGTCAGCTCGGTCTGCTGGACGCCTGGGAGGAGGCCGGGGACGTCTTCGACGAGCGGGAGCGGGCCGCGCCGGCGCTGACCGAGGCGGTCACGGTCCTCACCGGAGGCACCTCCCGGGCCTTCGGCTCGGGGGGGAGGCTTCGTGCCCGACGAGGTGTACGAGCGGGCCGCGAAGCACTTCGACGACGTCCGGCTCGCCCATCTGATCGGGCTGATCACCGTCGTCGACGGCTGGAACCGGCTGATGGTCGCCCGGCGGATCCCCCCGGGGAGCACCGAGTGGTGAGCGGGGCCCGCGCGTGACCGCGGGCGGCCCCGGGACCGCCGTGACCGGTGGACCCGGAGCCACCCGCGTCGCACGGGTGTCAGGACAGCCACTTCTTCCAGGTGGACTCGTGACCGTCCACCCACTTCTCCGCCGCCTCCTCGGGGGACAGCTTCTGGTCGGCGATCATCAGGGAGACCGCGTTCTGGTCCTCCGTCGACCAGGCGAACTTCTTCAGGAAGTCCGCCGCTTCTCCGCCGTCCCTCGCGAAGTCCGCGTTGAGGTACTTCTGCAGCGGGGCGGTCGGGTAGGCGCAGGCGACCTTCGCCGGGTCGGCGTCGCAGCCCTCCTCGTACGGGGGCAGCATCACCTCGGTCATCGGCACCTTCTCGAACAGCCAGTGGGGGGTGTTCCAGTAGGTGAGGAAGGGCTTCTTCTCCTTGGCGAACTGCTTGATCTGGGTGAGCAGCGCGGCCTCGGAGCCGGCGAACACCACCTTGAAGTCCAGCTCCAGGTTCTTCACCAACGCCTTGTCGTGGGTGAGGTAGGCCGGTGAGCCGTCCATCAGCTGGCCCTTGCCGCCGCTCTCCGCGGTGCGGAACCGGTCGGCGTACTTGTTGAGGTCCTTCCAGCTCTTCAGGTCGGGATGCTGCTCGGCGAAGTAGGTCGGGATGAACCAGCCGATGTGCCCGGTGACCCCGAGGTCGCCCCCGCGCGCGATCGTCTTCTTCTCCTCGACGTACAGCTGTTCCTGCTCGGGGTGGCCCCAGTCCTCCAGGATCGCGTCGACCCGGCCCTGGCTGAGCGCGTCCCAGGCGGGCACCTCGTCGACCTGGACGATGTCGACGCGGTAGCCGAGCTCGTGCTCCAGCAGGTGCCGGGCGACGGCCACGTTGGCCAGGGACCCCACCCAGGACTGCACCGCCAGGGTCACCGTCCGGGCGCCCTGGGCGTTGGCGTACGGCGAGGCCTGCTTGGTCATGTCGGCGGCACCGCAGCCGGTGAGCAGCGCGAGCGCGAAGGCTCCGGCCACCGCGGAGGTCGTACGGCGTCGCACGTCAGGCTCCCTTCTTCGCACGGCGTTCGGTGGGCTGGGTCACCCGGTCGAGCATCAGGCCCAGGCAGACGATCGCGGCACCGGCGACCAGGCCGGTCGCCAGGTCGCCCTGGGCGAGGCCGAAGACGACGTCGTAGCCGAGCGCGCCACCGCCGACCATGCCGCCGATGATCACGACGGCGAGGACCAGGACCACGCCCTGGTTGACGGCGAGGAGCAGTGCCGGGCGGGCCAGCGGGAGCTGGACCTGGCGCAGCTGCTGGGCGCTGGTCGCGCCGAGCGAGCGGGCCGACTCCAGGGCCGCCGGGTCGACCTGGCGCAGCCCCTGCGCGGTGATGCGGACGACGGCCGGCAGCGCGTAGACGACGGCCGCGGCGACGGCGGGGGCGCGGCCGACGCCGAACAGGGCGACGACCGGGATCAGGTACACGAACTGCGGCATCGTCTGGAACACGTCCAGCACGGGCCGCAGCAGACGGTCGACGCGGTCGCTGCGGGCCGCGGCGATGCCCGTCGCGAAGCCGACGACCAGGGTGACGGCGACGGCCGCGAGGACCTGGGAGAGCGTGTCGAGGGACGGGTTCCACACGCCGAGCACCCCGATGGCGGCCATGGCGAGGACGGCGGTGAGCGCGGTGCGCCAGGTGCCGATCAGCCAGGCCAGGGTGGCGACGACGAGCAGCACCGACCACCAGGGCAGCCACTGCAGTCCGTCGCGGATCGGATCGAGGACCCAGGTGGTGAAGCGTGCGGCCCAGTCGGCGGTGCCGCCGATGACGGGGACGCCCGAGTACAGGTGGTCGGTCATCCAGCCGACGGCCCGGTTGACCGGCTCGACGAGGGACACGACCCATCCGTCGGGCCACTCCAGGCGTGCCGTCAGCCGTCCGGCGGCGGCCACGACCGCGGCGCCGACCACGACGTACAGCCAGTGCGTGCGGGGCCTGGGCGCCTGGCCGAGGTTCGCCCCGGCCGCGCCGGTCACCCGGTCCAGGACGACGGCGAGCAGCACGATCGGGATGCCGGCGGCGAGGGCCGCGCCCACGTCGACGGAGGCCAGCGCCTGGTAGACGCGGTCGCCGAGACCGCCCGCGCCGATCACCGAGGCGATGACGGCCATGGACAGCGCCATCATGATCGTTTGGTTGAGCCCCAGGAGGAGTTCCCTGCGGGCCAGCGGGATGCGGGCGGTCAGCAGACGCTGGCGGGCGGTGGTGCCGAGCGACTCGACCGCCTCCAGCACCTCCTTGTCGGCGCCGCGCAGACCGAGCGCGGTCAGCCGGGCCATGGGCGGCGCGGCGTAGACGACCGTGGCGAGGACGGCGGCCGGGACGCCGATGCCGAAGATCAGCACGACCGGCAGGAGGTAGGCGAAGGCGGGGAGCACCTGCATGGTGTCCAGGACCGGGCGCAGGACGCGGTCCATCCGGTCGGAGAGCCCGGCGGCGAGCCCGAGCAGCGCGCCGACGACGACGGACGCGGTGACCGCGACCACCATCAGGGCGAGCGTCTGCATGGTGGGCACCCACATGCCGAGCAGTCCGCAGGCGAGGAACGCGACGGCGGTGCCGAGTGCGAGGCGGATGCCCGCGACCCGCCAGGCGACGAGTCCGGCGAGAGCGGTCACCCCCGCCCATCCGACCGCGAGGAGGGCGAGGTAGACGGCCCGTACGGTGACGACGACGAGGTTGCTGACGTGGCCGAAGAAGTACAGGAAGAGGGGGTGGGAGTCCCGGTTGTCGATGATCCAGTCGCTGGCTCCGGCCAGCGGTCCGGAGGCGTCCACGGTCAGTGCCTCGGGCCAGCTCCCGCTCGCCCAGCGTGCGGTGGCGAGCGGGACGAGGATCGCGGCGACGAGTGCCAGTGCGAGGAGCTTGCGCGCGGCCGGGCGGGTCAGGACGCCCGGCGCCGAGGCCTTCCGGGCCGTTGCCGTGATCGCCGCCATCACACCGGCTCCTCACCGGTGGTGGCGAGGGCGGCCGGCACACGGAGCCCGGCCGGTGCCTCCCCCGGGCTCTTCGAGCCGGGGGCGCCCCCGGCGGCACGACCGCCCGCGGTCACGCCCGCCACCACGTCCAGCAGCGCCTCCGAGTCGACCACGCCCAGGCAGCGGCCCCCGTCCAGGACACGGGCCGGGCCGCCCGCGCGGGCGACGGCCTCGATGGCCTCCGACACCGTGGCGTCGGGCCGCACCGCCGGGCCGCTGCCGGCCTCCTCGGCGGAGGCGGCGGGGCGCATGGCCGTGCGGACGGTCATGACCTGCTCGCGCGGGACGTCCCGGACGAACGCGCGGACGTAGTCGTCGGCGGGCGAGCCCACGATCTCCTCGGGGGTGCCGAGCTGGACCACGCGGCCGTCGCGCATCAGGGCGATGCGGTCGCCCAGCTTGAGCGCCTCGCCGAGGTCGTGGGTGATGAAGACCATCGTGCGGCCCTCCTCGCGGTGCAGCCGGACCACCTCCTCCTGCATGTCGCGCCGGATGAGCGGGTCGAGCGCGCTGAACGGCTCGTCGAACAGCAGCACTTCGGGGTCGACGACGAGCGCGCGGGCCAGCCCCACGCGCTGCCGCTGGCCGCCGGAGAGCTGCGCGGGTCTGCGTTGCTCCAGGCCCGCCAGGCCGACCTTGGCGACCACCTCGGCGGCCCGCTCACGGCGTTCGTTCTTGCCCACGCCCTGGATCTGGAGGCCGTAGGCCACGTTGTCGAGGACGGTGCGGTGCGGCAGCAGGCCGAAGTGCTGGAAGACCATGGCGGCGCGGTGGCGGCGCAGGGCGCGCAGCCGTGCCTTGTCCATGGCGCGGACGTCCTCGCCGTCGATGGCGATGGTGCCCGCGGTCGGCTCGATCAGCCGGGTCAGGCAGCGCACCAGGGTGGACTTGCCGGAGCCGGACAGGCCCATGACGACGAAGACCTCGCCCTTGCGGACGTCGAAGCCCACGTCCCGGACGGCGGCCGTGCAGCCGGTGCGGGCGCGCAGCTCGGCCGGGCCGAGGGCGGCGAGCTCCGGGTCGCCGGGGATGCGGTCGGCCTTCGGGCCGAAGACCTTCCACAGGCCGTCGACGGAGAAGACGGGGGTATGGTCCGCGGTGTCGGCGGTGGTACTCATCAGGCACCGCCCCCGATCAGGTCGACGGCCCGCTCACCGACCATCAGCACCCCGATCATCGGGTTCACGGCGGTCATGGTCGGGAAGACGGAGGCGTCGGCGATCCGGATGCCCTCCAGGCCCCTGATCCGCAGCTCGGGGTCGACCACGGCGTTCTCGTCGTCCGTGGCGCCCATCCGGCAGGTGCCCGCCGGGTGGTAGACGGTGTGGGCGACCTTGCGGGCGTACTCGCTCAGCTCCTCGTCGCCGGTGACGTCCGGGCCGGGGCACACCTCGCGCTTGAGCCAGCCGGCCAGCGGCTCGGTCTTCGCGATCTCCCGGGCGATCCTGATCCCGTCGACGAGGGTGCGGCCGTCGTAGTCGCCCTCGTCGGTGAAGTAGCGGAAGTCGAGGGCGGGCTTGACCTCCGGGTCGGCGCTGGTGAGGTAGAGCCGGCCGCGGGACCTGGGCTTGGGGATGTTCGGGGTCATGGAGACGCCGAACTCCGGCCGCTCGTAGCCCAGTCGCTCCGGGTTGTCGGTGAACGGGATCTGGTAGAAGTGGAACATCAGGTCGGGGCCCGCGTGTTCGGGGTCGCGGCGCACGAACAGGCCGGCGTCGGAGTCCATCGCGGAGTTGTCCGGGATGGGTCCGTTCGTCTCCCAGACGATCACCGACTCGGGGTGGTCGAGCAGGTTCTCGCCGACGCCGGGCAGGTCGTGCGCCACGGGTATGCCGAGCGCCTCCAGGTCGGCCTTCGGGCCGATGCCGGAGTGCAGCAGCAGCCGGGGCGAGTCGACGGCCCCGGCGCAGAGGACGACCTCGCTCCGGGCCTTGACCAGGATCTCCTCGCCGTCCTTGGTGCGGACGTGGACGCCTTCGGCGCGGGTGCCGTTCAGCTCCAGCCGGTACGCCCAGGTCTCCAGCAGGATCGTGAGGTTGGGGCGCTCGTCCATCACCGGGTGCAGATACGCCACCGACGCCGAGGAACGCTTGTTGTCCTCCGGGTGGTAGGCCAGGTCGAAGAAGCCGACGCCCTCGGCGAACGGCTTCTTGTTGAAGCCCTCCACGCGCGGCACGCCGAGCGCGGCCTGGGCGGCGTCGACGAAGTCACGGGCGATGGCGTTCCGGTCCTTCTCGTCGACCGGGACGATGTTGTTCTTGAGCCGGGCGTAGTACGCCTCCATCTGCACCGCGCCCCAGCCCACGGCGCCGGCCGCCTCCCACTCGTCCCAGTCGGACGGCAGCGGCTTGAACGCGATGAGCGTGTTGTGCGAGGAGCAGCCGCCCAGGACGCGGGCGCGGCTGTGCCGGATGTGCGAATTGCCGCGCGGCTGCTCGGTGGTGGGGTAGTCGTAGTCCAGCTCGCCGCCGAGCAGGCCCATCCAGCGGCGCAGGGTCAGCACGTCGTCGCGGCCGACGTCGGTGGGGCCGCCCTCGATGACGGCGACGGTGACGTCCGGGTTCTCGGTCAGCCGGGAGGCGATGACGGAGCCGGCGGTTCCACCGCCGATGACGACGTAGTCGTATTCCTGTTCGCGGGTGTGGTCGGACATGGAAGGGGTACTCCTCCGGGACTCGGGACAGGTGTGCGAAGAGTGGCTGCGGGTGGCGTTCCGGGTGGCGCGGGGAGGGGCGGCGCAGGACGGCGCGGGGCGCGGGCACGGGAGGTGCCCGGTCGCGCCCTTGCGTTCGTCCTGCGCGCCGCCCGGGAATCACGGGGGCGTCCTCGCGCCCGTGGGGGCCGCGGCGCCGGTCCGGCGGTTGCGGCTCAGCCCGCGAACCAGCGCACCGGCTTCGGTGCCAGGTTCTGGTAGACGTGCTTGGTCTCGCGGTACTCGGCGAGGCCGGCCGGGCCGAGTTCGCGGCCCACTCCGCTCTTGCCGAAGCCGCCCCACTCCGCCTGCGGGAGGTAGGGGTGGAAGTCGTTGATCCACACGGTGCCGTGGCGCAGCCGTCCGGCCACGCGGCGGGCGCGGCCGGCGTCGGCGGTCCAGACGGCGCCGGCCAGCCCGTACTCGGTGTCGTTGGCGAGGGCGACGGCCTCGTCCTCGGTGCGGAAGGTCTCGACGGTGAGGACCGGGCCGAAGACCTCCTCGCGCACGACCCGCATCTCGCGGTGGCAGCGGTCGAGGACGGTGGGCTCGTAGAAGTAACCGGCCTCGGGACGCTCGGCGGACGGCTCGGGCCGCTTGCCGCCGCAGCGCAGCACCGCGCCCTCGGCGAGCGCGGACTCGACGTACGCCTCGACCTTCGCGCGCTGCTGCTCGGAGACCAGCGGCCCGCACTCGACGCCCTCCTCGGTGCCCCGGCCGAGCCTGATCCTCTCGGCGCGGCGGGCGAGTTCGGCGACGAAGCGGTCCCGGACCGACTCCTCGACGATGAGCCGGGCACCGGCCGAGCAGACCTGGCCGCTGTGGATGAAGGCCGCGTTGAGGGCCTGGTCGACGGCGGTGTCGAAACCCTCCGCGGTGGCGCAGGCGTCGGCGAAGACGACGTTGGGGTTCTTGCCGCCGAGTTCGAGGGCGACCTTCTTCACGCCCGGGGCGGCGGCCTGGGCGACCTTGGTGCCGCTGGCCAGCCCGCCGGTGAAGGAGACCAGATCGACGTCGGGGTGCTCGGCGAGCCGGGCGCCGACGGTGTGGCCCGGCCCGGTGACAACGTTGGCGACCCCGGTCGGCAGCCCCGCCTCGACGAGCAGCTCGATGAGCGCGACGGTGGTCATCGGGGTGATCTCGCTGGGCTTGACGACGAAGGTGTTGCCGGCCGCCAGAGCCGGGGCGATCTTCCAACTGGCCTGGAGCAGCGGGTAGTTCCAGGGCGTGATCATCGCGCACACGCCGACCGGCTCGTGCACGACGACGCTGTGGACGTCGGGCGAGCCCGCGTCGACGACCCGGCCGGGCGCCTCGGCGGCGACCAGGCCGGCGAAGTAGCGGAAGGCGTCGGCGACGCAGTCGATGTCGACGCGCCCCTCCTCGAGGGTCTTGCCCGCGTCCCGGCTCTCCAGCAGACCGAGCTCCTCCCGGTCCCGCACGAGCAGTTCGGCGACGCGGCGCAGCAGCGCGGCCCGCTCGGCGGCGGAGGTGCGCGGCCACGGGCCCTCGTCGAAGGCCTGCCGGGCGGCGGCCACCGCCAGGTCGACGTCCTTCTCGTCACCCTCGGCGACCACGGCGAACGGTAGGGCGTCCGCGGGGTCGAGGATCTCGCGCGTGGCCCCCGAGACGGCCGCTCGCCATGCACCCCCCGCGTGGATGGTGTCGCGCGCCCGTAGTTCCGTACTGTCCGCCATGATCGGTTACCGACCTTCCGTTCCTGTGCCACATCTCCGGGTCACACAGGCGTCACCCAGGAGACCGGGTGCACCTGCCCCTGCGCCCCGGATACATGCGCGATCCATGGCCGGAAGTGCGCGACACCACTGAACGCGGGGGTGAAAAGGGACAATTCACGCCCCCTGTGAGCGGTCCGTCACAGGGGGCGTGAATTGTC
>NZ_MSGP01000610.1 GCF_002078235.1 Streptomyces viridosporus
CCTCGGGCCGCGGCCCGAGGAAGTGCTCGGTGAGTTCGCGGACGCTGCCGGGCCCGACGTGCTGGGCGAAGTAGGTGCCCCCGGTCTCCAGCACCCGGGCGATCTCGTCCCAGCGCGCCCGGACGGGATGTCTGCTGACGACGAGGTCGAAGGTCCCGTCGGCGAAGGGCAGCGGCGCGTCCTCGGTCGAGGCGACGACGGCGACGCCGTGGGGCCGGAGCAGGGCGGTGGCCTTGGCGGCGTTGGGCGGCCACCCCTCGGTGGCGACGGTGAGCGGGGGCCGCCGAGGGGCCTTGGCCAGGGCGAAGCCGAGCACCTCGCCTCCCCCGGTCTGGAGGTCGAGCGCGGCACCGGCCCGGCCCAGCCGACCGGCCATCGACACGGCGTACCCCCAGGAGGGTCTGGCCTCGGTGGCCCGGCCCTCGAACCAGGAGAAGTCCCATCCCTCGGTGGGGACGGAGGCGCCTTCCGCGACGAGATCCTCGAAAGAACGGGTCCGCTGGTCCGTCATGCTCCGATCATGCAGGGACGGGACGCCCTTGTCGGCCGAATTACGGGACCAGCGGCCGTACGTCCTCCGCCACGAACCGCACGAAGCCCTCGGGATCCGGCTCGTCACCGGTCGGCTGGAGGACGACCGAGTCGGCCCCGGCCTCGGCCAGCCGCTGGACCGCCTTGGCGACGGCGCCCGCGTCCCCGGCGACCCCGAGGTCCGGCTCCCCTCCGACGCCCTCGGCGATCAGCTCGGCACGCAGCCGCTCCCCGGCGCCGGGTCCCGTGGCGGCGAGCAGATAGACGACGACCCTGTGCGGCCCGGTGCCGCGACCGGCCGCGGCGCGCCCCTCGTCGACGAGCCGGCGTGCACGCCGGACGCCCTCCGGTGAGGTGGTGGCGGTGAGGATGGTGCCGTCGGCGGCCTCACCGGTGAGCCGCACGGTCCGCGGCCCGGTGGCCCCCGCGAGCACCTCCACCTCGTGCTCCGGCGGCCAGTCGAGGGCGACGTCGTCGAGCTCGACGTACCGTCCGTGGGTCGTGATGCGCTCTCCCCGCAACAGGCCCCGCAGCGCGACGAGATGCTCCCGCAGCAGGGTGACCGGCGACTCGACCCTCGCCCCCACCTGACCCATCCAGTCCTGCACCCCGTGCCCGACGCCGAGGATCGCGCGCCCGGGGAACATGCGGTGCAGGGTGGCGGCCTCCATCGCGGTGACGGCGACGTTCCGCAGGGGCACGGGCAGCAGTCCGACCCCGATCCGCACCCGTTCGGTCCACGCGAGCGCGGCAGCGGCGGTCGAGATCCCGCCCTCCCGGAAGCAGTCCTCCCACAACCAGAGCTCGTCGAGCCCCGTCTCATCCGCGAGCCGGGCGACGGAACGGAGCCGCTCGGGGGCGAGCTGGGGGCGGAAGACTGCGCCGAGTGTGGTCATGGTGGAGGTCCTACCCGGCAGGGGGCGGACCGGTAACCACACCGGGGCGACCGCTCGGGCCGGCGCAGCACGGTCGGTACCGGGCGACCGCTCGGACCGACCGGATTGGTGTCCTGGCGCCGTCGCGCTGCGCGCGGTACCGGCTTCAGTCCCGGTCGGCGGGTTCCGTGAGCGGACGGTCGCCGATCAGGGCGGTCATGATCATGGGGGCGTCGCCGTCGGACTGGTTGAGGGAGAGGGCGAACCAACGGGGGGCGGTGGGCGAGCCGCCGGGCCGTACGGGGCCCCATACCGTCAGGTCGCCGTAGCAGTCCTTGGCGGCCAGGGTGCGGAAGGGCTCGGGGAGGGGTTCACCCGTTCGGCCGCGGTGCAGGGGGACGCGCATGCTCAGCGTGCGGTGGGGGCCCCAGCGGCGGTCCAGTTCCACAACGAGCGCGGCCAGGTTCGCTTCGGCCGCCGCCTCGGCGTCGTTCCACCGGGCGCCGTACACGCCCGTGAGGGCCTCGCTCTCCCAGAGGGGGAGGAGCAGGAACCCTTCGCCGCGGGTCACGGTCCACTCCCCCGTGGCCGGTTCGCCCTCGTCGGTCGTGGGGCCGGCCGTCGGTACGGGGGTGGAGAGGGCGGCTTCGATGCCGGACACCGCCCGGTTCGTGTCGAAGGGTTCGCCGGCGCGGGCCGTCACAGCGTGGGCCTGGTCATGGGATGGGGCAGCGGGTCCAGGGCCCCGGCCTTCCTGAGTGCCTCGTGGACGCGGACCACCTCGGCGGTGTCGCCGGGCGCCGCGATGTCCAGGAGCACGCCGACGCCGGGGAGCTCCTTGCGCGGGACCGCCGCATCGGGCGGGATCCGGTTCGCGCGGCCCGGGGACAGGAAACCGACCCGGCCGACCGACGGGGTGCCGATCCTGAAACCGGCCTCCTTCTTCAGGGCCGCCGTCACCGCCCGGTCGCTCACGTCCCCGTGGTCCGGGTGCCAGATCTCGGCGACGGCGGCGAGGAGGTCGGCGTCGGGGAGCCGCACGTCGTCGGGGGACACGATCGTGGCCACCAGTGACTGGAGCAGGAACTCCGGGGCGCCGCCCGCCAGTCCGGCAACCTCCACCTTCCAGCCGGGCGGCATGCCGTCGGCGACCAGGCGCAGCGACGTGCCGTTCCCCGCCGACCAGTCGTCGGCCGCCTGGGCCGTGCGCAACGCCTCGAGCAGGGACGCGCCGTCCGGCCGGAGCAGTTGGGAGGGGCCGGACGCCGGGGCGGTCCGCCACGTCCACGGTGCGTCCGCCCCCGGTCCCCCCGTGGTGGGGAGGAGCCGGGCGAACCGGTCCAGGGTCGCGCGCCACCGTTCGGCGAGTGCCTCCACCGGTTCCTGCCGCGGGCCCCAGAAGCCCCGCACCACTCGTCGCATGTCCCGTCCTCTTCCCTTCTCCGTCCCTCGCCCGCGCCTCTCGTCCCACGTCCGGCCGTTCCCACCTTAGGGCCGCCCCGGCCCGCGGTCCCGTCAGTCGAACGCCTCGGGCCGCCGGTCGCCGGCGATCGGCTCGGGCGCGGTGTGGACGACCTCGATGTCCAGGCCCGCGTCCTCGAACGCGTCCCTGGCCGCGTCGGCGACCTCCTCGTTGGAGAAGTGCCACTCGACGTCCTTGCCCCGCGCGGCCTCGACCTGCCTGCGGGCCTCGGCCAGCAGGCGTTCCCTGCCGGACGGGGTGATCTCCGTGCGGTCCGCGGACAGGAAGCTGTCGTAGCCGTTCTTGGCCTCGAGGTAGGTCTGGCGCGAGGAGTCCCAGCCGTCGAACTCGACGTCCGGTACGTCCGGGTTCGTGTGCGGGACGACGTACTCGTAGCCGCGCTGGGTGCCGGTGACCTGCTCCTGGTAGCGCAGCCACGACTCGTTCTTCCAGAGGGGCTTGGGGTTGCGGTCGCGGCTCGCCCAGAAGCCGTCGCCGTGGTCGGCGTCGCCGTACGTGCGGCTCCGCAGGTCCCCGGCCCAGTCCGGCGGGTTGTAGTTGCGCGGGTCGCCGGTGTTGTTGCGCTCGGGGTCCGGCCACTGCTTCTTGTTCTCCAGCGCCTGCCGGGCGCGCTCCGGCTCCTCGGCGCGCTTGCGCTCCAGATAGGCCTGGCGCTCGTGTGCGCGGGCCTGACGCGCCTGTTCCGCGGCCTCCGTGTCGCAGCCGTCGCCCTCCGCCAGGACGGTGCGGGGGAGACGGGCGGGGGCGGCGGCGAGCACCGTGCTGCCGGTGCCGAACCCCCCGGTGAGGGCGGGGGCCGTGCCGCTGCCGTCGCCGTACGGGATCCCGCGGGGCGGCGCGGAGAGGGTGCAGCCCGTCCTGCGGGCCGCTTCCTCCGCCTCGTCAGCCGCCTCGTCGGCGCGCCGCGCGGCGTCCTCCAACGCGTCCAGGTCGCCCGCCCTGGCCGCTCGCTGCGCGTCCTGCGCCGCCTCGGCGGCGTTGTCGACGACTTTGCTCAGCCTGCCGAGTGAGCCGACCTTCTCGGCGATCTTCACTTCGCCGTAGCCGGGGATGAACAGCGAGCCGACGTTCCAGATGACGGTCGTGACGGCCCGGGTCCCGTTGCCGCTGTTCCACTGGTCCACGACGTCGTCGCCGATGAACGAGTCGAACAGGACCGTGCCGCCCGTCTCCAGTGAGGCGCCGCCCCAGTCCAGGAGCGCGCCGAGGTAGTCGCCGTCGTCCCACTTGCCGCGGGCGTCCGCGGTGCCGTTCCACCACTCGTCGCCCAGCGAACGGCCGTAGTCCATCAGGCCGTTCCAGGTGTCGACGGGGCTGGTGACCGTGTTCCAGATGCCGGTGAGGTCGCCCCAGATGCCGTCGACGAAGAGGCCCTCGCCCACTTGCTCGAGCTGGTCGCCGGCGCAGCCGAAGAAGGCGCCGAAGCCGGAGAAGCAGCCCTCGTCGTCCTCGCCGCCGCCGTCTCCGTCGCCTTGGCCGTCCCCGGTGGTGGTCGGGTCTTCGTACGGCGGCTCGTCGATCTCGTCCTCGGCGGCCACGGGGTCGACACGGGAAGGGGCGCCGGAGGACGGGCCGTCCGTGTCGGGGGACGTGTCGGAGTCCTTTCCGGCGTCCGTGCCGTCCTGGTCCGTGCCGTCCTGGCCCGTGCCGTCCGAGCCCGGCGTGTCGTCGGGGTCGCCGCCGGGATCGCCTCCGGGGTTCCCGTTGCCGCCGGTCGTCGCGCCCCCGGTGTCGCCGCTGCCCTGCTCCTCGTCGCCGCCCTCCGCCGTGACCTGACCGTCACCGCCCCCGGGCGCGGGGCATGCCGTGCCGGTGACACGGCACACCTGGGACTGGATTCCGGCGAGGAGCTGCGTGCCGAGACCACTGACGACGAGCGCGGTGATGATCGCCGCGACGACCGCGACCAGGCCGGCGTACTCCACCGCCGTCTGGCCCTCGTCCCGGCGCCAGCGGATCAGCCGGGCCGGGGAGAAGGGGCGGCGCTCCGGCCGGTCCGGTGCGGTGCGGCGGTACCAGGCGCGGCTCTCCGGGCGGGTCAGGAGGAACAGGACCAGGAGGGGGAGGAGGAGCTGGGTGAGGCCGCGTGCCGATCCGTCGGCGATGTTCGCCGTCGAGCCGAGGACCAGCCATGCCTGTACGGCGATCAGTCCGCCCCAGATCCGTGCTCCGCCCTGCCGGCTGCGGCGGGCCAGCCACCAGCCGAGCACACCGGGAGCGGCCGCGTACGCCACCTGGGCAAGCAACGTGCCGTCCACCGCGTCGAGGGACGCCGCCGTGAGGAGCAGGCCCAAGCCGCCGAGCACGGTGAACACGAACAGCGCGTGGACGAGCAGGAGCGCCCACGACAACGGCCGGGGCATGCCCCGCCCTCCACCGGACCCGGCAGGCCGCACGCCCCCGAACTCCGCCCCTCCCCCGACCGAGGCCATGCCCCTGTCCCCTATACACATCT
>NZ_MSGP01000611.1 GCF_002078235.1 Streptomyces viridosporus
TCCCCCGACCGAGGCCATGCCCCCTCCTCAACTCCCCCGATGTGCGCCGCGCTTGGTGCACAGCACGGCCCGAGGGTAGGAAGGGGCGACGGTGGAGGCATGGGTCCGTGGGCCCAAATCGGCACCCAAGCCCGTTCCCGTGGCGTGCGGTTTCCGGTAGATCTCGACGAGCGTGCCCCGGCCTGCCGCCGCTACCGTCTCGGCATCGCCCGTGACGCGGGCGTTCGGCGGTGAAGGGGGTCGACTGTGGCGCGCTGGCGTGACGGGCACGGGGAGCTGGTCGTGCGGGGAGACGGTGGAGGGCCGCCCGTACGCGTCCCGCTGGAGATCGCCTCCTCCTACCGGGCACGCACCAGGGGCTTGCTGGGGCGGGACTCCCACGACGGGGCGCTGCTGCTCTCCCCCGCCGGCAGCGTGCACACCTTCCGCATGCGGATGCCCATCGACGTCGCCTACCTGGACCGCCGTCTCACCGTCATCGCCGTGCGCACCATGCCGCCGGGGCGGCTCGGGCTGCCGCGGGTGCGGGCCCGGCACGTGATCGAGGCGGAGGCCGGGGTGATGGAGGGGTGGGGACTG
>NZ_MSGP01000612.1 GCF_002078235.1 Streptomyces viridosporus
CGTCCAGGGCGGTGTACCAGGGGGCCGGATCGGTGCCGGTGGGGGTGAGGGCCATGACCTCACGGACCACCGGATGCAGAACCACCTGACCCACTCCGAGAGCGGCGCCGTCCCCGGCTGATGCGTCTGCCGTGGTGCGGGGGACCCCCAGAAGGGCGTACCGGTGCAGCCCGGCCAGAGCGGCATCGAGGGCGGTGACGGTGACGTCCTGCCCGGTTGCATCGGCCAGCAGCGCGGGGGTGATCAGGGAACGGGGGACGGGAGCGGCTTCCAGCAGGGCCAGCAGATGCAGCAGCGGGCGGGCGAGAGTGTATCCGTCGGTATGGAGCTGGGTCAGGGACAGGTCCCAGGTGTGCCGCACGACAGTGCGGGCGATCTCCGGATCGGCGGCCTGAGGATGCTCGGCTCCCAGCAGATCACCGAACTCCCGGTCCAAAGCCTCGCGGTAGGCGGTGAAGCTGCGGTAGCGGCTCGTCGCGGTGGCAAGGTAGCGGCCGGCTGCCTCAAGCGCCAGCGGCAGCCCCCCCAAACGTACCGCCAGCGCCCGCGCCTCCGCCTCACTGCCGGCCGCCGGCGCCGCATCGGTCAGGACGGCGGCCGCGGCCATCTCCTCGAGCGGCTCCAGATACACCAGCTGCGCCCGCCGCCCCCACGTACCCACCGCGGTGTCCCGACTGGTGACGACCAACAGCCCGGCCCCGTCGGGACGCAGCCACCCCCGATAAGACGCCACCGCCTCCCTGCCCGGCCCGACCCGCGCGGGAGTGTCGACGTTGTCCACGACCAGCACCCACCCCGGCACCGCCGCCAGGTGCTCCCACACCACATCGACCAGCACCGCCTCCCCCCGCCGCGCCGCCTCCAGCCGCTCCTCCGCAAGCCCCAGCTCCTGCGCGACCCGCGTCAGATCCTCGGCCAGACGACCGGGATCGCCCTGCCAACGGACCCAGAACACCGCCCTCCGCGCCTGCTGCGCTTGACGGGCCGCCTGGGCGGCGAGGGTCGTCTTGCCCAACCCTCCGGCCCCGCAC
>NZ_MSGP01000613.1 GCF_002078235.1 Streptomyces viridosporus
ACGCGGACGACCTGGTCCGCCGGGCCGGCGGGAAACCGGTCCGGGTGGCCAGCAAGTCCGTGCGCTGCCGGGCGCTGCTCGAACGGGTCCTGGCCCGCGGGGGTTTCGCGGGCGTCATGTCGTTCACGCTCGCCGAGTCCCTGTGGCTGGCCCGCTCCGGCTTCGACGACGTGCTGCTCGCCTACCCCTCCGCCGACCGCGCCCGGTACGCCGAGCTCACGGCCGACCCCAAGCTCGCCGCCGCCGTCACGGTCATGGTCGACGATCCGGCGCAGTTGGACCTCATCGACGCCGCGCGGGCCGGTGGCACCGAAGTCGTGCGGGTCTGCCTGGAGTTGGACACCTCCCTGAGGCTGCTGGGCGGGCGGGTGCGGGTCGGCGCCCGGCGCTCCCCGCTGCACTCCCCCGCGCGGCTCGCCGAGGTGGCGCGCGCGGTGGCCCGGCGGCCCGGGTTCCGGGTGGTGGGGATCATGGCGTACGAGGGTCATGTCGCCGGTGTCGGCGACGCGGTGGCCGGCCGGCCGCTGCGGTCCCGGGCGGTACGGCTGATGCAGGCCGCGGCCCGGCGCGAACTGGCCGAGCGGCGCGCGGCGGCCGTGCGCGCGGTGCGGGCCGTCGTGCCGGACCTGGAGTTCGTCAACGGCGGCGGCACGGGCAGTGTGCAGCACACCGCCGCGGAGGACGCGGTCACGGAGGTCGCCGCCGGGTCGGGGCTGTACGTGCCGCGGCTGTTCGACCACTACACGTCGTTCACGGGGCGTCCGGCGGCCCTCTTCGCCCAGCCCGTCGTCCGGCGGCCCGGTGTGGGGGTGGTGACGGTGCTCGGCGGGGGGTATCCGGCGTCCGGCGCGCCCGGTGCCGACCGGCTGCCGGTGCCGTACCTGCCCGAGGGGCTGCGCTACGACCCGCAGGAGGGGGCCGGCGAGGTGCAGACGCCGTTGCTGGGCTCGCCCGCCGACGACCTGCTGATCGGCGACCGGGTGTGGTTCCGGCACGCCAAGGCGGGGGAACTGTGCGAGCGGTTCGACGTGCTGCACCTCGTCGAGGGCGGGGCCGTGACGGCGACGGTGCCGACGTACCGCGGCGAGGGCCGCACGTTCCTGTGACCGCTCAGTCCGCCGGGCCGATGCTGCTGCCGACGCCGCCCGAGCCGGCGTCGGCAGCAGCATCG
>NZ_MSGP01000614.1 GCF_002078235.1 Streptomyces viridosporus
GAGCACACCGGGCGCGGCGACGGCGTCTACCTCGCCGGTGACCAGGTCGCCGCGCCCGGTGTGCTCTCGGAGGTGTCCTTCAACAGCGCCCTGACGGCCGTCTCCCTCGCCCTGGGCCGGCGCAAGCTTGACCTCGAGCATGCTTGAGGTCGCACCGTGGGGGCCACAGCGAGCAGAACCACCCGACCGGCACCCACGGGAGACCCCTATGCACGCCATCCGCCTGCACGCCTTCGGTCCGGCCGAGAACCTCCTCCACGAGGAGATCGAGGATCCGCGGCCGGGCCCGGGGCAGGTCCGCATCGCCGTCCGGGCCGCCGGCGTCCACCTGCTGGACACGGCCCTGCGGCAGGGCCTGCGGGGCCCCGCGCCGGCCCCGGCCGCCCTGCCGACCGTTCCCGGCCGCGAGGTCGCCGGGGTCGTCGACGCCCTCGGCGAGGGCACCCCCGCCCACTGGCTCGGCCGACGGGTCGTCGCCCACCTCGGCTTCGCCCCCGGGGGCTACGCGGAGCTGGCCGTCACCGACGCCGGCCGGCTGCACGAGATCCCGGAGCGCCTGGACTTCGCCGCGGCCGTCGCCATGATCGGCACGGGGCGCACGGCGATGGGCATCGTGCAGTTCGCCGAACCCGGCCCCGGCGACGTGGTCGTCGTCCCCGCCGCGGCCGGCGGCCTCGGCACCCTCCTCGTGCAGTACGCCAGGAACGCCGGCGCCACCGTCGTCGGCCTGGCCGGCGGCCCCGCGAAGACGGCCCGGGTGGAGGCCGGCGGCGCCGACCTCGCCGTGGACTACACGGCCCCGGACTGGCCCGCACGGCTCGACGCCCACCGGGGCAAGGTCACCCTGGTGTACGACGGCGTGGGCGGGGACGTCGCCCGCACGGTCGTGGACCTCCTCGCCCCCGGCGGCCGGCACCTCGTCTTCGGCTGGTCGGCCCAGGGCCTCGCCGACGACAGCCCGTACCTCGTCGAGGGCGTCTCCACGAACGTCCTCGGTCCCGAGATGATGCGCAGGGCCGGTGGGGACGACCCCGTCCGCACGCTCGAACTGCGCGCCCTCACCGAGGCCGCCGAAGGCCGGCTCGTCCCCGCCGTCCACCGCTTCCCCCTCGCCGAGGCCGCCGCCGCCCACCGCGCCCTGGAGAACCGGGGCACGACCGGAAAGGTCGTCCTCGAACCGTGAAAGGGGTGCCCCGCCCGCCGCACACGACTACCGTGCGGAAGGTGATCGACATCCCTGAGGAACTCGCCGTATTCCAGGAGAAGTTCAACAAGGAGGCGGGCCGGGCCTTCATCGCCGCCCTGCCGGACCTGGCCGCCTCCTTCCTCGACCGCTGGGACCTGCGCGTCACCGGGACGCCCCTGCACGGCATGAGCGCCCTGGTCCTCCCGGTCGACCGCGCGGACGGCACACCGGCGATGCTGAAGCTCCAACTCCGCGACCAGGAGACCGACGGCGAACCGGTCGCGCTGCGCCTGTGGGACGGCGACGGGGCGGTCCGCCTGCTGGACCACGACGAGCCCACCGGCGTCATGCTCCTGGAACGCCTCGACGCCTCCCGCATGCTCGCGCACCGGCCGGACGTCCACGAGACCGTCCTGGTGATCGCCCGCCTCCTCGCCCACCTCCACGCCACCCCCGCCCCCGCGGGCATGCGCCGCCTCGGCGACATGGCCCACGCCATGCTCGAGCGCACCCCCCGGGCCCTGGACCGCATCCCGGACCCGGCCGCCCGCCGTGTCGTCGCCGACTGCGCGGCCGCCGTGCGGGAGGTCGCCGACGAGCCCGGCGACCGCCTCCTGCACTGGGACCTGCACGACGAGAACGTCCTGGCCTCGGACCGCGCCCCCTGGCTCGCCATCGACCCCAAGCCCCTGGCCGGCGACCCCGGGTTCGACCTCTGGCCCGCCCTGGACAACCGCTTCGACGCCGACGACATCGGCTGGCGCTTCGACGCCATGACCGACGTCCTCGGCCTGGACCGCGAGCGGGCGCGCGCGTGGACGTACGGGAGGGTGCTGCAGAACTGCCTGTGGGAGGTCGAGGACGGCCGCCCCCTGGAGGACCGCGACCTGGAGATCGCCCGCCGCCTGCGCCGCCACGGGGCATGAGGACCCGGGTCATGGAGGACCCGGGCCGGGAAGGCCCGGCCCGGGATCCCACCGGAGCCCCCTGTCGGATTCGAACCGACGACCTACGCATTACAAGTTGTCCGATCTTGGTCTTGGGACGTCCGGGAGCGTCCGCGAATGGTGCTCCGTGCCTGTTCAGAAGGGTTGGTGGACCTCATCGAACAACGGTGGATGGTTGCGGAACTAGTGGCTATTGAGACCAGGACCGAGACCACAGCCGCCCGAGTCGGCAGATTTACAGTCCGCGCGGCACTCAGGCGCTCATCTGCGCCTTCTTACCTGGTGTTGCTGCGCTGCCCCACAGGTGCCCCATGCGAGCACGCCGGAGCCCGCGTACCTGGCTCCCCCTGTTGCGATCGTTGGGCCAAGCATCCTGTGGCACACCAATGTGGGGGCGCTACCTCCAAGTTGCGCTAAGTAGCAGAATCGGGAGTCTCATCACTCTCCACGGGTGGACCTGAGACGATGAAGGTGTGTAGCTCCCGCCCCTCAGGCCAGCGGGCAAGTATCTGATCAACGTAGGCATCGCGCACGGGGAGAGCTTCAGAGCGTAGAAAGGCACCGAGGCAGGCAATACTGTCCGCGCACAGAGCCATCCCGTGCCCGCGACGCTCGACGTCGCTACGGGGATCGCCGACCGGCCCGATCTGCGTATACAGGGCGTTGACGGTGAGTCGGGACCTGAGTTCGGCATCGGGCAGCCACTGCGAGTGCAACTGGATCGTTGCATGGTGATGCTGCAAGGCCCTCCGGTAGTCGCGCTGCTCCTCCTCGGCGGCACCGTACGAGCCCAGCCGCAGGCTGTGTTGCATAGCCAGCAGCTCGGACAGAATCTTTTCTGCTGCTGCAACCGCTTCGCCCCGCAGCCTTGCGGTCCTTGCCTCTCGGGTGCCATGTCGTTGCTGATACACGACCCCGCCGAAGGTGGCGCCAGCACCAGCTCCTACACCAATCAGCCCTACCAGCGCGCTGAGCACCGATGCGTCCATCCGAGGATGGTCGCATCGGCGCTGAGCGCAGGTCATCGAAACCCGAAAACCAGCAACCCACCGAAGGCCTGCCATGAGCCGGCCGCGGACAGGACGAGCAGCTTCACAGTCTGCGCGCGAGGGGGCCTCTTCATCTGCGCTGCGTCCCGATGAGGTCTCACGCCCCCCTCCGCGCCTACCCCACAGGCAGTTCGTGCAGTGCCCACGGGAACCCACTCGGCCGACCTCAAAGGCAGCGACGCCCCCCTTGCAGCCTCCGCCCCTGAGAGAGCGTTCCGGGTGGTAAGAAACTGCCGACCGAGGCTCGGTATCCGCTCAGAATGAATGGCACCTCAGGGGCGGCTACGCCCTGTTGAAGCGTGCGCTCCGACACCTCGGTTGGCGGTCGCTCTGCGGCGGCTCCACTCGCCCTCTGACCGGGAGTTGGTTCTATTCCGGTGCACGAGGCAACTCCTGAGCCCTAAGATCTGGCGACGAAGCGAGGTGAGTAATGACCCCGGACGAACTACATCTCAGGGTCTTCCTGGTCGCGTTGCCCCATGCCCTGCCGATTCACACAGGCGCGACAACGTCCTTCGTGCTGCCCGGAGACTCCCCAAACCTAGGCTCCTTCACTACCCGAATAACAGCCGACATCGAAGATACGATTTCGATAGACGGAGATTACCTGGTCTCCCTGAAATTCCGGCAGTTCGACACTAGCTCGAACAGTGACGCACAGATCCATAAGTCACTGGCCGCAGCAGCCAACGAGATTCACTATCTTCCCTCTAGGGACGATTCCCACCTTCCTAACCTAGAGGGTCATGTCACAGTGGTCGAGATGGTCACCAACTCTTTGGAGAAGATCGAGGAGGACGATGACCCTTTCGATCGCTGCCTAGACTGCCTCATAGACTTCTACAGGGGTATCAGAGCGACCAGGAACCTCAGGATTCCTGCGGTTTCCCGTCACACGCTGTGGCCATTCGCCTTCACCCTACTCAAAGACGGCAGCGGCGAGATTATCGAGGACTGGCAATTGATGTCCCTCGGTCACGCGAACCTTTCCGGAGCCTCAGCAAGCCCACCAGCCTCCTTCGAGCAGCTTCAGAACGTTCACGTGGGGATCTCACGACTTCGCGATGGCGACCCTTGGATGCTCTACGCAGAGCGCAAGATTGACGCGGAACAGGCATTCTTCGTCAATGGGGACTACAGTGCAACGGTCGTGAACTCGGCCATCGCCTGTGAAGTTCTCTTGCTGACCGCATTGACCACTGGCCTCTGGGAGTCCGGAACCACCCCACAAGAAGCTGCCGACATTCTAAGCGTACGCGAGATTGGCCCACTTATCAGTGGCGATCTCGCTCGCATTTGGGGCGGCAATTGGGACCGCAACAGTAGCGCACCTGTAAAAGCCTGGCGTGAAGACATTGCCAAGAAGCGAAACAAGATCGTACATGAGGGATATCGCGCAAGCGAAGACGAAGCCGCAGCAGCACATTCCGCCATGCTTGGGTTGGATGAGTTCGTGAGTGCGCGTCTCCTTGCAAAGATAGCTAAGTTCCCACGAACATGCATGATGGCGTTCGGCGAACCGGGCATTAAGCGTCGTGGACTTTGGACGCGTAGAATGCGGGATTTTTGGGATGTGCAGGCACAGTCTGAAGGTAACTGGATCAAGACTTACACTGCCTGGCGAAAAGAGGTCGACGAGCTGCTTCCCTAAACGTCTGCCTTCGCCAGGCATACCGCCGCAGCAGCACCCTTCCACCGAACCGATTCGACGAGGTATCAAGGAGCGGCAGCAGGAAAAGGAGTCCCACATCCCACGGCAAGGCGAAGCACGGCCTCACAAGCGTCTCTCTGCCCGCTACTCTGGTACGCACCACAGCAGAACGGAGAGTGCTCCGCCGATGGGACCGAAGACGACGAAGGTCTACGAAACGCTTCGGGAGCGGCTCGCCGCCGGCGAGTACGCACCAGGCGACAAGCTTCCTTCCGAACGCGCGCTCGTCGAAGAACTCGGTATCGGGCGGACGGCACTGCGGCAAGTGCTGGCGCGTCTCGTCGCTGAAGGTGCGTTGGAAGTTCGGGGCCGCAGTTCATATCGACTCCCCGGCACCGTGAGCGTCCGGCGGCCCGAGGGGGTGGAACCGTGGCGCATCCACGGTGAGCGCGACCTGTACGACAACCGGTGGGTGAAGCTTCAGCTCTGGGATGTGCAACCGCCCGGCATGAAGTCGTTCGAGCATCACGTGGTGAAGCTGCACCACGTGGCTGTCACCGCCGTTCTGGACGACCAGGACCGCGTGCTCATGATGTGGCGCTACCGCTTCGTTCCCCAACAGTTCGGCTGGGAGCTCCCAGGTGGCATCGTCGACGATGGCGAGCGGCCGGCAGACGCAGCGCTGAGGGAAGTGGTCGAGGAAACCGGGTGGCGTCCGAAGACGCTGGAACACGTCGTGACCTACCAACCCATGGTCGGCATGGTCGACTCGCCTCACGAAATCTTCGTCGGCCACGGGGCAGAGAGGGTCGGTGAACCGACCGACCTGGAGGAAGCCGGTCACATCGAGTGGATTCCCCTCGCAGACATTTCAGGGCTCATGGCCCGCGGTGAGCTGATGGGGTCCGGAACCCTGGTTGCCCTGTTGCACATCCTGGCCAACCGGCGCGGGCAGGGAGCTACAGCCGCGCGCTGAGCATGTCGATGCGACGGCGCTGTCGCACCGAGCCGGTGCGGCTCGCCAGCAGCCGCGCCTGCCTTAGATGGGTGTGGGCGTCGTCGTACTCCGCTCGCGTCAGGTGCGCTTGCGCCAGGTCCGTATGCAGTCCGGCGCGCGCCCGGACGAACGATGGGTCCATGTCTTCCAGCGCTCTGTACAGGCTCGTGACCGCGTCGCCGTCACCGAGCATGGCGAGCACGTTGCCTTGCCACCGCGCAAGGTGGGTGCCGTTTAGGAAGATGCTCAGCATGTCCGGATCCCTGTCCTCCGGGCCCGGCGGGATGGCGGCCAGAGCCGCATCGAGCGCGCGTCGGGAGTCGTCCGGCATGCCGGCATACGCGCACATCTCCGCTTCGGCGGCATACAGCCACGCCCGCAGCCGGGCGGAAGCAGACTGGCCCACAGTGCACCGCGCATCGCGCACGAGGTCGATTCCAAGAGCGGGTCGGCCCGCTTCACAGAGGACGTACGCCTGCTCCGCCATGGCGTGGGCGAGATACATCGGAGCCTCAGCGTCACGCGCCGCTCGCTTCGCGAGTTCGTAGTGCCGCCAGGCCCGCTCAACCGCTCCGGAGTCGATGGCCTGCCACGCCGCGAGGGTCGACGCACCCGCGAGGGCAAGCGCAACGGGACGGCGCGCGGTAGGCAACACAGCGAAGTTGAGCGCGTCTTCCAGTGCGGCAAGGTGCCCCGTCATCTGGTCAACCAGGCCAGCCGCGCCCCTCTGCCTGTCCATGGTGCGGAGTAACTCGGTCTGATCGTTAAACGCCTTGACCATGGACTCGCCGACACTACCGGCCGCATCGATCCGGCTGAGCAGCTCGTCGTAGCCGTCGACCGCAGCGACGACCGGCGCCGGTACATCGCCCCTCAGCTCCGCGTCAGTGACGCCGAGCAGTTTCCGCAGAATGCCCGCGTACCGATCAGAGAGTGTGCGCTTCCCGTTCTCCCACTCCGACACGTACACCCGCAGGCTCGCGGTGGAAGCGACCTCTGTGACGTTCCGCCGGGCGTACTGCTCTATCTCACGAACCAGTCGCTCCTGGGACCAGCCGCGCGCCGCCCGCGTGCTCCGAAGCCCTGCGCTCACCAATCACCGTCCGACGCTTGCAGCCCTCACTGGTGCTCTCAGCATGCCGCACGTTGGCGCAGGTCAACAGAGGTTAACAGGCCGGTTGTTAAGCACTGTTGGCTACCGGCAGTCCCACCCCAAGCGGTCTTCTGGAGAGGCACCGCAGGAAGCGAGCACTACCCGAAATGGCGAACTACCTTGACTCTGGTGCGCACCAGATGCACGCTACTGGTGCGCACCAGATGACGGGACCCGTCTCCGGTCTGTGGTGTGCATCGATGGGCGTTGCGCTTCCGAACGCAGCGCCAAGGGGCCCGGGACAGAGCGGGCCGAGGGCGCACCCGACCCTTTGCACTCGGGAGGGCTTAGACCGAAAGGTCATGTCTCCATACGCCTGAAACGGGAGCTCGTGTTCCCGAAGGAGACACCTGCAGTACCGCACGTCAGCCCCGGCATTCAGCCGTGATGGGCGCGGGATCGAATCTCGCCTGGGGCACTGCGACCGCTGTCCTGTGGTCGTCCCGCGTATGAGACGCGCGGCTTCACCTTCAACGGCGAGCGGTCTCCGGGTGGCACCCCGGAGACCGCGTTCGGGCCGTTACTCCGTGGAAGGGACCACGACCCAATGGATCACATCGTCACTGTTCAGAACGTTGTTACTGCGTTCGCCGACTTCATGGAGCCGACGGCCGCGGAGCTGGAGGCGATCGAGCGGGAGATGCCCGTCATCCTGGCGGACGTCGACCTGCTCGACGCGCAGATCACCACCCTGGACCGCATGCCGACCGAGCTGGACGCCCGGCGCATCCGCCGGGCCCGCCGCCGCGCCCTCGCGGCGCGGGTCGCGCTGGTCAACCGCACCGGGGCGAGCCTGCCGGGGGGCGCCGCGTGAGCGCCGCCGACCGGACCCTGATGGCCGCGCACGCCGAGGTGAGGGCGGAGATCGCCCGCACGGACAGCAAGACGGCGCTGCTGCTGGCGTTCGTCGGCGCGGTCCTCGCCGGCGCCTGGACCATCGCCCGCGACCTGCCGCTGAACCCGCTCGCCGTCGTCGTCGGCGGGGCCGGCCTGGCGCTGCTGGTCGCCGCGGCCGGGCTGCTGCTGCGGTCGGTCCGCCCGAACCTGGGCGGGCCGCACTTGGGCGGTCGGCACGGCTTCCCGCTGTGGGCCACCCTCCCTGCCGACGAGATCCCCGCGGCCCTCTCCAGTGACCTGGCCGCCGACATCGCCGGGCTGTCCCGGCTGGCGGTCGCCAAGTTCACCGGCCTGCGCCGCGCGGTCGACCTGACCATGGCCGGCGGCGCCCTGCTCCTCCTCGCCGCCCTGCTCACCGCGGGAGGTGCCCGATGAGCAGCGTCAAGCTGACCAAGGTGCAGGTAGGGGTGCTGTCGGCCGCGTTCGTGCCGATGCTGGCCACGGGCGTGTTCGGCGGGATCGGCACCTACAGCAACATCGGCCACGCCTACGGCAAGGGCACCGCGCTCGGGGCGCTCGCCGCCGGTGAGGGGGCCACCGCCGTGCTCGCCCTGGTCCTGCTGGGGCTGACCATGCTGGGGCAGTCCTCCCCGCGCGTCGTGCGCATCGGGCTGTGGGCGCTGCCTGCCGCCGCCGCCGTCATGGGCGCCATGGCCGCCCCCGACCCGGGCCGCACCGTCATCTACGCGCTGACCCCGATGGGCATGTCCGTCTCCGCGGAGGGCATGGCGTTCCTGGCCCGGCGGATCGTGGTCCACACCGACGGCCGCGACGCGGAGAACGAGCGCCGCACCGCCGATCTGGTGCAGGCGCTCGCCTACCACCGCGCCCGCGCCGCCCACCACCCCAGCGACCGGGTCAGGAAGCGGTCGGACCGGGCGTCGTGGCGGCTGGCCCGCAGGGTCGGGGTCGGCGATACGGCGCTGGGGTCGAGGCTGCTGGACGTGCAGCGCGACCGGGTCACCGCCGGCGCGGACGCCGCGCTCGCCTCGATGTTCGGCACCCCCGCCCCCGATTCCACGCAAGCCGCGAATGCGGAGGAATTTACCGAGAGCGCAAGGAAACGGTCTACGGCTGACCTGCCCGGATCGGCCCCGGCCCCGGCGGTGACGCTGGCCCGGCTGACGGTGCCGGAACCGGTCGCGGTCGACCTGGGCAAGTCGCTCCCGCCGCTCAAGCCGATGCCCGCGATTCCCGCCCCGACCGAGCCCGCCGCCGCACGGTCCGCGCGGCGGTCGGTTCCGGCGGAATCGACCCGGCCGCGCCGGGCGACCGGTCGGCTCCCCGAGGTGGCCCGATCACCCCGACCGAAGCGCACCCCGAACCAACTACTGGCCGAGGCGAGGAAGGCGACGGCCGACTGGCCGGACGCCAAGGTGACCGCCGAGGGCATCCGCCGCGAGGTGCGCACCTCACCCGCCAACGCCCGCATGCTGCGCGACACCCTCCTCGCCGAGCGCACCGCCGCTACGGCTGAGGCTGCGTGATGGGGGCGCTGCCGGTGTACCGGTGGCGCCTGGCCCCGGACGGCTACGCCACCCGCCGACAGTTGCGCGCCCAAGGCCTGCGGCCCGGCGGTCAGCCGGTGGCCGCCCAGCTGGAGCGCCCCCGCCGCCGGCGGGGGCCGCTGGTCGCCTACCTCTACCGCGTCGACCTCGCCCTACCGGTCCGGCCCATGACGGCCGCCCGGCGGGCGGCGCTGACCAAGGCCAACGCCGCCCGCCGCACCTGTCCCGAGTGTCGGCGTGATGCCGGCTACGTCATCCCCGCCGCGCTGGGCACCTGCGTGCCCTGCGCCTACCCCGGCCCGCCCGGGCCGGAAGGGAGCACCCGATGAGCAGCGCCGACCTGCGCCGCCTGGACCGCGAGATCCGGCAGACGGCCAAGAAGTTGGAGGCCGTGCGGCGGGGCGAGTTGTGGCCGCTGAACGGCCGCGAGCGTCGCGCTCTGGCCCGCGCCGTCGCCGGTGGTGCCTATCGCACCCTGCGGGGGCGCGGCGCCGGCCGCGCGGAGCAGCGGATCGAGTCCACCGGCAGCGCCGCGGAGATGCGGCTGAGCGCGGAGCTGACCGCGCTGCACGGCGAGCGCCAGCGGCTCATCACCGAGGCCGCCCGCGCCAGGGCCGCCAAGAAGTCCTCCGGCTGGTGGTGACCAGCCCCAACCCCCAGGCGCCGGGGTGGCCGCTTCTTTCCACGGACCCGGCCACCCCGGCTCTCCCTTTAACCCCGCCCCCAGTGGGGGCAGTCAGGAGCACTGCCAGCATGTCTGAGAACGTCGTTCCCCTCCACAAGCACACCGACCCGCCGACCGACACGGCGACCGTGACCACCCTCACCGTGGTCCCGGACGCGCCGCCCACCCGTCCGGTGCCGCTGTGGGTGCGCTCCGGCCGGGCGGTGAAGACCGCCGTGACGCACGAGCGCACCACCGCGACCGTGCGGGCGGTGGCCCGGCACGGGCTGTACACGGTCAACGGCGCGCGGATCGTGGCCCGCCGCTCCTGGGACGGCCGCACCGGCGCCCGCTACGAACGCCTGCTCCGCGCCGCCGAGGCCGCCGGGAACTACGAGGTCGCGGAGGAGTGGGAAGAGCGGCTGCAGCGCTTCCGTGACGCCCGCCACCGCCGCCGCATGGACCTGCTGCACTCCCCCGTCGACGCGGCCAAGGGTCTGGCGGTGGGCACCGGCATGGGCATCGGGGTGCTGGTCGCCCTCGGGGTGGTCCTGGCAATCAGCACCGGCCAGGCCGGGGACGTCATCACCCCCTTAAGCGCCACGATCGACTTCATCGCGCTGCTGATCCGGATCGTGCAGGTGGTGTGGGGCCCGGCCGTCACCATCGGCCCGTTCCTGGCGCTGCTCGCCCTGTGGGCCGTCGGCCGCCGGCAGCAGGCCGCCCCCACCTGGGCCCTGCCCGCCCACGTCCGCAACGGGGAGGGGGAGCCGATCACGCCGTCCATCGTGGTCAAGGCCCTGCGCGACCTCGGGGTGCCCGCCCTGGCCCGGGCCATCAAGGAGATGGGCGATGCCGGCGCGTCCATGCTCGGGCCCATCCGGATCGCCGGATGCGGGGTGGAGGTCGACGTGACCCTGCCCTCGGGGGTGTCCACCGTGGAGGTGCAGAACCGGCGGCGCAAGCTGGCGGAGAACCTGACCCGGCACGAGCACGAGGTGTTCATCACCCTCCCCACCGCGGCCCGCACCGTGCGGCTGTGGATCGCCGACTCCGGGGCGCTGGATGAGCCGATCGGGCCGTCGCCGCTGGTCACCGACGAGACCCTGAGGGCCGACTACGCCAAGGGCAAGGCGCCCTGGGGCCAGGACCTCCGGGGCGACGCCGCGAGCCTGTCCCTGTACCAGCGGCACCTGCTCATCACCGGCCTGTCCAACCAGGGCAAGACCGCCGCCCTCCGGGCCCTCGCCCTGTGGCTCGCGCTGGACCGCAGCGTGGAGTTCCGGGTGGCGGACCTCAAGGGCGCCGGCGACTGGGCCATGTTCGACGGCCTCGCCACCGTGCTCATCCAGGGGCCGACCGACGAGCACGTGGTGCAGGCCACCGAGATGGTCGAGGGCGGCGTGGCGGAGATGGAACGCCGCCTCACCGCCCCGCCCGGCACCGCCTTCCCGCCGCTCATCGTGCTGGTGGACGAGGCGCAGGTGGCGTTCATGTGCCCGCTGACCGACGCCGACAAGCGCCCCTACGGCGGCTCCAAGGCCACGTCCCGGTACTTCATGGCCGCCCGCAAGATCCACAACCAGGGGCGGGCGGTGAACGTGCTGCTCTGGCAGGGCACCCAGGACCCCACCGACCAGAACCTGCCCAAGCTGGTGCGCGAGGGCGCCCACACCCGCGCCGCCCTCGCCCTGGGCACCGAGTCGCAGGCCCGGATGGCGCTGGGGGACAAGGCCGTCGACGGCGGCGCCGCCCCCAACCTGCTGCGCCCCGGCCTGGACAAGGGCACCCTGGTGGTCGCCTCCGACGGCATCGCCATCCCCGCCGGCCAGTCCTCCATCACGGTGCGCACCCACTACATCGACACCGCGACCGCCACCGCGGTGGCCGAGCGG
>NZ_MSGP01000615.1 GCF_002078235.1 Streptomyces viridosporus
GGGGCGGGCTCGGCGGGCGACATCAACTGCCGGGCGGGGTCCAGTCCGCGGGCAGGCCGGAATCGCTCAAGATCTCACCCCGGTTGTAGTAGTCATCGCTCGACTGGATCAGGTTGCCGCGCAACCGCAGCACGGTCACGAGCGGGACCGCAAACGGACGAGGCGCACCGACGATGTGGCCGGTGAACACTCCCTCGACCACGACCCCGTCCCGCCCGCGGAATCCACCGGTCGCCTCGAACCCGAGATTCTCGATGAGCTGATGGGACCCGGTCTCCCACTCCTCGACCCCCTCAGGACCGCGGAACACCAAGTTGAGGGCACGGTCGGTGTAGACCGCGTCCTTGGTGTACAGACGGGCGAGATCGCGGGTGTCGCTCGTCGTCCACGCGGCGGCCCAGCGCCGCCCGATCGCCGGCACCCGGTCCTTCTCGTGCTTCGTCGCGCCCACGACCTGCTGTGGCCCGGCCTGCGCAGCCCGCGGGCCGGGCGACGCCTCGGAGGAGGCCGCGGGTCCGGCACCGACAGTGCCGGCTATCAGAGCCGCCGCGGCCACCCCGACAGCGAGGCCGGGAACGAAAGTACGCGTACGCATGTGAGTCTCCTTGCTCTGAGACGGCGCGACACCGGTCCGCACCACACCGACCTAACGACGTTAACTTTTCTAACGTTGTTAGCGTAAGTAGTGCCGTACGACGCCGTCAAGGCAGGCCGCACCCGAGCGAGGCGCCAGAACCCGGCACGACCGCCACCAGCCACCGACAGGGACTGGTCAGGGGCAGCGGCAGGCAGGGGCCTCCGAGCGGCGGCACCCGCAGGGGCGCCGCCACAGGCCGCGGGGCACCCCAAGGCCCCCGACTCGCCGCCCGCAGGCCGCAGGCATGCTTAGGTGAACCATGCCGACTTCACCGACCGCACGGTCGCTCGGCTGGGTCCGCTCCCCGCAGCCGATCGAGGTCAGCTTCGGCACCAACCAGGCTGAGGCCCGGGCCGTCGCGTTCCATTCAGCGGAAGAAGAGGACGAGCTCGTCCACTGGACCCTCGACCGGCTCCGGAGCATGCCGCGCGAGCCGGAGGACGCCTTCTGCCCGGAAGTCGGCGGTTTGCTGGTGGAGTTCCGCTCCCGCCGCAGCCCCTGGAACGCGGCGGCGCTGCGGCTGCTGGACGACACGTACACCTTCGTGGCCACCGGACCCGGGAGCCGGGAAAGAGCTGGAGTGCGGCTGCGCTGTTACGTGGATCTGCGCCAGAGCCCCAGCCCCTGACGCGCGCGCCAGGGGTGCGCTGGGGCCGGATCACCGTCCTGGTCCCTGCATCACGTTGTGGGACATGGCCCAGCGTGGGTGCGGCCCAGCGGTTCCTGTCCTCGTCCAGCGGCATCTCACCCCGGTTCCGACCTCGCCGACACCTGATGACCGCCGCCGAACGCCGCCTCGAGATGACCATCCGGTTCACCCTCTGGGACCACATCACCAAGAACATCGGCCTGCCCACCCAAAGCTGAGCACCGACTCGGAACCGGCCCCATCACACCCCGACGCCCCGTCAGGCACCCATGCACTCACCAACATGACAACGCCCGCGCGAACATGCGGGCGGTCTTCCCGGCAACCAGGTGCGCCGACACTCGAATCGAACGGCCCGTCGGAGCGTCTGTCCCCCACGCGAGCTACGCGCAGGTGTCCACCGTGAGGTGACGATTCGCGGACGCCGGATCCGTAGCGTTCGAGGCGTTGCGGCACCCGGCCGCGGACCCGGAGGAGGAGCGTTCATGAGGTTCGTCTGGCAGCTGTCGGCAGTCGTGGTGGTCGCCATGATCGGCAGTCAGGTGGTCGCCGCCGTGGAGAACCACCCCTGGCTCCAGCTCGTTCTGGGACTCCTGGTCTCCGTGCTCGCCGTACTCGTCTACGGATGGGTGGTCAACAAGACCGAGCACCGCCCGGCCACCGAAGTGGCCCGTAAGGGTGCCGGGGCCGCGATCGGCCGGGGAATGCTGATCGGCGTCGCGATGTTCGGCGCCGTGATCACGAACATCTACGTCAACGCGCACTACGAGATCAACGGCCTGGGCTCGGTCTCCAGCGCCGTGGGACTGGTCGGATTCATGGCGGCCGCCTCCGTGACGGAGGAACTGATCTTCCGGGGGATCCTGTTCAGGATCATCGAGGAGCGCACCGGCACCTGGATCGCACTGACGCTGACCGGACTGCTGTTCGGCCTCTCGCACCTGTTGAACCCCAACGCCGACCTGTGGGGCGCCCTCGCCATCGCGATCGAGGCCGGCGGCATGCTCGCCGCCGCCTACGCCGCGACCCGCACCCTGTGGGTGCCGATCGGCCTCCACTTCGGCTGGAACTTCGCGGCGGCCGGCATCTTCAGCACCGAGGTCTCCGGCAACGACACCCCACAGGGACTGCTGGACACCATGACGTCGGGCCCGACGTGGATCACCGGCGGCGACTTCGGACCGGAAGGCAGCGTGTACGCGGTGCTGTTCGGCGTGCTGGTGACGATCGGGTTCATGTGGCTGGCCCACAAGCGAGGCAACCTGGTGCCCCGTCGGCGCGCCGACCGGATCGCCGCCACCCCCACTACACTGCCCCAGTGACCGGACTTCCGCTGATCCAGGGACTGTGGCGCCGGGCAGGCGCCACAGTCTGGTACCTCCCGCTCGCAGCGGTCCTGTTCGCCGCCTCGCTGGTCTACCACGACAACGGCACGGAGCTCGGCGGCCTGCCGACCCGCCCCTTCGACGCCCTGGCCCTCGCAGCGATCGCCCTCCAGTGCCTCCCGCTCGCCGGACGCCGGCGGTGGCCCGTCCTCTGCTTCGCCGTGGTGTCGATCGGCTTCGCCCTCGACCAGCTCCGCGGCTACCACTCACTCGCCGGCATCGCGCTGCCCATCACGCTGTTGAGCGTGGCCTCCCACCTGGAACACCACAGGCGGGCAACCGCGATCGCCGCCTCCGTGGCATACGTCCCGCTGGCGGTCGCGCTCCACCGGCTCGGCCCCGGCGAACCGCCCGGCGAGTTCGTGACGTTCTACCTGGCCGTGGCACTCGCCTGGGGCGTCGGGTCATGGGTTCGTCACACCCGGGCACTGGAGGCCGAGCGCCGCCACCGCGTCGCCGAGGACACTCGCGCCGCCGAACGCGCCCGCATCGCCCGCGAACTCCACGACGTGGTGACCCACCACGTGACGGCGATGGTCGTACAGGCCGAGGCGGCCCGCTATCTGACCGCCGTCCCCGATCGCCTCGACCAGAGCCTGACAGCCGTCACCGACACCGGCCGCCGGGCCATCACGGATCTGCGGCACCTGCTCGACCTGCTCAACCCCGACCACAGCACCGAGCCCAGGACCCCACCCGCCGGCCGGTTCCTCACCCTCGTCGAACAGACACGGCGGGCCGGTCAGCCCGTGGAGTTCACCGAAGAGGGCACACCGGCCGAGTCGACCGGCAGCGCCGACCTCGTGGCCTACCGGGTGGTGCAGGAGTCCCTGACGAACGCCCTCAAGTACGCCCACGGAAGCCGCACTTCCGTCCGGGTGCGCCACGGCTCAGGAGAGATCACCGTGGAGGTCGGCACGGACGGCTCCGGCTCGAAGCCCCCCGGACTCTCCGGGAGCGGGCGCGGCCTGGCCGGTCTCCGTGAACGGGTCGACGTCCTCGGCGGCGACTTCAGCGCGGAGGAACAGAAGGACGGCGGCTTCGTCGTCCGCGCCCACATACCCGCCGGGAGCCCGTCGTGACCGCCCCCATCCGCGTCCTGATCTGCGACGACCAGGTACTGATCCGCACCGGACTGGCGACGATCATCGACGCCCAGCCCGATCTCGAGGTCGCGGCCGAGTGCGGGGACGGGCAAACCGCCGTCGACCTCGTCGGACAACTCCGCCCGGACGTCGTGGTGATGGACATCCGCATGCCGGTGCTCGACGGCATATCGGCCACCCGCCTCCTGGCCGGCGCCGGCGTACCGCACCCCGTCAAGGTGCTCGTGGTGACGACGTTCAACCTCGACGAATACGTCTACGAGGCGCTCCGCGCCGGCGCGAGCGGCTTCCTCCTCAAGGACGCGCCACCGGCCCAACTGCTGCACGGAATCCGGACCGTGGCGGCGGGCGCCGCACTGCTGGACCCCGAGGTGACACGCCAGCTCGTCGGCCGGTACGCCGTCCGGATCCGCCCCATCGAGGACAGCGGGCCCGACATCCCGCTGACTCCCCGCGAACTGGAGGTCCTACGCCTCATCGCGGACGGCCTCTCCAACAACGAGATCGCCGCGGCCCTCGTGATCAGCCGGGAGACGGTCAAGACCTTCGTCTCCCGCATCCTCACGAAGCTCGACCTCCGCGACCGCGTCCAGGCAGTCGTCTACGCCTACCGTCAGGGTCTGGTGTCCTGAAGCGGGCCACGGCCCCTGACGGGCCTCAGCGGCCGAGCCACTGGGCGACCTCCGTCGCCCGGTACGCCAGGACCATCCGCGCACCCGCGCCAGATGCCCGTCAGGCTCTCCAGGATCGCCGCGTCCCGGTCGACCCAACCCTTCTCCGTGGCGGCCTCGATCACCACGTACTCACCGCTGATCTGGTACGCCGCGACCGGCACGGCCACCTTGGGTGGCTTTATCGAGCAGTAGTGGCGGCGGACTGCCTGGAAGCCGACGGTGACGGCGTAGTCGACTGTCCGCAGGGCCACATGCGTGCGTCAACTCATGCCACGGAACGCGGCTCATGCCCTTGAGGACCGTCCCCACCACACCCTCCAGACCTGCTCTCCGCCACCGACACCGAGCAACACCCTCGCCCACCCCGCAGACCGCGCCGGTCACGAGCCGGGGCCAACGCACCGAACGAATGCCCTCAAAACCCGCCCCCTCCCAGGCGCCAACGCCACGCCATCGTCCTTTGCGATCAGCACCAAGCCCTCTGCCTCCTCGCCTACGCCCCTCCGCCTCACCCCCTCCCCTCCCCTTTTCCTCTCTCTTCTCCTTCC